>NZ_JAGSGD010000001.1:1500000-1635000 GCF_016772415.1 Phenylobacterium glaciei
GTCGGCCCCATCGCGCCGCGCGCCAAGCGGCTGATCGATGTGACCTATGAGGCCATGCAGCGTGGCCTGGACGCGGTGAAGCCCGGGGCCCGGACCGGCGACATCGGCTTTGCGATCCAACAGTATGTGGAGGCCCAGCGCTGCTCGGTGGTGCGCGACTTCTGCGGCCACGGCCTGGGCCGCGTCTTCCACGACGCCCCCAACATCCTGCACTTCGGCCACAAAAACACTGGCGAGCTGCTGCGGCCGGGCATGTTCTTCACCATCGAACCGATGGTGAACCTGGGCAAGCACCCGGTGAAGATCCTGGCGGATGGCTGGACGGCGGTGACCCGCGACAAGTCGCTGTCGGCCCAGTGCGAGCATTCGGTGGGCGTGACGGAGACCGGCTACGAGGTCTTCACCCTGTCGCCGCAAGGCCTGTTCAAGCCGCCCGTGCAGGGTGACTGAGGCTTACGTCAGAAGAACATCGCCCGGGCGGCGGCGATCAAGCCGGCCCAACCGAGCAGACTGCCCACCGTAATGAAGGCCAGCGATCGGCGCGGCGACCAGCGGTGATCGTCGGCGCGCTGTTCGGTGAAGCTGGCCGCCAGGTCGGCCTGCAGGCGGCGAGCCGGACTGTCGACGGGATCGAAGGCGCCGTCGGCCAGGCGCACCGGCGATGGGGCAAGAACCCAGGCCTCGGCGGGGACCGGCGGGATGTCGAGAGCCTCGTAGGCCTCTTCAACGCGTTTCTGGGGGCGGGCCATCGCTTGGGGGGTCTCCACGAACGACTCAACCTTGACCACTTTGAGTCTAACAAATCGTCTCTGTGCGTAGTTACCGAGCGGTTAGCTGCGTCGATGCGCCTCGCCCGGTCTTGCAAAACTGGAACGAATAAGGAACATTGACCCGACGAACGGTTGCGGAGCGGTTCCATGGCGGACGGTGGCGAACTTCAGGAAGCCTGGAGCGGTGAGCTCTTCCCCGCCAGACCCGTCGCCAAGACCAAGCCGCACTATCTCGGCCACCGCGACCGGCTGCGGGACCGGACGCGGGCCGGGGGTTTTTCGGGTCTGCCCGACTATGAGTTTCTGGAGCTCTACCTGTTCCGAACCATCCCGCGCGGCGACGTCAAACCCCTGGCCAAGGCGCTGCTGGCGCGGTTTGGGTCCCTCCCGGGAGTGCTGGGCGCTTCGCTGGACGAGCTGAAGACAGTGGGCGGGGTCGGCGACGCCGTGGCCCTGGACCTGAAGCTGCTGCAGGAGGCGGCGCTTAGGGTCGGCAAGGCTGCGGTGGTCAAGCGCACGGTGATCTCGTCCTCCAGCGCGCTTTCGGCCTATGTCCGCACCGCCTTGGCCCACGAACCGCGCGAGCAGTTCCGGGTGCTGTTCCTGGACAAGAAGAACCAGCTGATCGCCGACGAGGTGATGAACCATGGCACGGTCGATCACGCGCCCGTCTATCCGCGCGAGGTGATGCGACGGGCGCTGGAGCTATCGGCCAGCGCGCTGATCCTGGTGCACAACCACCCCAGCGGCGATCCCACGCCGTCCGGCGCCGACGTTCAGATGACCCGCGAGATCGTCGAGGCGGGCCGGTCTCTGCGCATCGCCATCCATGACCATCTGGTGGTGGGCCGCGACGGGGTGGCCAGCTTCAAGGCGCTGGGGCTGTTTTAGCCCTGTCCAGGCCCGGACGTCGCGGCCGTCCACAGGCTAAGCGTCGGGCCGCGACGTGATGTTCAATGCGATCGTCCACTGACGGTCTGGCGCCTGCTTCCTCGTGGCGGAAGCACCCCTGGGCCATGGCGTGCGCGCACGAAGCCAGCACGACGGACTCCAGTCCGTGGCGACCGGCCAGGCAGCAGAAAAGAGCCGCAGGATGGCGTAATTCGTGATCGCGTGTTTTAACGGTATATCGTCTGCGGCCTGAGGTTTGCAGGCGGAATGGCTTGGGGGAGCTATTCGTGTCGCGATGAGACCACTTTTCTATCAGAATCCGGTTGCGCTTCACCCGGCCGCGCATGGCGCGGCGGGGCTGGCGGAGACGTTCGACTACGGCTTCGCGCGTAACACCAACGCCATTCCGATCAGCCTGTCTGAAATCCCGGCCGCGGCCCTATCCTATCCCATCGTGTTTACCGTGGATGGAGCTGTCACGCCGGTTGCGATCGTCGGGCTCATGGCCGACCAGAACCTGTTTGTTGACGCCCATGGAGCTTGGCGTAGCGGCTGCTACATCCCGGCATATGTCCGTCGCTACCCCTTCATCCTGGCCGAAGACCCGGACGGTCGAAGCGTGCAGCTCTGTGTTGAGGACGACCCTGAGGTCTTGGTCCCCGCGGGCGGCCGTCCCCTTTTCGCCAACGGCGCGCCTTCGGCCATGACTCAGGAAGCTTTCAGTTTTTGCAAGCATCATCGCGCCGAACATCTTGCGACAGGACCTTTCGTCGAGGCCCTGATTGCCTGCGGGATCCTTGTTGAGCGTACCGCAGGTGCGATTTTGCCGGACGGTCGCGAGATCCAGCTGGAGGGCCTAGCGGGCATTGACGAGGTCAAGTTTGCGGCCCTGCCTGATGAAGCCCATGCGCTCCTCAAGCGCCAGGGCTGGCTAGGCGCGGTCTACGCCCAGATCTTGTCGGGCCTCAACTGGCCGCGCCTGGGCGACATGCTGCTCGAAACGGCCAAATAGGCGCAGAGGGGCCCTATTGGAGCTTCGGCTCTTAGGTGGAAATCAATTTAACCTAGACGACCTGAAGGTGAAGGTTGCTCGCTTGGCGCGAAACAGTATTCCTCTTGCGTGGCGTGAAGCGACGCGCCGGTGAGGTGACCGAAAGTGTGGTCGCTCTTCATCCAGTATCCGGGCGACGTGCATTGAGACACAATTGGCTTCCTCTCCTGTCGATGTTTTGGGGCGTCGCCCTTTTCTCGTATCTCTACGGGGTCGGTTCGCAGGAATATGATCTGTTTCCCGCTGATCTGGTCCACGCGGCCGTGGTTCCAGCCAAGAAGGCCGTGGCGACGGTCATCGGCCACGTCTCCGTGCCCTACGCCAAGACGACCGCGAAGCAGACCATCACCGTCCTCAAGCCGGAGGCGATGCAGCCTGGGCTGACGATGCTGAGCGGCGTTGGTGATCGCGGCGCTCTCTTCGTGAAACTGGTAGATGCGCAGGGCCGAGCCCATCACACGTGGGATCTCGACTTCTTCTCGCACTGGCCGAACCCCGTCCATGTTCCGGCGGACGAACGTCCCAAGCAGCGACCGGGCACTCACATTCACGGAATGTCGCTCTCGCCGAATGGCGACCTGACGTTCAACTATGAATATCTCGGAACCATGCAGGTCGATATCTGCGGGCGTACCAAGTGGCGGCTGCCGCGACAGACGCATCACTCCCTGTTCCGTGACGAGGACGGCTATTTCTGGACCTCGGAGGCCAAGATCGCTCACCAGCCTCGGCCCGACCTGCCCGGCTACAAGCCGCCGTTCTTTGACTACAAGATTTTGAAGGTCTCGCCCCAGGGCAAGGTGGTCGAGGAACTGGACATGTTCAACGTCATCCAGCGGAGCGGATACACTGGTCTCCTGTACCAGATGTCACAGGACAATGACCGGCCGCAGGTGACCGGGGACACCCTGCACGTCAATCGCGTGGAGGTGTTTCCTGCGTCAATGACGCCTGGAATATTCAAGCCCGGCGATATCATGGTCTCGATGCGCAATATCAACACCGTGATTGTCATCGATCAGCGCACCCACCTGATCAAGACTGTGATCGCAGGCCGGTTTGTGCGCCAGCACGACACCCGTTTTGTCGATGGCTCCACCATTTCGGTGTTCGACAACAACAACATCGGTGCGCCAGACGAGCAAGCATCGAGCCGAATTTTACTCTATTCCGTCGCCCACAACAGCGAGAAGGTGTTGTTCGAAGGCAATGCCGAACACCCCTTTTTCACCTATATCATGGGCAAACAGCACCAGCTTGAGAATGGCGGTCTGCTCGTGACCGAGGCGGTCAAGGGCCGGGCCATAGAAGTGGACCGCGAGGGGCATGTGGTTTGGACATACAACAACATAATCAAGGACGGTTTGGCCGGCCTGCTGGAAGATGCCCAGAGAATTCCGCCCGGCGTCCTCTCGGAAGCGCGGCTGGCCGAGCTCTCCGCCGCCTGCCCGAAAGCCGACAAGCCATGATCAAGCCCGAACGCCTTCGCCGCAAAGCCATGTTCGCCTATTTCGGATGCCTGATGGCCTTGGCCCTGCTGACCCCCGGGCCGGCGTTTGCCTATGTCGGGCCGGGCCTTGGCCTCGGCGCCATCGCGTCGTTCTTCAGCTTGGTCGGCGCGGTGCTCTTCGGGATCCTCGGGTTCGCCTGGTATCCATTGAAGCGCCTGATCCGTCGCTTCCGGACCAAGACCTCGGACGACGAACCCACATGAGCAGGCTGCTTGGCAGCGGCCTGCCAGGCGCCGTGCTGCTGGTGGTCGCGGCCATTGCGATCGCAGCGCTTTTGAAAGCCGGGCCTGTCGTCGGCCGGATGCTGGCGCTGAGTCGAGAAGCCCGGTCCCAGTGGCCGACCCTGAATGATGACGGCCGCGAGGCCTTGTCTAGGCGCATGGCCGCGGGCATGGGCGCACTGTGTCTGCGCATCACCGCCATTCTGATCGCGGCCTTGGGCGCACCGCTGCTGGCTCTCTGGCTGCTGGACCGGGCGCGATTGGTCGCCTTCGACAAGGTGATAGCCACCAGCCTTTCCCCAGGGTTTCTGGTCGCCACCACTCTCACCGGCGTGGTGCTGGCGTGGATAGTGGCCCACCGCCCAGCGCCGGCCGTGGATGGGTGGCGCCATCGATACAGTCGCGTGGAGCGCCTGCTGCATGTCCTGGCCTTCGCCACCTGGCCGTTGCAGGTCGCGCTGGCGGATATCGAAGTGGTGGTCTTCGCTCGCGAGTTGCGCGGCCTTGAGACCAAGCGGCCGGTCTTCGTCGCCGGGCTTCCGCGGGCGGGCACGACCTTGCTGCTTCAACTCCTGGAGGCTACCGGCGAATTCGCCAGCTACCGCTATCGGGACATGCCCTTCCTGTTGGCCCCCATGTTCTGGCGGGCCCTCTCGCCCCGCAACCGGGACTTGGTGGCCCCTCAGGCGCGCGCGCACGGCGATGGCGTCGAGATCGGAATCGAGAGCCCCGAGGCCTTCGAGGAGGTCCTGTGGCGCACCTTTCATCCGGAGCGGTATCGGAACGCCACCCTGCCGTTGTGGGGTCGGCAGGTCGATCGCGATTTCCCCGAGGCCTTCCGCTCGCAGATGCGCAAGCTGATCGCCATACGGCGCACGGACGCGCCGAATGCGACACGCTACCTTTCGAAAAACAACGGCAACATCGCGCGCCTTGCCGCCGTCGCAGCGATGTTTCCCGATGCCGTGGTCTTGGCCCCCTACCGTGATCCGTTGGCCCACGCCGCCTCACTGTTGCGTCAGCATCTCAACTTCCTGGAGTTGCATGGACGTGACGATTTTTCACGCCGCTACATGGAGGCGATCGGGCACTACGACTTTGGCGCCAATCTGAAGCCAATCGCCTTTGATGACACTGTATCGGGCGATGCGGACTTCACTCGCCTGGAAACCTGGCTCGACTATTGGTCGGCCGCGTACGAGCATCTCCTTAGCCTAGACCAGAAAGCTATCGTGTTCATCTCGTACGAAGCGCTTTGCGATGCTCCGGCCGCGACTCTCGCGGCGCTGGCCGACAGGGTGGGGCTCGCCGCGCCGGGCGATCTGACGGCCAGGGCCGGGGAGGTCTGGCCGTCCAGGGCCGCCGACGAACCTCAGGTTGACGCCGCCAGCCTGGAGCGGGCACGCGCGATCCAGGCGAGGCTGGACGCCGTGGCGTTGTCCAGCTCCGGGGTCTGATCCGTACTGGCCGATCGAGCAACGCTCCGCCGTCGGCGGCGAGCTTGTCTCCGCCGCAGATCGGAGAGTTATGCTAGGGTTTGGCGGGCACGTTCAGCATGACGCCGTCCAGACTCAGCCGGTTACTTGACTCCATCGGGCCTTCAAAAGCCTTCGCGCTCTCCGGCCAGCCGTCGGATTGGATGTCCAGAATGTTCCCGTTGGCGAATGTTCCGTCGTCTGATGCGAAGTCGCGGACGAGGAAGCGGACGGCAGGGTATGCCTTCGACGAATAGAACATCATGCTGGCGTTCAGTAGGACGCGGTTGTTCTTTGCGCCCTTCAGGGCAAGGGCGGCGACCGGGGCGTCCATCCAATCGATTTGCCCCTGCCACTGGACGCCCAGCATCAGGGAGTTGTCCTGACCGCGGTCGATCATCACACCATCGCCCGTGGTGTCCTGCAGCTGCAGGCTGCTGAAGCGATTGCTGCTGGCGCGGTCGAGAACAAGGCCGGCCGTGGAACCCTTCCGTCGACGGGTGCCAGAGTACCAGATCTTCATCGCCTCAAAGCGGTTGCTGGAGCAATTGGGCCCGCAATAGAATCCTTCGCGGCCCGTCTCGCCAATGTCGATCATGACGGCGTTGTTGTCATAGGTGGTCCAGGCCATGCCACGCCCCCCGACGCGGAAGATCTGTATCGCGCTGGCTGTCTGACTGCCGGCGCCGCTCGCCCTCAGGCCGTCGCCGCCGAAGTTGGCGATCAGCAGTTCGCCATAGCGCCCTCTTGGGGTTTGAGCGCCGATGGGGCTGTTGGCTCGGAAACATTCGTCTCCGCGCCCGCTGAACGCGTTGGCGAAGGAGATCGCATGCTGCCGATCCAGCCACGGGTCCTTCTCTGGATCGGCTTCATAGGGGCTTCGCCCATACCGCCAGCCTCCGTCCAGGGTGAGGCCCCAGAACAACCAGTTGGTGGCATAGGGGTCATCCAGCGCGACGAAGGTCTCCTCGCGCGCGTCCGCTGATCCCCGAACCTGTTGCAGGATCACTGTCTGGGGGGCGTCGGCATAGTAGCCGCTGTTGGCGCCGAAGCGCAGACGTTGGAGACGATAGCGGCCCGGCGCAATCTTCACGTAGAGGCCGTGGGGGGATGCTTTCATGGCCGCCTCGGCCGCGTCGAACACGCGTTGATCGTTGGCCGATCCCAGTTTCACGCCAAGCGCCGCAGCGAAGCTCGCCAAGCTTCGGACGCTGGGGATCGCCGGCCCGAGCGGAGGCGGGCAACGAGCGGTCACGCGGACCCCCGCGGCGGCGGGGGAGGAGGCGGTCATAAGGATCATAAAGGCAAGCAGCATCCCCCCGGCCAGGGCCGCTGCGGCGCAACGAAGGCGTATTGCGGCTGAAATTGTGAGGGGCATGCTCATTTTTTCAAAAAACTCTGAGCTCCATGGAAGTCGACTTGCGCGGGCAGGTCCGACAGATCACAAGACCTGCGACCTGTCAGGAGGACTCATGCAGACTGTATTGGTTAGCGGCGGCGCTGGTTATGTCGGCTCCCATACCTGCCTGCGTCTGTCAGAAGCCGGTTTTAATCCTGTCGTCTTCGACAACCTGTCGAACGGGCATGCGGAATTCGTACAGTGGGGGCCTCTAGAAGTCGGCGACATACGCGATAGCACACGGCTGGACGCGGTGTTTGCAGCGCACAAGCCGGTGGCGGTCCTCCACTTCGCAGCGCTGATCGAGGTGGGAGAGTCGGTGCTGCACCCCTCCCGCTTCTACGAAAACAATGTGGCCGGCGCGTTGAACCTGGTTCAGGCGGCGCAGAGGGCAGGGGTAGACGCCTTTGTCTTTTCCTCCACCTGCGCAACCTATGGCGACCCCGTGACCACCCCCATGGATGAGAGCCACGTCCAGCGACCCGTCAATCCCTATGGTCGCACCAAGCTTATGGTGGAGCAGATCCTTGCCGATCTGGACCGCTATGCGGGGTTCCGATCCGTCAGCCTGCGCTACTTCAACGCCGCGGGGGCCGATTTCGACGGGCGGATCGGAGAGCGTCATCATCCCGAGACCCACGCTATTCCTCTGGCCATCCAGGCCGCCATGGACAGCGGCAAGACCTTCAAGATTTTTGGCGAAGACTATGCAACCCCGGACGGGACGGCGGTGCGTGACTATATCCACGTGCTGGACCTAGCCGACGCCCACGTCCTTGCCCTCAAGCGGCTGCTGGCCGGGGGCGCCACTGATGTCTTCAATCTGGGCACGGGCCGTGGCACGAGCGTGCGCGAGTTGATCGATACGATCCGGACGGTCTCCGGCACCAACCAAAACATGACTGTTATTAAGGCTGAACGGCGGCCTGGTGATGCTGCGGCCCTGGTGGCGGACAACAAGAAGGCCCAGGCTGATCTGGGGTGGACACCCCGCTATGGGCTGACCGAGATCGTGGAGTCGGCGTGGCGCTGGCATCAGGCCGAGGCCAATCGCCTTGTCCTGGCCGGCGTGGAGTAGAGCCCAACCGTCCCTTTAACGGCCGCCACACCCGAGTGTTCGGGTGACGACATGCCGCCGTTTTCGACGCGCGTTTCTGTGGGGCTGGACTGGGGCGACCGAGGCGATCGCATCCGAGCGCCTGGCTAGCTGATGCGTGCAATCGGGCTGGGCGGTGGGGTGCGCATGCCAGCCCGCCGAAAGGTCGTTGACCTTTCCGGGCGCCCGTCCTGATCCCACACAGGTCGCCCCATCCGAGGGCGCAAAATTCCCGCCACCATCCTGCTCGCCCGAGGTCCGCCCTCCGTGCGCGCCCAGCCGAGCGCTCGCGTTGACGATATGGCGTCCTGTGCCGGCCTGCGTCCATCCAAACCTTCGCGAGGGTGAGCCCGGTTGTTTACTTGTCATTTAGGTAAACAACAAGATAATACGTCGTATTGATTTCGTTAACTTGAATTGATGTCTCTTTACTATGAATACATAGTTTACTTATTCAATAATTAAACACGTCATTTCACCGTGATTTAAATTGAGAATGAGAGATTACCCTTCGAAAGCTTCAGAAGGGAAGTCTTATGCGGTCGTTAACTTTGCTGAGCTTGGGGTTTGCCTTGATGCTCGGCGCCTGTACGACGGTGAGCCCTACGGCCAATACGTCGCTGACGTTGCTGACGACCGCGCCAGAGAGCGCAACCAAGAAGGTTGCGGTCTCGGCGTTCATGCCGATGGGCGCCGCGGTTGACGCCCCCCGTGGCTATGCCGACATGTGCAGGGTGCGCAGTCCCCTGTGTTCGGAGCGGCCCGCGATTGAGGTCGCCGGCCGCATGCTGATCGGCGACTTCGCCTCCAGCGTCGACCTGAGCGCCAAGCCTTCTTCGATCCGCAATGCCCAGCCGGAGGGCCAGGCCTTCCTGATCCGTGCTTCCTGGGGCGGCGCCCCGGCGCTGGCAACCGGCGGACTGGGCGCCGACCTTGGAGAGCGCGAGCTCTCCAGCTTTGGTATGGCTGCACTGCCCGCCCCGGCCGTTGACGCCCCCGCGGCGCCCAAGCCTGCCGACGCGGCCGCCAAGCCCTTGGCGGAGCGCCTGAAGATGCTGGCGTCCGTCAACAGCTACGTGAACCAGCACGTCGTGCAGCGGACGGACATGCAAAACTACGGTGTCGAAGAATACTGGACCCGCTCAGGCGTTGGACCTGGCGCGACCGGCGATTGCGAAGATGTCGCCACCGAGAAGCGCCAGCAGCTGATCGAGCAGGGCTATCCGGTCGAGGATCTTTTCTACGCCGTCGCGTACCGCCGCGACATCGGCCTCCACGCGGTGCTCGTGGCGCACACCGAAACCGGCGACCTCGTCCTTGATGGCCGCACGTCGCGGATCGTGAGTTGGGACAAGGCCGGCTATAACTGGGTGAAGCGTCAGGCGCAAAATGACCCCTCGTCCTGGGTCATGATCGATCATCCCAAGCTGATGGCCTCTGGCCTGCGTGTTGCATCCCTTGATCCCGAGATGGCGAACCGGGGTGGTCCTGGTTCAAACTGAGACTTGAGGCCGCTTTTCAGCCCGTGTTGCATTGCGGCATCGGCTTGCGCGGCGGCCCCAACGACAGTATATCATTTGTTAAGACATCTGGAGATTTGACCTATGACGCGCAGGTTCTTGCTGGCTTTCGTTCTCAGCGCTTCCTGCCTCGGGGCATGCTCAAGCATTGGCGCGCCGGCGGCGCCCGCCGCCCAGTCCGTGATGGACGCCCCGGCGGCAGCCGTCGACGCAGCGGCGCTGCCGAGTCTTTCAGACTACACACTGGGCGCAGCCGACAAGGTTCGAATCCTTGTTTATAATGAACCTAATCTGTCGGGCGAGTTCCTGGTGAACTCCAATGGCATGATTTCGGTGCCGCTCATCGGCGATGTGACGGCCCTTAACCGCACCACCACCCAAATTCGTGCCGATATCGAGACCCGTCTCTCCGCGGGTTACCTGCGTGCGCCGCAGGTCAGTGTCGATGTGCTAACCTTCCGGCCGTTCTACATCCTGGGCGAAGTGAACAAGCCCGGCGACTATCCCTATTCGGCCGGCCTCACGGCGCTGAAAGCGGTCGCCACGGCCAACGGCTTCACCTATCGGGCCGACAAGAAGAACTACTATCTCAAGCACCCGGGCCAGTCCGAGGAGGTCAAGCATCCCATGTCCGCGGACATGATGCTGCAGCCTGGCGACACGGTTCGGATCGCGGAGCGTTATTTCTAGGCGCCCCGTCGAGAATCTGACGCCGGAATCGGCGTCAGACAGTTGTTGCGACAAAGTGTCTTTATTGTTCGGCCAAGAAGTTGCATAAGTCAGTGCAACAACGTCCATTACGGCACACACGTGGGGTGTTCAGATGTCTAAGCTTGAACTTCTAAATTCAATTCGTAGGCGAACTCTATTCGCCTCCCTGGCGATTGCTGTCGCGACTGCTGCGGCTCCGGCGACTTACGCGGCGACGACGCCCGTCCTCACCAGTGAGCAGCAGGCCCAGGTCTCGGCCTTGGCCACCAAGCTGACCAACTTGGTGAAAGACCGCTCGGCGGACTCCTCGGAGGGTGATTTCCAAGGCGCCATGGCCGACGCCGTGTCCGGCTACAGCGCCGAGGTGATTGCGGCAGCGCTTGCGCAAGTCGCTGGCACCCCGGGCCTCCCGGCCAACGCCATCGCGGCCGCCAAGGGTCTGCAGCGCCAGTACGCCAGCAACAGCGGCACGGGCGGCGGCACGGGCGCCGTCGGCGGCCAAGGCGGCACCGCGTTTGGCTCCGGCCCTGGCTTTGTCGGCGGCGGCGGCGGTTCGAACTACGGTCAATAGGGCTGCCCGCGCCTCGGCGCGGGAGACGTGATTTTCTTGAGGGGGTACGGGCATGACCCGGTTGCGCGTTTCACTGTCGCTTGGGGCGGCTTCCACGCTGCTGTTCTTTGCGAACGGCGCTTCCGCTCAGAGCGGCACCACCGACTTCGACGTGCCCCAGTTCTATGGGCGCGGCAAGAACACCAGTGTTCTTGAACGCGATCGGTCTGAGTACCAAGCCATCGGCGTCCACGCCGGCGCGTTCACGGTCTATCCGAAGCTGAACGTCGGCGTCTCTTCGACGGACAATGTCTATCCGGGCGCCAACACTGCGGCGCTCAAGAACAAGTCCGACCAGTACGCCACCATCGCGCCTTCGGTCTTCGTGGCGAGCGATTGGAGCCGTCACAGCCTGTCGGGCTCGGCCTCCGTGCTGCGGCAGGAATATTCGAAGTTCTCGACCGAGAACTCCACGGGTTGGGATGTCCGGGGCAACGCGCGCCTCGACGTGCACGCCGATTCCTACATCAACCTGGGCGGCGATGCTCAGCGGGTCTATGAGGCCCGCGGCAGCCAGAACTCGATTTCCACGGCCTCGAAGCCGATCCCGCTGGACACCCAGGGCGCCTACGTGCGCGGCCTGTACAGCGCCGATCGAGTCCGAACCGCTGTCGACCTCGACTATCGTAACTTCGACTACAAGAACGTACCTGGCGCGCTCTTCGAAGACACCCGAGATTTCGAGCAGAAGCGGGCGAGTTTGCGCGCCGACTTCGCGCTCAGCCCCGACACCGCGATTTTCGCCAAGGTGGCTGGCGCTCAGAACAAGTATCGTCAGGGCACGAGCACCGGCGTTATCACCGACAAGCGTGACTCCAGCGAATTCCGGGCCCTGACCGGGGCCAACTTCGACCTTTCCGACGTCGCCCGTGGCGAAATCGGTGTGGGCTACGTGTCGCGCGACTACGACTCCGTCTTCTTCAAGGACGTCAAAGGTGTCGCGGTTGCGGCGAAGATCGAGTACTTCCCGACCCAGCTGATTACGGTGACAGGTGTCGCCCAGCGTTCGGTGCAGGATGCGGCCTTCAGCCGGTCGGGCGGCTACTTCCAGAACACCGTGTCGGTCAGCGCGGATTATGAGTTGCGGCGTAACTTCATCGTGAGCGCTGCGGCCGGTTATGAACGCGACGAATTCCAAGGCGTCGACCGCTCTGACAAGGTCGCCAATGTGGGCCTGGGCGCTCGTTATCTTGTGAACCGCAGCTTCGGTATCGGCGCTTCGGTCTCCTATGCCGACCGCAAGTCCTCCGGCGCCGCGGCGACCATCGGGCCGCAGTTCAACGTGACGCGGATTGGCTTGAGCTTGGTATTCCAGCGTTAAGCATCTGACGCGATAATCGGCGTCGACAAGCTTAGTGTTGGGAATCTTATATGTCGAACGCCGAGGCGTCTCCGGAGCCTTTTACCAAATATAGTCGGCTTTCGGGGAATCCGCTTGATGTCCGCGGTCTGGTCGACGCGTTCGTCCGGCGCTGGAAGCTGTTCTTCGCGGTGGCGCTGGGGCTGATCGTTATTGCGATCACAGCGTCCCTGATCCTGCAGCCCGTCTACAGCGCCACCGCCAGCATCCGCATCGATCCGACGGTCAAGTCGGGGATCGATATCGATGCAGTGGCGCGGGGAGCGCCGCCGGACCAGGCGCTTGTCGACAGCGAGGTGAAGATCATGCAATCGCGCGATGTGGCGCGAAATGTGGTCCGAACCCTCAACCTCACCGCGGACCGTGAATTCAATTCGCAGTTGAAGCGCGGTTTGAAGCCGTTTGGCACGGCGAAAGCCTCCGCCGAAGAGGTCACCACCGACAGCGTGCTCAAGCACCTGAACGTCGCCCGTGAAGGTGCGACCTACATCGTGGCGCTGCGATTCCAATCGCACAACGCCGCCAAGGCCACCAATATCGCCAACGCCATGGCGCGGGAGTATCTGGCTTCCAGCGTCCGGCTCAAGATTCAGTCGGCGTCCGAGCAGGCGACATCGCTTACCGAACGCCTGAGCACCGCCAGCAGCGCGGCCGAGCAGGCCGACGCAGCCCTGGCTCAGTACAAGGCCAGCAACGGCATCGTCACGGGCGCCACCGGTGGCACTGTCACCGAGCAGCAGATCTCCACGGTGACTTCTGAGCTTGCGGCGGCGGAGTCGGCGGCTGCGGCCGCACGGTCGAACTACATGGCGGCGCGAGCCCAAATCGCGCAAAGCGGGATCGAAGCGGTCTCAAGCGTGCTGAGTTCGCCGACCATCCTGGAACTGCGCCGCCAGCGTGGCGACCTGCTGCGCTCTCGCGCCGAAGTCGACGCCCGCTATGGCCCCAAGCACCCTGAGACGCTCAAGGTCGCGCGGCAGGTTGAAGGTCTGGAAGGCCAGATCCGTGAGGAATCCCTGCGTATTGTCAGTGGCCTCGAGAGCGACGCCCGCTCTGCTGAAGCCCGGGCCGCCAGCCTGCGTGGCGTGCTGGGGGGGCTGAAGGGACAACTGGAGACCAATAGCCGGGCGTCGGTGGCGGCCGACAGTCTGCAGCGTGAGGCCGAGGCCAAGCGTACGATCTTCAACCAACTCGCCGGCGCGGCGCAGCAGGTGAATCAGCAGGAGCAGAGCAACGTCGCCCAGGCCCGGATCGTAAACGCCGCCAGCTTGCCGACCCGTCCCTACTTCCCCAACAAGCCGCTGTTCGCGGCCCTGGGCGGTGCGCTCGGCTTGATCCTCGGAATCGCCGCGGTGCTCGTCGCCGAGTTCATGGACGACGGAATCCGAACGCCGGAAGAAGTGGAGCGCGAGCTCGGAATCAACTTCATCGCGTCCGTCCCGCTGCTGACGGCGCGCGCTCTCGTGATCGACAACAAGAAGATCGAGCCGTGGGATTATGTCGTCGCAAGGCCCATGTCAGGCTACGCCGAGGCGATGCGCACGGCGCGTAGCGCCATCATGCTGTCGGACATCGACAAGACCCAGAAGGTCGTCGCCATTACCTCGGCCTTGCCCAATGAAGGCAAGACGACCTGCTCGGTATCGCTCGCCCGCATCATGGCGATGACTGGCGAGAAGGTCATTCTGGTGGACTGTGACCTTCGCCGCAACGCGCTTGCAGGCCTGTTGCCTCAGTCCCCTGCCGCGGGGCTCATCGAAGTCCTGTCGGGCACGGCAAAGCTCGACACTGTCATCGTTCAGGACGCTGTGACTGGCCTGGACGTCCTGCCGCTTCAACAGGCGGCTTTCACCACGCGCGATCTGTTCGGTACGAAAGCCATGGCCGATCTGCTGGTCGAGCTGCGCAGCCGCTATGATCACGTCATCCTGGACGGTCCGCCGGTTCTGGCCGTTACGGACGCGCGTACGCTTTCGACTCTGGCAGACGCCGTGGTGGTGGTGGCGCACTGGAACAGGACGCCAAAGCACGCGCTGCAGGCTACCCTCGACCGTCTCTCTCGCGACAAGGCTCCGATAGCTGGCCTGGTTCTGTCAATGGTCGACACCCGGTCGCGCCTGAACATGAACTCCTACTATTACGGGAATTACCGGGCCTACTATCACGACTGATGCCGTGCCGACGCCGCCGGGGCGGCCTCTATCGGTGCAGGCTTCTGGCCAGCAGCGCGACAGCCACGACTGAGATCGCCGAGAGGCTTATCGCTGACGCCCAAAGGGCCTCGACGATGCCCACGCGACCGATCAGCACGTAGCTGGCGAAGCCGGCGACGCAGATGATCGACGTCGCCACGAGGGTCGGCACCGCCCGCCGGTCGCCCGAGTGGCCGATGAAGTGTCCGGCCGCCGCTACCCCCACACCGGCCAGCATGGTCAGGGCCGCCGGCGCACCGCTGCCGTGAGGGACGACATTGTTGGGACCAAGGAGGATGCCGAAGCTGGTCTTCTCCCAGACCGTGACGGCGACGGCGGTGCACATGGCGGCCGATATGCCGCCGCCGATCGCCAGCATCGCTGGCCAACGCCCGCTCTTCACGTCCCCCAGCAAAAGGGCCCGGGAAACACGTGGGAGCGCGATCTCCGCGAGATTCCGCGTCACAGCCAGCACCATTCGCAGCAGCTTGAGCACAGCGTCGATGGTGATGATCCCTGGGCCGACGCCAAAGCGGGCCAGGAAGATCGCGTAGGGCGCATTCAGGGTGAGCCATTCGGCGAACACCGCCTGCAGCGCCACCCAGAGCCTATCGAGGTGGGCGCGCACCCCTTGGACGGTCAGCCCCGTCGGCCATGAGAACAGGCCAGACCCCCGCGCCATGAAGACCGTGACATAGAGATGAAACAGCAGGGTCTGGACAGCGAACGCGATAGTGCAGAGCAGGAACTCGTGCGTGAAGAAAAGGGTGATGAGGTTGATATAGTTGGCCACGCGGCGGAAGAACGAGACGCGTTCGAACTCCAACGCCCGGTCCACGGCCATCAGCGAGAGCTGAATCTCAAAGTACCACAGGTTTGAGTAGGTGGCGTAGAACATGAGGCAGGCGAAGGCGACGTACTCCGCCATGCTTGACGTGCCGATCGCGACGGGGCCGATCAGCGCGACCAACAAAAGTATGATCTTGTTGAACGTGTAGGCTGCGGCCGCTTCAGGGGCCGCACGATCGGATCCGCGCACGGCGCGCTCGCGCAACAGCACGAAGTTTCCGCGCGCCACCGACTGACTGATTGGAAGCAGGTATAGGCAGATCGCCTGAGACAGGATTGTCATGGCGAAGACGCGGTGCGGCAGCACACGTGCGAAAACCAGGGTCTGAGCCAGCGAATAGATTAGGGTCAGGCCGGCGTTCAGCGAATGCACGCCGGCGAAGCCGACGATCAAGGCCTTGATGCGATGAGGGCCAATGCCTCGGATCTGAGCGATGAGGCTCACGCGCGATCCGCGAGCAGCGTGCGGACGAAGAGATCGAGTGACCGGCCTCTGTTCTCCCAGTCGTAGATGTCATCGCAGTGGTCGTAGGCGGCGTTCTGCAGGCGGTTGAGGCGCGCGAAGTCGTTAAGCAACTCGGGAATGGCAGTCGACATTTCGTCCAGGTTCTCGGCTTCGGCGTAATGGACATTGGCAGTCAGCCCCATCCCCTGGACGGCGTGCCGGACCGCCAGCATGGGTAGGCGCTGGAACACGTGGGTCAAAGCCCGTACCTTGAATCCACCGCCGATCTCATCGGGGATGAGCCCAAAGCGCACCGTCTGGAGATAGGCTTCGATGTCGTCGACGTAGCCGTAGAAGTTGAAGCCTGGAAACCGCGCCTGGAACTCGGAGTTGTCGCCGGCGCCCACAACGTCGACATCGCATGTCCTTTCGATCCCATGCGCGGCCAGGGCTGTCAGCGTCTGATCAAGCACCATACGTTTGTGATGCGCCTCGTGATTGCCCAGAACACAGATTCGCCGCGGCGTTTGGGCGTCGATGACGCGGGCAGCCAAGCGTGGACCGTTATAGGCCGGCGAAATCGTGACCGATGGCTTTGCCGTGACCCTGGCGAAAGCGCGGGCGTCAGCGTCGGTGTTGGCCACCAGTCCGTCGGCTATTCGGTTGGCGGCGCGCTCCAGGTTGCCGGCCTTCCAGGTGTCATAGGTCAGGGCGGCGCGCATCCCGAGTGAGCGTTCGGCCAGCACCATCTGTCGCCGAACGTCGTGCTCGAAGTTGTGGTTCACCGGAATGATCAGCGGGCCATTTTCGCCCAGCGCCTCGCGCAGCGGCGCCACCAGCCCGAAGAGGCCAATGAAGTCGACGAAGATGGCGTCAACCTCGCGTGACGCGGTGATCGCAGCCTGCAGATAGGCCGAGCTCTTATGTCGATAGGCGACATTGGGTAGATGCGACAGCACGCTGGCGAGGCGCGAAGGCTCGTCATGATCGATGAGAGTCCAACTGAGCCGTGGCGCGTCGGGCGGCAAATCGGAAGGTTTGCCGAAGGCGAGCACATGTACCGGGGTGGAATGCGAGAGTGACTCCAGCAGATACCGCGAATAGTCCATGTCGCCGCCACGACGCGAGCCATAGGGCGGCCAACGGGTTAGCCAAAGATAGCTGAGGTCGGCAGACGACCCATCGCTGGGGGGGGCGGAATCGCTCACCGCCATATCGCCCCGCCGCAGGCGCGAATGTAGGCTTGGGCATGACGGTCGATCGGTCGCCTGGCTGGGCGACCAGGCTTCTTCAGCCAAGTCGAGAACTTGCCCAGGGCTCGGCCAACATTTACCCGCCCGCGCTCCTTGATGACCAGGAAGAGGGTGAAGAGCACGAAGTTGGCGATCATCGGCGCCAATGGCGTGTGCAGGTATGAGATGATGTACCGGTTGGAGAGGGTCTCCGTCCTCTGATCGATCCGGCTGGCGCGGCCGCCTTCATCCGTCGTCTCGATGGCCACGATGTCTGGCTGATAGAGGATTTTCCAGCCGGCCTTGATGATCCGGTATGAGTATTCGCGCTCCTCCAGGCCATAGAAGAATTCCGGGCTGAAACCACCCACATCTTGATAGAGGGCGCGGCGTAGCGCCACCAGGCCGCCGACGAACCGGAACGTGAAGAAGGGCCGCGTGGTGTCGACATCCTTGCGGGTGTGAGGAATGAACTCCGGCAGCAGGGACATGGTCTTCGAGTCGAGCTTGCGTGCGTTCACGACCCCGACGCGGGGTTCGCTGGTGAACGCCGCCGAGAGTTTATCGAACAGGTCATGGCTTTCGATGAGCACGTCATCGTCCAGCAGCACCAGGATCTCACCCTTGGCCACGGCCATACCGTCATTGCGTCCCGAGACACCCTTGTTCGCGCCGGTGCGCACGTAGCGGCGATGGGCGAAGACTGTGAGGAACGAAGCTCGGTCGACTTTATCGACGTTGTTGTCGACCAGCACGACCTCGACATCCTGACGATCGCCAATCGCATTTCGCAGGCTGGCCAAGGTGGTCTGGAGGGCGGTGTCGCGAGCGTAGGTAAGGATAATCACCGAGAAACCAAAGCGCGCGGGAACTTCGGATGGGGCGTTACGCGCGGCCTGCACTTGTATTCTCCATATGCCGCCACGCTCTTCGAACAGCCTTAGACGTCTTGCAAGAAAAATGCCTGAAAAAGTCTTCAGAATACGGCGTGGAGCTTCAGTCTCAGTGGTGACGAGCTTCGCCAGGTTAGGTTTCTGATGTCTACGCCCCCGCCCGGTCACGCATTGCGTAGTTTCTGTTCAACAACGCCTAACACCGATGGTGTTGTTGAACGCATGACCCCAGCCGCGCTAGGTTGCCCGCCAGCCTGAGGGCATCGACAGGCAAGCCCGTTGGGCGTGGCCCTTGCGAAGGAGTGATCGCATGAGCACGGTACGGGCAGGCGCCGTCAGGACATTGGTCCTGGGCTCCTTGAATTTTGTCCTGGCCCTGGGGGCGGCGTTGGGTGTGCTGGCCTGGGCCGGCCGGTTCAGCACAATGCTTGATCTGCTGAACCACGCCACGCCGCTGTTTTTCGCAAGTTCCCTGGCCCTGCTGGCCCTGTCGCTAACGAAACGTCCGAGGCCTCCGCTGACCTTGGCGCTGGCGCTGCTGGGCCTCCTTGGCAGCGGTCTTGTTGTTGGGCGGGAACTGGCGGCGAATTGGGCTGAGCCGAAGGCGAGCCGCGCCGCGCCGCGCCTGACCGTGCTCACCCAAAACGTATGGGCGCAAAACCCGTCACCGGCCGCTATGGCCGCCTCGATCCTGAGCGTCGATGCCGATGTCGTGGTCATCGAGGAGGCGGTGGGCGCTGGCCGCCCGGTAGTCGCTCTCGTCGCCCAAGCCTATCCCTATCATGCCGACTGCACGACGGTTACGCAGTGGTGCGCCTTGGCCATCCTGTCGAAGAAGCCAATCAAGACTTGGAGCTATCACGTCGGGAGTTGGCGGCCACCGGAATGGGACCGCCTAGGCCTCGTGCGCGCGACAATCGACGGCGGCGCCGCAGGCTCAGTCGAGATCATCGGCACTCAGTTGATCCATCCCGATCTCAAGGGCGACGCGGCCTTGCAGGCCCTTGCTCTAAGTCAGGCGGTGGACTCCGTGAATCCAAAGACGGCCATTCTCGTCGGCGACTTCAACCGTACCGCCTGGGCCTACTCCCTCAAGCAATTCGATGCCCGCACGACCCTCCGGCGGCGCACTCACGGACTTGCAACCTGGCCGGCGCGCTGGCCGACCGCGGCAGGGGGGTGGGCCTGGCCAATTCCATTCCTGCCAATCGATCAGGTCTATGCCGGATCGAGCTGGCGGGTGGTGTCACTGCAACGATCGCCGGCCTCAACCTCTGATCACTACGGAGTTGTGACGACGCTGTCGTACGAACCACGTTAATCTTCGCAAGCTAAAGAAGGATAGCTCCTCCAATCACAACGTTCATGACTTCGATCGCCACAAGCCTACGCAGGGATAACGCAAGGCCAAGAATTGCCGGCGTTTGGCTCAAAATCCGAGATCACCTTGTCTGCGGCTTGGTGGCGCTGATGATTTTCGTCCAATTCGTCGCGTTTGGCGCCAACAGCAGCCTGCTGGCGGCGGTTTTCGCTATGGTCGAGGTCATGGTCGCGCTGGTGGTTGCTGCTCTGCTGTCGAACGAGGACCTCGACGCATTTGCGGCCAAGGCCGTGCCGGTCACAGCCCTCTACTTCGCCGCCGTGGCCGGGGGCGCGACGCCTTTGCTGCTCGCGCTGGCAGGCGCACCTCATCCGAAGCTGCTGGCGCCCGACGTCATCGGACTGGAGTTGCTCAAGCTCGCGGGGCTCGGCGCCGTGGTGCTCACCGGCGCCCTTGTCGCCAGTGACCGAAGCCGCATGAACCGCCTGATCCTGGCCCTGGTGACGATGGGTCTGGCCTACACGATCCTCTCCCTCTGGATAGGGCAGGCGACCCCGCTCAGCGTCTGGGGTCAATCCAAGGGCCCCCACACCTTCCGCTTCACAGGCACGCTCTTGAACGCCAATGCTGCGGGTTGCCTGTTCGGGATGCTGGGCCTGCTTTCCCTAGGCACGCTGCAGGACCGGTTCCAACGCCTGGACCTTCGAAGCTCGGGCCTTACCGACTATGGCCTCCTGGCGGTCAGCGTCTGCGGCGCCTTGGCGGCCTTTGGCGCCTGTGTGCTGACCCAGTCTCGCACGAGCCTCTTCCTGTCCCTGATCCTGGGCGCGATCCTGGTGGTCGTGGAGTGGCGAAACCGCCGACGGCCCAGCCGTATCCTCGCCGCTTCGGTTATCGCCGTGCTGCTGGGCGGGCTGGGCTTCGGCGCGAGCCAGATCGCATCACGTTGGGACAGCCTGCTCGCGGACGCCGGCGTGCGGGTGGATGCCTATGGTCACTATCTGTCCGCCCTGATGGCCTCGCCGCTGTTCGGCTACGGGCTGGGCGCGTTCAAGACCTTCCATGAGTCCATGCTCACCCCGGAATTGGCGCCGTCGATGTGGGACTATGGCGCCGCCCATTCGGCCTTCATCCAGTCAGCCATCGAAGGCGGGGCGCCATTCGTCTTCTTCATTTGCGCCGCGCTTGTGATGATGGTCATCGCCATCCGCCGAGGCGCATCCGTGCGGCATGGCATGGGGTCCCTGGCGACCGGCGCGTTGGCCGCGGCGGGGCTGGCCGTGATCTGCTCCTTTGTGGACATCGCTCTTAATGTGCCCGCGGTCGCCGCCTTTGCCGCCCTGCTGCTGGGAGCCGTCTGGGGGAGGTCGCTCAGCGGTCGCGGCAGCGCGCGCGCGACACGCCGGTCTTCGCGCCCCGCTGTGGTGGCCGAGGGTCTCCATGGCTGAGCTTTGCTTCGGTCTGGCGGGCCTGTTCTTCCTGCTCTCAATCCATCCCTACACCTTTTATCCGCTGTCTCTCTGGCTGATGCCGAGAACGCCCTTACGTTTGCCGGCGCCAGGCTGGACACGCCCCACCATCGCCATCTGTATGTCCGCCTACAACGAAGAGCGGGTCATCGAGGCCAAGGTGGAGAGCCTGTTGGCCATGGTTGCCGACTACGGCCCGGCCAGCATCAACATCTATGTGGATGGCTCGGCCGACCGAACGGCGGAACTGCTGGAACCTTACCGTGACCGGATCACCCTGATCGTTTCCGAGACCCGGCGGGGCAAGACCGCCGGCTTGAAGGAACTGCTCGCCGGCATAGACGCAGAGGTGCTGGCTTTCACCGACGCAAATGTTCAGGTCCCGCCAGACAGCCTGACCAAGCTGGCCGCCGCTCTGCAGGATCCGGACGTCTGCTGCGCCTCGGCGCGGCTGACCTATTCCAACGCCGCCGAAACCGGTGTCAGCGCGTCAGGCACCCTCTACTGGAATCTGGAAGAGTTCATCAAATCTCTGGAGACGCAGACCGTCGGATTGATGGGTGTGGATGGCGCGCTTTTCCTGATCGAACGCTCAGCCTATTCGCCGCCGTCGGACGAACTGATCGACGACCTTTATGTGTCCGTCAGCGCGCTGCTGACTGGCAAGCGCGTGGTTTCTGCGCAGTCGGTGACAGTGGAGGAACGCGGCGCTTCGCTCTGGCACGAGGAGTTCCATCGCAAGGTGCGCATCTCTTGCCAGGCGATCAACGTGCACCGGGCGCTTTGGCCACGCCTGCGGCGGGCCCCGCCGGCGATCCTCTATTGTTATATGTCCCACCGCTTCCTGAAGTGGATGACCCCGTTCAGCCTCAGCCTCACAGCCGCCGCCCTGCTGGTGGGCCTCGGCTTGACGATAGGATGGCTGCCGGTGCTGCTGGCCATGGTGATCTTGCCCGCGCTGCTAGCCCTGGGGGCGTGGATCAACCTTCCTATGTTCCGACTGGTCCTGGGCGCGCTTGTGTCCTTGTCGGGGGTCGCTTGGGGAATCCTGGTTGCCCTGCTAACCGCGCGGACCTTCGCCACCTGGACTCCCGCTGCGACGGTGCGGGACTAGCTTCGACACCGGCCGGGCCAAGCCCGCGTTCAAGGCGCTTGCCGCGCGCGGATCGGTGAAGGCTGTGAACAGGCCGGTGGCCGCAGTCGGATCAACATCCCGCATCCAGACCGTCTCGTTGACGACCTGAGCCCGGACCGTGGGGGTTAGACGGTCCCAGTTCAAAGCCCCGTATCGGATCCTCCACGCGGCCTCCATCGGCAGGAAGGGCGCGGCGACATAGCTACGCGTGAGGGCGTCAAGCGCCGCCGCCTGACGACCATCCAGGGCGCGAGCGTAGCTGACCCAGGCCCACCAGCCGCCAGAATCAGGCCGGGCCGCGAGGGCCCCAGCAAACTGCCGCTCGGCCTCCGCAAGCTTGAGGCGTCGCTGCGCCGGGTCAGATTGCGCGGCGGCTTCCGTGGTCAGGCGCACGCCTATCGCGGCGCGCGCCCGCGGGGGACAGTCGCTGACGCAAAACGTGTCGCCACCAACCTCCCAGGGGAGCGGCCGTGGGCCACCCAGGGCCCTGACCGTAGCGGCCTCGGCGCGCGCGGAACTCAGTTCCTGATTTACGACCACCAGACCCAAGCCGGTCGCGGCGATCAAGGCTCCGCCCAGCAGCCAGCGCAATGCGGACCGCCGGCTCGGCAGGCCAATGGCGTCGGTCATGACGTTGACTCCGGCATGTTGGCGGATGCAAGGCCCGCGGGTCCGGCCAGCATCATCTGACGCCAGCTCTCGGCGAAGGCGGAGGGGCTGTGGAAGGTGCGTAGGTAGTCGGAGCCGACGCGCGAAGCCTCGACGAAGAGTGTCAGGTGATCCTGCGGCCGCGAGATCAAATCGGCGAGGCCAGCCTCATCGGAGATGTTCAGAGGGTAGTGGTCAAGGGCCATCGACTCGAAGGTCAGAGCGTTGCCGATCACGGGCGCGCCGTGCGCAAAGGCTTCCAGCACCTTGGTCTTCACCCCGCCGCCGATCAGCGATGGCGTGATCAGGACACTCTGGCCGTCGTAGACTTCGGCGAGGCTTTCGACGTAGCCCGCCGCGGTGACCGATGGCGGCAGGGGATCGGCGCGCGACCGCAATCCGTACAGGACGAGCCGCGCCTCAAATCGCTTCCGCCGCCACAGGTCGGTGAGATAGTCGATCGTCAGCCGGTTCTGGGTCAGGGCGTCTGACCCGATAAACACGAACCGCACCGGCGGTTTCAGCGTTTGCGGCGGCGCGACCGGTTCACTGCAGGGCGGTATGACCGCGATCTCAGCGCGGTCGTTTTCCTTGCACAGCGCCGTCAGGATTCTCGCGTCCTCGGAGGACAGCAGCACAAGGGCGTCGGCCAGGTTGGCGAGGCGCTGCTCGATGTGAACCAGAGTGCGCTGCTCGTAGCGAACGATCAGGTTGCCGACCCCCTTCGACATGGTAATTCGCTGCAGAAACTCCGGCAGCCGCTTGGTGAGATAACCTGGTGAGAGCGGCTCGCCGGCCTCCAGCAGCAACGCCATGCGGCGCGACATCAGATCGTCGAGATCGACGACGATCCGAAGGTCGGGAAATTTCTGACGAAGATAGACCAGCAGCGAATAGCTGCGGACGCCGTCGAGATAGAGCGCCGTGATATTCTTTGGCAGTTGCGCCACCAATCGACGGTGGTCGGCGCGATTGGCGAACAGGGCGCATTGCAGGGGCAGGAGTTCGCCCATCAGCAGGCTCTGAAGCCAGCCCAGCGATGCGCCGATGAGGCGGGGCAGCGAGCGGTCGGTCAAGACGTTGGGCAGCCGCAGGACGGTGAGGTCAGACGACGCGCTCAGGACGGCGCGGATCGCATGCGCCACGCGCAGCCGCCCGGCCATGGACTCGCCGTCCAGCTTCCGGGTCGAGACCATCACCACCACGTCACGGCGCGAAGGAACGGGCGAGGAGTCAGACATCAAGGCGATCCAAGGTCCAGCTTGAGCTGATCCGCAATTCGTAAGCTTAGCGCCAGGATGGTTAAGGTCGGATTGGCTTGGCTCGAGGTCGGGAATACCGCGCTGCTGGCGATGAAAAGGTTCGGCGTCCCATGAACACGGCAATCGGGATCGACGACGCCGTCCTTGGGGTTTGCCGCCATGCGGGCCGCCCCCAGGTGGTGGCCGCCGTAGGCGCCTTCGGAGAGCGCGGCCTGAGCCACCGCCGCCGGGTTATAGCGCAGGGCGCCGGTTCCCGTGCGGGTGAGTTCCTCGGAGAGTAGGCCATAGGCCCGCTGCAGGCTCTCGATATCAAGCGGCGTGGTCCGCCAGTCTGCGCGCAGCCGACGCATGCCCAGGGCGTCCCGCTGGTCGCTGAGTGTCAACCGGCTGTCAGGATTGGGCGCCTGCTCGGCGTGAAACTCCAAGGCGTAGACGCCCTGGCGCGACCCCAGCACGACCGACGGCAGTTTGCGGTCTGCAAAGGTGCGCTTCTGCAGCCACATCCGAGAGAAGGCGGCCAGTTTCACCGGATCGCGCAGGATGTTCCCGATGTGGCGCAGGCGGTCGCCGGCCTTGCCGCGGCGCTCGCGGAATTTCCGGCTGTATTCGTAGAGGACCATGTCCTTGACGAGGAACATCGCCGACAGGACGGGGTCGCCATGAGCGGGATCGGCGGGATCTCGCAGATGGGTGCGGAAGATCACGTTCAGGCCTGAAATGCGGCGCTGCGCCTTCTCTGTCAGGGCCAGGCGCCGGCGAACATAGATTCCCGCAGGGTCCAGTTCATAGTCGAAGGCGACGGACTGCGGCGTCGCGAAGGTTATCTCGCCGGAGGTCGCCGCCAAGTGGCTCATATAGTAGCGGCCCAGATGGCCGTGGTCGCCACCGACCCCGCCTGGCTTCACATCGTCGGAGGCCAGGAGCAGGCGCACTGTCTCAAGGCCGCCGGCGGCCAGGACGTAGCGTCGGGCGCGGACCGCCAGGGAGCCGCCGTCCGGTCGGCGCACCTCCAGGTGATCCACCGAGGCGCCGTCCAACGTCAGGCGCACGCCCGTCAGCGGCGCGTTCAACAACACCTGGACATCGGGCGCGTTGGTGAGGTCGGGGCTGAAACGCTTCCAGAAGTCGGTCGGCTTGCTGAACCTTTCAAGACGGGTGGCGATGAGATCGCTGTCCAGCCCTGGCGCCAGCTCTGTTGGCCGGCCGGGCAGGGCCGTGGCGGGGTCGTAGTCGAAGGGGCCGGCTTCGGCGACGATCTGCGCGCGCTCGTAAAACTTGGTCAGATCGGCGAGAGCGATGGGCCATCCCGGACCTGGAACCCAGGGACGGAGCTCGAAATCGATAGGATCGTAGGGCAGGCAGCGCCCGCCCCAGATGCGGCTGGCCCCTCCGGCGGCGCGGACGCGGAAGTGATGCAGCCAGGGATGCACCGCTGGATCAGCGAGCTCGCCCTCGAAGAGGCTCTGCCCCGCCTTCGTCTGCTTGAGGCCCCCCGCCTCCAGCAAGAGGATGCTCAATCCGCTGCCGCGCAGGGCATGAGCCAGGGTGAGGCCGGCCGCGCCGCCACCCACCACCACGACATCCACCGGCGCTGTCCGCGCCGCGAGATCGTCCCACCCGATAATCACCTAGCGCACTGTCCCCAACAGCATCAGGTACGGCGCAGTTGCGCGCGCCTGTAGTTGATGCCAGCCCCTTACTTCCATAGACGCCGCCACTTACCCTTGTCCCCCCTAACGAAATAGAACCAGAAGCCCGCCGGGCTGCAACAAGACTGCCTAGCTGACGGGTTCAGCAGAAATGGCGAAGAAACGGCATGCGACAGTGGCTCATCGGCGACTGTCCAAGCGGTGACCCTGATCCCTTTCAGAGGCGTGAAAAGGACGTTTGAGACCAGAGGCGGCGACTAGCCGCAGACCCTTGCCAGCTCGCGCAGATGCGCGGGCTTGCTGGTGCCGGCGATGACACAGGCGATGTCGCCGCGCTTCGCGGCCCGGGCCACAGCGTCGAGCGGCGCGAGGTCCGGCTGCAGGCGGATGACCTCACGGGCAAAGACCGCGATCCCTTTCTCCGCCATGACCCTATCGAGACCGGTCTCCGTGGCCCGGACGACGAGGTCCCATGGCAGTTGCAACTGGGTGAGGCCGGGCATCGCGACCGCCGCCTCGACCTCGGGCCAATGATCACAGGAGGCGCCAAAGTGCCGGGTCTTGCCGCTCGCCTTCAGCGCTGAAAGGGCTTCGGCGACCCCTGGATCAGCATAGACCTCCAGAGGCGGGCTATGGAGGAGTACGGCGTCGACATAGTCGAATTTCAAACGGCGCAAGGAGGCCTCCAGGGCGCGTGAGAATCGGGCCGGGGAGAAGTCTTCCCTCATGACGCCGTCGCGCTGCGTGCTGACCCCCGCGCCGCCGCCGCGCATTTGCAAGAGGGGCTTCAGGATCGGCTTCAGGGGACGGATGACGCGCATCGCCGGCGAAAACTGTTTGCCGAACTTGGTGATGACAAAAGCCTCGTCCCGCCGCCCGGCCAGCAAACGGCCGATCTCACGTTCGCTGTCGCCCTGGCCATAGATGTCGGCCGTGTCGAAGACGTTGACGCCCAGGTCCAGCGCCAGGCGCATCAGCGCGCGCAGATCCTCCATTGGCGTCGGATTGCCCAGGGATCCAACCTTGCTGCATCCGAGTCCGAGGCGAGAGACCTTGTCCGTCCGCCGAGCGGTTGGATCGGCTATGATCGAGGTCTGCAAAGGCCAGCTCCGTCTACTTGGGCGATTCAGTCGGCGGCCGAACGCGCAGGGTCCAATCCCGGGAGCGGTAGGCTAGAGGAAAGTTGGCTTCGATATAGGGGCCGTAGAGCGCGATCAGGGCCTCCGTCGAAGCTGGCTTGTTGGGCCGGTGAGGTATCATCACGCAGGTGACACCGCCGAGCTCCGCCGCCGCGGAGGGATGGACCCCTGGTGTGAAGGAATGACCTAGGTCGTGCCAGGTCCAGCCGTGGTTCGGGGGGCGATCCGTCAGAAGGGCGAAGGGCTCGAACAGGTCGGCGGTGAACACCTCCCCCTTCTGCGGACATGACTTCAAGAGCGCGACGCCGTCCCGGAGCGCTTCGGCGTATTCGTCGCCATAGACAGCCCCGACGCCTCGAATGCGCTCATCCTCGCGCGGTGTGGTGAAGCGCAGGTCCGCAGCGGCCGGTATGTCGGCGGTCAGCGGGGGCAGGGCGATCGATCCGGCGCCATACTGAACCAGGACCAAAGCGCTTGGCGTCAGGGAGGTGATGGACCAGACCACGTAGATGGCGACCGCCTTCCAGGTCGAGGATTTTAGGTCCGTAGGGGCCCTCAGTTCCGGCTCGATCACGGCGACCAGGGCGGCCCAAAGCAGGATCAGGCCCTCGACCTGGGCGTTCTGCCAGACGATCAGAAGAGATGCGCCTGCGACGAACAACACGAAGATGTAGTCGTCAAGCTTGTCACGCCACCGCCGCCACATGATGAGGGGCGCCAGCGCCGCCACGAAGGCCAGTTCGTAGCGCGCATCGAAGACGTTCAGCAGGATGTGGCCGATGCGGCCGCCGCTGGCGCTGGCGATGAAGGCGACGTCGCGGAGATAGGCCAGGTTGAACCCCCAGCCGTAGCTCAATTCAAGCGTCGCCGCGGCAAGTGCGGCGACGATGGCGGCCACTGCGATCGAAGGCCAGGCGCCGGGCTTGCGGAGCCCCCAGACACCGCAGAACAACACCGCGATGCCGCCATAGGACAGCTTGAGATAAATGCAGGCTGCGGTCAGGAGGCCGAGCAGAACCCCTTCGACCAGCGGGCTGACGGCCCGACGCGGCGTGATCCAGAAGAGAGCCGCCGCCGTCAGCAACGCCCAGCCCTCGCGGTTGTAGAGCATGGCGAAGGTCGCGCCGGCCAGGTTGTGGTCGGCCTTGGCATAGGGGGCGCAGCCGAGCAGCAGGATGGCGAAGCTGACGACAAGGGCGCTGAGGTTGGAGAGGCGGCTGCGAGCCACATAGGCCATGATGCCGGCGACGACCCCGAAGAACAGCAGGGTCGCGATCTCCAGGGTCTGGGACACCGTCTGGCCAAGGCTGTAGGCGGCGGCCATCTGAAGTTGGAAGAAGACGCCGAAGGCGGAATGGAAATCGCGGCCCGGAACTTGGCCCGAGGCCAGTCGATAGCCGATATCGACCATCGAAAGGCTGTCGTGGGGCATGGCCGCCAGATAGGCCCCGGGGGTGATGAACAGAGCGCCGAGCACCAGGACGGCCGCGGCGCCCACCCCCAGGCCGATCGCCGGCCAACCCGCCTGCGCGCCGGCCCAGCGCGCCAAGCGTTCAAACTGGGTCTGTGGGATTGAGATGTCGGCCATGGGGGAGGTTGTGAATCTGTTTGCTGCAGGGCCGCGTTAGCCGATCTGCAATCGTTTGAACACGGTCTCAGGGATCAGCTTGATGATCAGCATGATGAAGCGCCACATCCAACGCACGTAGAGAATGTCGGTGCGGCGCGTCTCGGCGGCCGCGAACACTGCGGCGCCCACCTCGTCGGCGCTGGCGGTCAGGGCCGCCGGCAGCGTCATGCCGTCCGTCATGCGGGTGCGGACAAAGCCAGGCTTGACCGTGACGACGTGTAGGCCACGGGCGGTGAGGCTCTGGCGCAAGCCGGAGAGGAAGGCGGTGAAGCCGGCCTTGGCCGAGCCATAGACAAAGTTTGACGCTCGCCCGCGCTCGCCAGCCACCGAGCTGACACCAACGATGACGCCGGACCCCCGCACCGCCATGGCGGTGGCGAAGAGCGCCAGGATGACGGACGGCCCCTCGAAGTTGGCGCGCATCACATTGGCCGCGAAAGCCGGATCGCTCATCGCGCGGTCCTGGTCTCCCAACTCTCCGATCACGGAGACGACAGTGTCGGGAGTGTCGCCCACTGCGGCCACCAGCGCGGGAAACCCCGCGAGATCCAGAACATCGAACGCCAGGGCGCGGGCCTTGGCCTGGTGCCGGACCGCCAGGTCGGCGATGTCGCGGTCGAGGTTGGCGACGTCACGGGCGGTGAGGATGAGGGACCACCCGGCGGCCGCGTAACGGCCCGCGATCGCGCGGCCTATATCGGAGGTGGCGCCGAGGATCAGGACGGACTTGGACGCCGGGGTCAAAGGGCGAGCCTTTCAGAAAGCAGGGAAACGAACCGCGAGTCGGCGCCGGTGTTTTTGCGCAGCGCGCGGAAGGCGGGCAGGTTCGGGTATCCAGCCACCAGGGTTTCGCGGCTCTGGCGCGCGTCCTTGGTCAGATAGAGACGGCCGCCATATCCGATCAGGCGGCGGTCGATTTCCGTCAGCAGGTCGAGGGTCTGGTGACTGGCGGGGAAGTCCAGGGCGAGCGTGTAGCCCTCCATAGGAAACCCCATGAGACCGGCGTTGTCCGGTCCGAGCAGCTTCAGCACCGAGACGAAGGACGGGCTGCCCCGGGCCGAGACCAGTTCGAGAATTTCGCCCAGGGCCTGGCGACCGTGAGCCTTGGGGATCACGCACTGGTGCTGCACGAAGCCCCGCGCGCCGTAGACGCGGTTCCAGTCGCCGATGCCATCGAGCGGAAAGAAGTAGGGGTGGACCGGCACGATCTGCTCACCTTGCTTCCAGAGCCCGGCCTGGAAATAGGCGGCGTTGAAGGCTGACACGGTGAGACGGTTGAGTGTGAAGTTCGGGAAGTCGACTGGAATGGCGCGGGCCGGGCGCGGAGGAGCCGACCTGGCGTCGCCGACCTCATCGCGGCGGGCATGCTCCCCCAGATAGATGAGCGAGCGGCCGAGGCTCGCCCCCGTCGCCAGGGCGTCGATCCAGGCCACCACATAGGTCCAACCGCGGGCCTGTTCGAAGGCGGCCAAGGCCGCGTCGAGATTGCGGGCGACGATCGTCTCCTGGCGGATGAAGCCGGTCTCGACGGGGAGCATCTTGAAGCTAACGTCGAGGATCACCCCGGTTAGCCCCATGCCGCCGATTGTAGCGCGGAACAGTTCGGGGTTCTCGGCGGGGGAACAGACGCTCGCCACGCCGTCCGGACCGAGCAGGGTGAGGCCGGTGACGTGACGGCCAAAGCCGCCGACCGCGTGATGGTTCTTGCCGTGGATATGCGAGGCGACCATGCCGCCAATGGTGACGAACCGGGTGCCGGGCACCACCGGCGGGAAATAGCCGCGCGGAAGGAAGGCGGCGACGACGTCACCCAGCATGACGCCGGCCTCCACGGTGAGCACGCCCGACGCTGGGTCGAAGGCCATCATGCGGTCGAGGCCACCCATGGCCAGTGTCGCGCACGGCCCGATGGCGGCGTCGCCATAGGCGCGGCCTGCGCCCCGGGCGATGAGCGGACCATCGGTCAGCAGACCATCGAGATCGGCGGGGCGCCTCGCCGTGATCAGGCGTGTGGCCCCGCGCGGATAACGGCCCCAGCCCGAGACGTTCATGCGGCCCCCGGTGCCTGGAAGACGAAGCGTCGGTCCAGCTGATACTTCGCGACGTAGCCGATGGCGAGACCAAGGATGGCGCCCATAAACTTCGCCGGAACGGTGCCGAACAGGCTCCAGGCGCCGAGCTCAAAGCCCCAGAAGATCAGGGTCGTCGCCACGCCGGTCACCCCATAGAGCAGCGCTTTCCAGGCCTCCGTGCGGCCCGATCCGGTTGCGTCGAAGAAGATGAAGCGCTTGTCCAGGACATACTTCAGCAGAAAGCCCACCCCGGTGCCCACCAGGATCGACAGCTTGATCGCGTGCGCGCCGCCATAGGCGAGTAGGCTCAGGTGTTGGGCGCCCAGGTTCGCCGCGGTGGCGGCGATGGCGAAGCCGACGTATCGCAGGATCAGGGCGCGTCGGCTGAGGGTCAAAGGGCGACCACCCCGATCACCCCGACCAGCACCGCCGTGGCGAGACTGATCCGATCTGTAAGGGCAAAGACGATCGGGTCGTCATGCATGTCGCGCCGGTGGCTCAGCATGATCGCCCGGGAAACCCAATAGAGCACCAGCGGCAGGGTGAGCCAGAGTACTTTCGGATGATGGTAGACGGTGTTGACCGCCGGGCTGGAAAGATAGAGCGCGCCCAGGATCACCGCCGAGTAGCCGGCCGCCGCCGCCAGCGCCAGCAGCACCGGCAGGTCGCTCGATCGATAGTTCCGGTTAGAGGGGTCGGGCATTCCCGCGTCGAGGCGGACTGCCATCTCCGAGTGGCGCTTGATGAGCGCCAGGGAGAGGAAAATGAACATGGAGAACGACAGCAGCCATTCCGACATCGGCACACCGATGGCGACCGCGCCGCCGATGACGCGGACGGTGTAAAGACCCGCCAGCGTGACAACGTCGATCATCATCTTGCGCTTCAGCACAAACGTGTAGGCGCTGGTGGCCAGGTAGTAGAGCGCCAGGACGGCCAGGAACTTCCAGGAGACCAGGCTGCCGGTGACCGCGGCGGCGGCCAGCAACAGCGGGGCGACCACGGCGCCACGCAGAACCTCAACCTCGCCGCTGGCGAAGGGACGCTGGCGCTTGGAGGGATGGGCGCGATCAGCCTGGACATCCACGAGGTCGTTGATGATGTAGACGCTGGAAGCGCAGAGCGAGAAGGCCACGAAAGCCAGCAGGGTATTCAGGGCCGCACCCGCCGTGAAGGCGTGGGCGGTAAGCAGGGGTAGACCCACCAGGGCGTTCTTGGCCCATTGGTGGGGCCGGATCAGCTTCATCCAGCTGCGCCACAAGGGCCGACCTTCGGGCGCCGGAAGGTGTTCGACTTGGCTTTTAACGGCGGCGAGACGAGCCGCTGTGGCGCGGGAAGGCCCAGCGGTGATGGCCGACCGGGCCTGGGCCCAGACCGGCAGATCGGCGCGGGAGTCGCCGATGTAGTCGAAGCCGCCGACGCCGAACGCTTCCACCAGCCGTTTGGCCTTGGCTTCGGCCGATAGATTGATGACCCCGTCGGAGGCGAACCAGCCATCGAATTGGAGGTGGTCGGCGATGGCCTTTACCAACCGCTCATCGGACGCGGAGGCGAGGTAGACTTCGGCGCCCACGGCGCGAGCCTTGGCGATGCGGTCCAGCACGGCGGTGTCGTAGGGCAAATCTGCTGGCGTGATCTCGGCGGCCTCGGCAAGCCGCCGTTTGAGTGTCGCCTTGCCGCGCGAAAGCCATATGAGCAGATTGAGGGCCTGCAAAGGCTGTCGCCCCAGAAACCCGAACGCGGTCTCCACGAGGAGGTCCGTGCGGATCAGGGTGTGGTCAAGGTCGACCACCAAGACACTGCGCGCTGCGTTCAGCACGGGAGGGACCCGGCTGTGGATTGCCTGCGCTGCGAGGGTCTCGGGTTCACGGTCGGGCCGGGGATGTTGCTAGGACAGGGGGCTATGCTGATCGCGACTTGCGACACCGATTTGCTAGAAACGACAGCTGCTTATGCTGAGCCAATAGCTGAAACTCTGTGAATGTCGGCGAAGACGGCGCCGTTGGGATGAATTCTTAGGCGTCTGCGCGGGTCAGGCCTGGCCGTTGTCCGGATCATCCTGGCGCCAGGCCAAGGCGGCCATGATGATCATCAGCTGGCAGTAGGCGTTGCCGGTATTGAGGGCGGAGCGCTCCACCATGCCGTTGACCAGGAAGGCCACCAGGAAGGCGCATGCCGCCAGGCGCGGGCCGCTCGGGTTGGCGACTGCTTTCCGCACCGCTCGCCAGGCGCCGCCGAACAGGAACAGGACATAGCCGAAGAAGCCGATGATCCCCGTGTCGGCCAGGGTGGCGAGATAGGCGTTGTGAGCCGAGGCCTCGGAGGTGAGCAGATGCTCATGTTGTCGATACCCGACGCCGATCAAGGGATGGCTGGTGAACAGATCCCAGGCCTCGCGCCAGACGTTCGCGCGACCGGTGAGTCCGGAGCCGATGCCGCGATTGGGGTCCGACAGCTTGAACAGGTCTTCCGCCACGAAGTCCGATCCCACGACGATCATCACGATGACCGCCAGGGCGATCGACATCCAGAGCCAGATGCGAGCGCGGGACTTCGAGGAGTAGATCATGAAGACCACCGAGAGGCCCGCGGCCGCGGCGGCCATGGAGCCTCGGGTCTGGGTTAGGAAGAGCACAGCCAGAGCCATGCCGATGACGCCGATGCGGAACACCCATCGCCGCAAGGCGAGCGACGCGATCAAGGTGGTCTGCGCGACAATTCCCCAATAGGCCGGGGCGTTGCGACCAAACAGCCGGCCCCAGGCATAGTCATGGTCGATGAGCACCGCGATCAGCAGGCCCGCGTGCATGAAGGCGAGGGCGGTCAGCAGGCCCCGTAGGATCTCCTCGGGGTCAACATTCGCGGAGACAAGGACCAAGGCGCAGAAGAACGCATTGTAGACCAACAGGACGTAGATCGCGTCCTGCAGGTTGCTATGCTGAAGGAAGCTGAGTGGGATCGAGAGGCATACCAGGAACGAGGCGAGCGCCAGATACTTGGCGCGCCGGAAATCCACGCCGAAGGCCATCCCGGTCCAGAGCGCCGGAATGAGCGCGCCGAGGGCGACGGACACCAGGGCGATGGCCAGCGCTGGCGTGGCGTCACGGACCTGGTCGAAATTTCGCGCCGAGCGGTCCAGAGGCGGACGCATCAGGAAGTCGGCGATCGGGAACAGGCCAAGCCAGACGCCCCATGCCCGACCTATCCAGCGCCGACTAAAGGCGCTGGCCGTGATCACCCGGCGATGCTCGATAGGAGTGGCGCTCGACAAGATCCGGCTCAGGCTGCGCGCGGGCCACACCGGACACGCAAATCGGTTCGTTCTGATCCAGCTATTGCATAGGCTACAAGGGCTCACAAGCCTTGCCCGCATAGGGGCTGGTCTCGGGCGCCGGTGGTCCATTTGTGCAGTTTGAAGGCGATCTGAGTGGACGTTCCACCGCCCCCCGTGGCCGTCTCAGAGGCGCCCCAGCCCCCATCCGCCGCCGCGATCCAAGGTCCGTTCTGCGCACAAGGGCTGGTGATTGAGCAGCCCGGAGTAAGCGTGAAGGGCGCTCCCGCCGGGCCGTGCGAATTGCGGGTGCGTCTCGGGCTGCTGCCGCTGACCTTCGCCGATGAGTTCGATGCGCTCAGTCTGTACGACGCGCGCACCCGTCGCGGCCGCTGGAAGACGAGCTTCGCTCACGGACCTCAGAGAGGGGCCATGGCGTGGGACAGCCGGACGCTGAAAGGCAATCACGAGCGACAGATCTATGTCGATCCGGCCTTTCCAGGTTCCGGGTTCATGCCCCTCGGCCTGAACCCGTTCGCGGTGAGCCAGGGCATCCTGTCAATCAAGGCTGAGCCGACGACGCCAAAGGCGAAGGACCAACTCTGGCGGTTCGGCTACGCCTCGGGCCTCCTCACGAGCCAGCCGAGTTTTTCGCAGCGGTATGGCTATTTCGAGCTTCGGGCCAAGCTGCCGCGAGGCAAGGGGCTATGGCCGGCCTTCTGGCTATTGCCCAGCCGGGGCGGCTGGCCGCCGGAACTCGACGTCCTTGAGCAGACCGGTGGGGATGTCGTGCTGCAGACCGCGCATTTCGCCAAGGGCGGCGGGCCCGCCGAGGTGGGTCACAAGACGACGGTCGAAGGGGCGACGACGGCCTTCCACACCTATGGCGCGCTCTGGACGGCTCAGAGGATCATCTGGTTCATCGACGGTGAGCAGACCGCCGCCGCACCGACGCCGCCCGACATGCACGGTACGATGTACCTGTTGCTCAACCTTGCCGTCGGCGGATCATTCGCCGGGGATCCCGACCCGACGACGCCATGGCCCGCCCATTTCGAGATCGACTATGTGAGGGCCTACGGCCTGGCCGAGACCCCAGACTCCGAGAGCCCACGCCACGCAGGGACCCTACCAAGCGGGGGTGCGGACAGGGACTGAGGGCCGTCGAGCGCGGTATGCCCGTGGCGCGACGACCGGTCGTCGGCGGACCCTATTTGGTCATCTTCATCAAGGCGCACCAGGCTTGCCAGCGGACCCCGGGGATTCGGAACAGGGCGCGATCGACAGCGGCGGTCGCCCGGCCGATTGGATCGCCGAGGCCGGTGTTGCGGAACGGCACGGAGGCCAAGGTCGCCAAGCCGTGGAAATCCCATTCGTTGTGCGAGAAGATCTGCTCGGCGACCGCGAAATCGGAGCGGACAAGGGGGTGCTCGTCGATGGTCCGCGCCGCAGGCGTGATCGACCGATAGGCGTTTATCACGACATTGCAGCCGAGCGGTTCTCGGAAGATGGCCAGACCACCGGGCTTTAGCACGCGGGCGACCTCTTCCAGCGAGCGGCGCGTATCCAGGTGATGGATGATGCCGATGCCGAACACCAGATCGAAGGTGTCATCGGCGTAGCCGGTGGCGTGGGCGTCGCCAGCCTTGAAGTGGGTGTTGGTCAGACCTCGCGTCTTGGCCGATTGCCGCGCGGTGTCGATCGCAACGTCGGAGATGTCGATGCCGTAGACGGCTTTGGCGACCGGCGCGACCCGCAGAGCGGTCTCACCCAGCGCGCAGCCATAGTCGAGCACGGTTGCATCTCGCGAGTGCGTGAGGAGCAGCCGCTCATACTCAGCGTCGCAGTCGCGGATGGCGTAGTAGTATTTGTCCTGGGCGACGCGGGTTTCCTCGGTGAACCGCGCATTGTGGAACTCACGTTCCCGCTCGATGACAGTCGCGCTAAGATCATCCATGAGGCTTCTTCCAAGAACGCCGATACACCGGCCCAGATACAGCAAGAAGCCCGCCGGGAAAACAGATCGCCCAATGGCGGCGGCGTGTATCGGCCGCTGTTTGCAAGTTGATCAATAGTCCGGCGCCCAAGCCCCGTATAAGCTCAACGGCGCAACCTTCGCAGGTCCGCCTTGCCAGCCGGTTAAGCCGTCTGGATCAGGGTGCGCTCAAAGCCCCGCAACCGGATCGCCGACAGGATGCCTGACGCATAGGCGCCGGTGTCGATGCCGATGCGCCAGCGCCGCAGATCTGGCTGGCGCATCGGGGTATGGCCATGAACGACGACCTTGCCGGGGTAGGGGACTTCGGCGGCCAGGAACTCCTGGCGGATCCAGAGCAGGTCAGTCGGGCTCTGCCGCTCGATGGGCACGCCTGGGCGCACGCCTGCGTGTACGAACAGATAGTCGCCAAACTCCACCCAGAGCTTCATGGATTTGACGTAGGCTCTATGAGCCTCAGGCACCGCACGCTGAAAAGCGGCCTGAAGGCCCGTCCAGCCACGGCCGCCTGCCTCCTTGTTGATGTCCACGCCGTATGACGTAAGGGTCGTCCCGCCGCCGTGCTGCATCCAGTTCGGTCCCACGGTGTTGTCCTCAAGGAACAACTCGAAGGCTTCCTCATGGTTTCCCTTGAGACTCTCGATCTGGCACCAGTCCTCCTCAGCCAGTCGCATGGCGCGTTCAATGCAGCCGGCGGACTGAGGGCCGCGGTCGATCAGGTCGCCGAGCAGCACCACGACGGGGCGGCCGCCAACGTGCTCGGTCTTCGCCGCATCCGTCCGGATCTGGTCGATCAACTTCTCGAAGAGGTCCTGGCGGCCATGCACATCACCGATGGCGTAGACCGTCTGTTCGACATGGGATCTGACCTGGACCGTCGGACTTTGGCCAGATGGCCCAGCCCGTCTTGGAAGCGGCCTGTTGAGCGGCGTTCGGTGAGATTTCAGCAAAATTCGACCTGCTTAGGGGGCCGTGTCGGTGAAATATGGACCGAAGAGGCGGCGCAGCTTAGGAACGAAACGCCGAGAGTGTCACCTCCGCTTTTCCGAAGTGTTATGTCTACGGCATATTTTGTGCAGTGCGACAGCGGAACCCGTATTGGGCGCGAATTGCGCCAAATCGGGATGCAGACAACTGTCCGAGCGGCGATTAAATGTATCTTGATGAACATTGATCACGTTCGGCATGCTTATAGTTGAAACATCTTCGCAGCGCGCGACATGTCCGCTAGACGACATGCTGCGCTGCAATGCGAAGATTGTTGGTGGATGAACGGAAGAGGTTGAAGTCGGGGCGTTATGGCAGATACGAATTTGAATGAACGTCCGAGTGGTGGCCAACCGACCGGTGTAGACCTGTCGGGGATTGTCGGGCGTTATCGGCGCCACATTCCTTTGGTGCTGGCCATCACCGGCGTGGTGTTGGCCGCTGACCTTGGTTTCACCCTGCTGCAGAAGCCGAGCTACACGGCGTCGGCGACGATCTTTTACGCGCCACGTAAAGCCGAAGTCGGCCGTGACAGCAATGCGTCGCCGAACGACGACGTCGCGCGTGACCAGGCGGTCGATACTCAGGTCGAGGTGCTGAAGTCGCCGGTCATCGCCGACGAGGTCGTCTCGACCTTGCACCTGGACCAGGATCCCGAGTTCGCCTTGGGCGATAAGTACAAAGGCGCGCCCGCGGCAGCCCGCGACGCGCTGATCGACAAGGTCGTGGGAAATCTCAAGGTCCGGCGGGTTGGCCAAACCCTGCTGCTCAATGTGAACTTCTCGAATGGCAGTCCGACCAAGGCGGCCCGCATCGCCAACGCATTCGCCGAGATCTACATCTCTCGGCAAATCAATCAGAAGATCAATTCTTCGAGCACCTCCAATGTTCTGCTGAATTCGCAGATCGACGAGATGCGCCGCAAGGTTGAAGAGGCCGAGACGGCCGTTCAACAATACAAGGCCGCCAACAACCTGCTGGGCTCTGATCAGGGCACCCTGACACAGCAGGAAATCTCCAGCATGAACACCCAGCTGGCATCGGCCCGTTCCGCGGAAGCTGAAGCCGAGGCCCGCCTGCGGGCCGCTCAGCGGCAGCTGAAGAGCGGCTCCAACGGCGAAGACGTCGGCGCCGCCCTCGGCTCCCAGACGATTTCGGACCTGCGCCGCCAGCGTTCCGAGGTCAGCGCCAAGGTCGCCGACCTGCAGGGTCGCTACGGCCCCATGCACCCAGATCTGAAGAACGCTCAGCGGCAGCTCACCGACGTGGACGGCCAGATCCAGGCTGAGATCAATCGCATCATTTCCAACCTGGCCGCCCAGGTCGAAGTGGCACGCAGCCAGAAGGCCTCCATCGAGGGCAGCCTCGGTCAAGCTCGCGGCCAGCTGGTGAGCGGAAACGCCGCATCGGTGAAGCTCAACGAGCTCGAACGCAATTCTGACGCCGCCCGCACCCTGTACCAAACGGTTCTGACGCGGGTGAAGGAAACCGCCGCCCAGCAGGCTGTTACCCAGGCTGACTCCCGAATCGACTCGCCGGCGACTCCGCCAGCTCGGCCGAGCTCGCCCAACAAGCCGCTGAACATGTTGCTCGGCCTGATCGCCGGCCTGGGCCTCGGCGTCGTCGCGGCCTTCATCCTCGAGCGTTGGAACGCGCGCCTGACCTCGGTCGACGACGTCGAGAACGGCCTGGGCCTGCCCTTCCTGGGCTCGATCCCGACGGTTGCGTCGGCCATCGAGAAGCTGACCACCCGCAACCCGATCGACGCCGTGGTCGTCCATCCGCTGTCCGGTTTCGCTGAGGCCTTCCGCGGCTTGGCGACCACTCTTGTCTACGGCAATGCTGGGGTTCCAGTACGTATCGTCGCGATCACCTCGGCCGTGCCGGAAGAAGGCAAGACCACCACTTCGATCTGCCTCACCCGTGTGCTCGCCATGGGCGGCACCCGTGTGGTTCTGGTCGACTGCGACCTGCGCCGCCGTTCGGCCAATGTGCTGATCACCGACGAGCCGGAAGTTGGTCTGATCGAAGTGCTCGACGGCAAGGCGACCCTGGATGAGGTGCTGCGGCTGGACGAGAAGAGCGGCGCCTACTTCATCCCGCTGACCAAGGGCTCGCACCTGGCCAAGTCGCCCTTCGCCTCGCCGCAGATGGATAAGTTCCTGGAGGACCTGAAGGCCCGCTTCGAACTGGTGATTCTCGACACGCCGCCGCTGCTGCCGGTGGTCGACACCCGCGTCCTGGCGCAGAAGGTCGACGCGCTCGCGCTGCTGGCCCGCTGGCGGGTGACGCCGATGCGCGCGGTTCGCGCCGCGATCCACGAGCTGGAAGCGGTGAATGCTCCGATCACCGGCGTGGCGCTCACCCTGGTGAACGTGAAGTCGCAGGGATACTCGGGATACGGCTACCAAGCTTACTACCATAAGGACTTTAAGAAATACTATCAGGAGTAGTGCGGGTTCATCGCGGGCCGACCATGGAAAGGCCGCCCCTCGGGGCGGCCTTTTTGTTGTCTTGAGACATGCCTCCCCAGCCGCCTCGAAGCGTGGGAAGGGGCAGCGCGCTCTGGCGGCCCTGCCTGATTCGCTCATCCCCCGGGGAGCGGCCCGGGCTCACCCCCTCGGCGGTCCCACTTGCCCATGAGCCGCCTGAGAACCCCCAGAAGCGGTCGTTCGATCAATAGGTGGACGGCGATTGCCACTGCGGTCGCCAGGGCCAGGCCGCAACAGAGATAGATCAAAGGACTGGCGATTTGCAGGTGAGGCCAGACCGTGCTCAGCGCGCGGATGGAGAACATGTGTGACAGGTAGAGCGCATAGGAGGCGTCCCCGCCCAGGACCATCATTCGCAGGACGGGCCCGATCTTGCTCGGCTGTTCCCCAAGGCAGAGGCCGGCGAACATACAGGCGGCAGGCAGGCCGCCCCACAGGGGTCGGGGAATGGCGTCGACCAGACCCAAGTGGGTGGTCGCGGCCGACAGGCTCAGGCCGAGCAGGATCGCCGCCCATCTCCAGGGCGCCGAGAGCCGCAGGCCGCGCGAATAGAGATGGGCGAACCCGATGCCGGCCAGGAATTCGAGGATGATCGGATCGGTCCAGAATCTCAGGGCGATCCAGTCACGCGGGAGAATGGCCCCCACGAGACAGGCCAGGAGGAAGGCGCCGACCAGTCCGGTAAGTCCGCGACGGAGGGGAAGGCAAAGCGCAAGGGTGAATGCGAGGTAGAATTCAATCTCGTAGTTGAGCGTCCAGCCCAGGCCGAGGATCGGGTAGATGTCCCCGCCGGCGCGCGGCCATGGGAAGAACAGATAGGAGCCCAGGACCCGGCCGGCCGAGAGGTCGGCGTGATTGACCGCGCCAGGGGACGCCAGGATGGAGGCGATCATCAAGCCGGTGAACAGCCAATAGAGCGGCACGACGCGGACCAGGCGGCGGCGCAGGAACTCTGCGGCATAGCCGGGTTCGGCGAACCGCTGCCGACTGAGCAAGTACATGATGAAGCCGCTCACCATGAAGAATACGTCGACGCCGATGGACCACTCGATGCCGACGGGGTCTCGGAAGGGACTGTTCAGCCGCGGGGTGGCGAGCTCAAGCTCCAGGTGGTGAACCAGCACCATGATCGCGGCGAGAAACCGGGCGACCTGAAGGTTCGCGAGGAAGGACATCCCTCCGCGGTCAGGCCCCGCCGCGATCGGCGCGAGGCTAGGCGACTTCACCGCTTCGCACGCGGAACATGCCCCCAAGCAGGAAGATGAACAGCGGATAGACTGGAATGATGAAGCCGCCCATGAAATTGAACAGGATGAACAGCACGAACGCGATCCTTCGGCTGGGCGCATTGGCGAACAGCACGTAGCCGAAGAAGGCCAGGAACGAGATCATGGTGAGGAAGCCGTATTCGTAGGCGAGCTTTGTGGAGACCCACCAGAAGGCCTGGCCATCCTTGGCGCCGCTGCCTGGGCCAGAGCCTGTGTAGGCGGAGTAAGGGCGCTTCACGACCTCGACGAGCACCTCATAGGGCTCGATGAAGCGGTGGTTGGCGCTGGCGCCTGTGTTCCGGTATTCGCCGAAACGATGCTCCACCTGCTGGTACCAGTTGATCTGGACGGCGAGCAAAGCCGAGATCGCGATGACGATCAGGACGCCGCCAAGGGTCCGGGCGTTGATCTTGCCGAGCAGGATCGGGGCGCATACGGCCAGCAGCAGAAGTCCGGTGCCGGCGAAGGTCGAGACGAGGATCACCGCGTAGAAGATCAGCCGCCAGAGGCGTTGGAAATAGACCAGCTCAAGCGCGAAGGCGACGGCCAGGAATTGAGAAACGTAGGAAACCTCTAGGAAGAAGATCCCATTCGGTTTCATGAAGTGGGAGCCGTAGATGATGGGCTGGATATAGACGTAGCCTTGGAACAAGAGATTAGGGCTGAATATAAGGTTTAAGTTCGGCCAAACTTTCCAAGACCAAATCAGCTGCGAAAAATGTTGCAGCGCAACTATCCCGCCTATAGCGAGCATGACGTTCAGATATACGCTCGTCATTGTCTTAATTGTAGAGCGGTGGACCTCAAAATAGGCAATAAATGGAATGTATATAGCGAATACAAGGAGAACGCTGTTCGAAGAGTAGGTGTTTTTTTGCGAAAAAATGCTTATCAATACAGCAATTGAAAACAACACCATCAGTATCAATCTGTTTAGATCGATAGATGGTCTTGCATAAAACAGAAGGGCGAGAGATAGCAGGTAGCTGACGGGAAGTACGATTTCCACCGGACCGATGTCAACGGGAAGCCCTATGGTGTGCAGATCGAACGGCGCGACGAACTTCTGTAGGAAGATCAGGTTGATGACCTGGAGCGCAAAAAAGGTGATCAGCGCGGCACGCCGACGCGGGTTGATCGCTTGGGGCCGGTTGCGTTCCTTGAGCCAGCCCACATTCTGCCAAGGAGACTTCAAGGTTGAATCTGTGCTGTTCGACATATCCCTACCAAGTCCTAGTCGCCGCGGAATGTTAGGCGCCTCGTGAGACCTTAGCGCGAGGCCCTAAGTGAGCCCTATCAATTGACTCGATAGCGGACGTTTCGTCCGGATTCGTCGTTGCGCCAGCGACAACAAGGCCTCGGCACGCATCGGCATCAACGAATGCGCAGCATTCGAAGGTAGGACCAGATGAGGCGAGCCTGCCACATCGGTTTGAGGTGTTGTCTGTAGAAATGATACGATTCCGCGGGCCTCCGGCCCTTCGGGTGGAAAAATATAAACTTCCAATTCTTGAGCGTTAATCGCGTTCTCTTTTCATCAAACGCAGTGTTGAAGTCACCTTCTGCGACAGGATTTTTTAGCTGGGCGATCCTGTAACCTGCGTTCGTCGCACGATATCCGTAGTCGGTATCGCCTTCCGAATGCCAATAGTGTTCGCTGATTAGGCCGATATCGAAGGTAGCGGATGAGGGTATGAGCACGCAATTTCCGTTCATCGTATCGCAGTATAGATCCTCCTCGCCGGCTGGCGTCGTCCGAATGCTGGTCCAGACCGGCGCCGGGCCGAAGCGGACATGCGCTTTCTGAACAAGCAGACCTCCGTAGGAAGCGGTGGCGTCGCCCGAATTGCGAATTCGACCGCAAATGATCGTCTTCGGCCCGAGCGCCTCGTGCAGATCGATCATGTCGTCGACGGCGCCGCTGCGGAGAACGGTGTCGTCGTTCAGCCAAAGATAAAAGCCCGCGTTGGCCGCAAGCGCGGCCTCCCAAGCCCTTCTCATGCCCCTGTTCCAGTACAGGTCGCCACTACCTTGGATGACATTGACATCCGGGAAGCGCGCGAGCACCGCCTCCGCTGTGCCGTCGGTCGACGCATCGTCCATCAGATAGACGTCGATATCATGTTTGACGGTTGCGCCATTTAGCAAGGCGTCAAGACACTTGACCGTCAAGTCCCGTCTGTTGAATGACGTAATAATGACTGCGATCTTGTACATTGTCTTGCCTAAATGAATTCGCATCTAAGATTCGAGGAACTTGCGTAGTTCTGCGCGTTCAAAGGTCTCTAAGTGGCCGCCGGCGGTGGCGTTGACGACGCTGCCGCCGGCCGCGGCGAATATGTCCCTCGCCACGCCGTAGCCGACCTCGCTCTGCGCCAGGTCGGCCGTCTGCCAGGACACACCCTTGCCGAAATAGTTAGGGTCAAAATGGTTCTGGTCCGGCCCGTCTGAGACGACGGTCGTGTTGGGCGGCGCCTTCTGGGCGAAGGAGTGGTCCGCGCCGACCAACGCGACCTCCCTGAAGCCCAGATGATAGGCCACTTGCAGCGCGGTGACGGTGACGGTCGCGCTTTCATTGACCGTCATGGATATGTCTTCGGCGAAGAAGGAACCGATCGACATGGAGTGCAGGAAGGCGACGTTCGGGCGTGATTTGACGAATGATCGCCCGACGTGACTGATATATAGAGGTGTTTCCGTCGAGTTGAAGAATTCACTATTCTGCTCAATCACGAGCTTATTCACGGCAACGATGGCGCTTGCACGAAATGAAGAGCGATCGTAGAGCAGATTGATTTTATTGAGGCCGATGCAAAATGTATCTTTCAGCAAGTCAAAATCGACGAGATTTAGACTGGGGCCGTTGCAGCATATGACCGCCTTCTGACCCAGATATCTATTTCGATGCGTGCCAAGCAGGCGTCGTGACCGCAGAGATTCGGGGTTTAAATCCCACTTCAGCCGTTCTCTTACATAATATGCGGCGACCAGATAGGGGTTCAACCTCCGCCCGGCGGCCTGAATATGTTTGGGAGCGTTCATGTTTGCCGTCTCGAAGCCTGGTTGCTGTTCATCTTCGGGGTCGCTCGACCGCGCCCCCCTCACACAGGGACCTGCTCGGCCCTTCGGGAGCGCGGTTTCGGCGAAATTCGCCGGCATCCGCTATTTGATGTGATCGTTTTGCACATGCGGGATTGATATACCAAAGGACTCTTTAAGGGGAGTTGCGCTCTATTGGGATATTGATCCACGGGTGTGCTGCGCGTCCTGATATCAGGAAGGCGCCTTTCTATAGTCAGGTTCGGGTTTGGTCTTCCAGCGGCGTCGCCTTGGCGCGATTTACATAGACTGTTGCAGCTTAGGGTTCCCGCTGCATGAGGGACAATCATGGCGTCGATAGCCATTGTAGTGGCGATATACAACGGCGAAGCAACGCTAGATCAATGTCTGGCCAGCATAGAGACTCAGTCGATTCCGCCGTCTCAGTTGATCGTCATGGACGGTGGGTCGAAGGACGGCACGGTCGAAATTTTGTCGCGACGTTCCGGCATGTTTTCTTACTGGGAAAGCCGTCCGGACGGCGGGATCTACGACGCCTGGAACAAGGCGCTTAGCCACCTGACGGCAGACTGGGTTTGGTTCATAGGGTGTGATGATTGTCTCGCCGATGCCGAAGTCCTTTCCCGGATGGCAGCGTTGCTAGACAAGACCGAGGCCGCCGTGGGTCTCGTCTACGGAAAGGTCGCCATGGTCGCCAGGTCCGGGCGGGTGTCAGACGTCATCGGACGCCCCTGGGCCGATGTTCGGCGTCGCATGCAGTATTCGATGGTCATTCCGCATACCGGCCTGCTCGCCCGGCGGGCATTGTTTGAACGGGTGGGCGAGTTTGACGCCCAGTACCGGATCGCCGGAGACTATGATTGGTTCATGCGGGCGGCGGCGGAGTCCGGCGTGCGGTTCACCGATGATCTGCTCGTCAATGCGGGCGATGAGGGCCTGTCGGGGGCGTCGGAGACCCAGGTGCGCACCGTCCGAGAATTCGGATTGATCTGTGAGCGGCAAGGGCGGCGGCGGTCCCTCGGGTGGCGCTGGTTGCTCTTGAAGTGCCAAGTAAAGGCGCGCCTGCGCGCGCCGCTGGGGGCAGGGGGCCAGGGTCTGGTGGTCGATCTCTTTCGGTCCCTGACCTTGAGGCGCCCTCGCGGCGCCGGTCGTTAGGGCGCCGCGGGGCATGAGGTTGTCGAGACTCAGGATTTTGTAAATGAGGCGTCAGTGAAAGTCTTTGTAACGGGTGGGTCGGGTTTCATCGGCTCTCGGGTCGTCGACATCCTGCTCGAGAAGCAGTTCGACGTGATGAACTATGATCTGAAGACGCCGACCTTCGAACGCCACGCCCGCCACTGGCGGCCGGGCGACGTCCTGGATTTCCCCGCATTGTCGGCGGCGATGGTCGAGTTCGAGCCCCAGATGGTCATCCACCTCGCGGCGAAGGCAGAAATCTATGAGTTCGAGTGGTCGGATTTCGCCTCGATCCACCAGGGCACCGAGAACCTGCTGAAGGCCATCGAGCAGTACGGCAAGCTTGACCGGCTGCTGAACGTCTCGACCCAGCTGGTCATCGCGCCGGGATATCAGCCGCGCTCGCTGCTCGATTTCGAGCCCTACACCATGTATGGCGAAGCCAAGGCCTACGCGGAATCGCTGCTGTTCCAGTGGCGCTCGCCCGTGCACTGGGTGACGGTGCGACCGGCCAATGTCTGGGGTCCCAACCATCCCTCCTTCGCTGGCGCGATCTGGAAATACATTGGCAACCGCGCCTATCTGCATCCAGACACCCGCGAGCCGGTGATGCGCAGCTACGGCTATGTGCGCAACACCGCCGAGCAGATCGTCGCCCTAGCCTTGCATGATCCCAAGCAGGATACCTATCGGCAGGTGTTCTACGCCGCCGACAGCGTCATGGACTCTGCCATCTGGGTCGACGCCTTCGCCCAGGGGCTCTGCGGCAAACCCTCGCGGCGGATCCCCAGCCCCGTGCTGAAGGCCATGGGCCTGGTCGGCGACATCTCGGCCAAGGCCGGCAAGCGTCTGCCGATGGACTCCGGCCGGGCGATGCGCATGACCCAGAGCTATCCGGTCCCGTTACAGCCAACGTTCGACCTGATCGGCCCGCCGCAGGTCGGGTTCGACCAGGGCTTGGCCGAGAGCCTCGAATGGCTGTCCAGTCTGAAGAAGGCCGGTTGATCATGGCGGCGGGGGCGACCGCGCGGACGAGGGTGCTCTTCGTCGTCCAAAACTTCCGTCAGGGTTGGGGCGGGGCGCCGGAATCTGTGCGGCTGATGGCCCAGCAACTGCTGGGCCGCGGCGTCGCTTCCGATGTGTTCGACGCGGGCTTCATCCGCCGTGACGTCGGCGCCCTGGAGGTCCTGCCCGAGCCCACCGTGCTCTCGGAGGCGTTTCGGCTGGAGACGACGGCGGACTACGCCACCATCCTGCTGACCGGCCCCTGGCAGAAGGCCGTAGCGATCCGCCGCCTGCTCGCGCGGCGGCGCAAGGGCCAGCCGGTCTATTATCTGCCGCGTGGCGGGCTCGGGCGAGTGGAATTCACCCGGCCACGCGATCTGAAGAAGATTCCCTATTTCTTCGCCCTCGAGCGCGCCTTCGTCCATGGGGCGACGGGCGTCGTCTATTCGTCGGAGACCGAGCGTCGCCACACCATCGGCCCCGCGCGCCGCAAGACCGGCGAGCATGTCATCCCCGACATTGTCGCGCCGCCGCGTGAACAGCCCGTGGGCGATGCGAACCGCGAGGGCCCCGTGACCTTCGCCTTCCTGGCCGAGGTCAGTCCGCGCAAGGGTCTCTTGCCCCTGGTCGAAGGGTTCCGGGCCTTCAGCGCCGACAAGCCCGCGGGCGCGGTCCGACTCATCGTCGGCGGTCGTCCTCGGCCAGGCAGCGAGGCCTATCTGGCGGAGGCTGAGACGGCGGCGGCCGGCGCGCCGGTTGAGTTCCGAGGCGCCATCGCCCATCAGCACCGCGACAGTTTCTATGGCGAGACCGATGTCATGGTTGTGGCGTCCAGCTTCGAATCCTACGGCCTGACCGTGATCGAGGCGCTGAACGAGGGCTGTGCCCTGGTGTCGACGCCGCAGGTGGGAGCTCTGGAGTATGTCGATTCCCCCGATTTCGTCACGGTCGCGGCGGGCGACGACGCCCGTGCGATCGCCGACGCCCTTGAGAAGGCTTATGTCCTGGTCACGGGACCGACTGGCCGACGTCGCGCGGCGGTGCGCGACGTCGCGAGTTCCACCGTCGCGACGATCAACGCCCGCGCTCTGGACAGCTGGATGGCGCTGTTCGCCGCCTGATCGGCCCCACGCCCCGTGCGGGGCGCGCCCGCCCGATCAGCCCTTCAGGAACCCGTCCATCAGGTCGATGGCCCGGAGGCTCGCCCGCACCACGGCGTCCAGGGTGTTCGAGCCATTGTGGGAGCCGAGGATGCAGCGCGGGTGGCTGCGCAGCGGCGACTTCATCGGCAGGGGCTCGACCTCGAACACATCCAGCCCGGCCGCATAGACCTTGTCCGATTGCAGGGCGGCGATCAGGGCCGGCTCGTCGATCAGCGGGCCGCGGGCCACGTTGACCACCCGCACCCCGTCCTTGGCCGCGGCCAGGGTCTCGGCGTTCAGCATGTGGCGGTTGGTCGGCGTCAGCGCGCAGGTGAAGGCTAGGAAGTCGGCCTCCTCGATCCGCGCCGGCCAGGCGGCGACTTCGACGGCCTCCAGGCCGTCGGGCGGGGTGGTGAAGCCGGGATCCCAGGCGATCACCCGCATGTCGCAGGCCAGCGCCCGCTTTGCCAGGTTGCGGCCGATGTCACCCAGGCCGATCAGGCCCAGCGTCCGGCCGCCGAGCGAGATGCCCGCTGGCTTGGGCCACTGGCCCTCACGGATGCCCCGGTCGATGGCGAAGGTCTCCCGCGCCAGGGCCAGCAGATAGGAGAGGGCCAGGTCCGCGACCTCGCCGCCGAACATGTTGGGGGTGTTGATGATGGGCAGGCCGAGCGCGCGTGCGGCGGCGAAATCGACATTGTCGACGCCGATGCCCCACTTGACGGCGGCCTTCAGTCGACCGGCCGCCCCGGCCTGGAAAACCTCGGCCGTGGCCGGGTCGTCGCCGATGATCCAGCCGTCATGCTGGGGCACGAGGTCCACCAGTTCCTCGACGGTCAGGACCTGGACCACGTCGGGGGCGGTGACCTCCCAGCCCAGGGCGTCGAATTGCGGACGGAAGCGCTCGATCTGGCGCAGCATCGGCGGGCAGGTGACGAGGACGCGCATCAGACGGAGGCCTTCTTGCGGTACATGGCCATGGCCTCGGCCATGTCCCAGCTCTCCTGGTCGTCGATATCCAGCGCCTCGCTGCGCGGCATGACCAGCAGGTTGGGCGAGGCGCCAATGCGGGCGTTGGTCGCGGCGAAGCTCTGGGCCGAGAACAGGTAGAGGTTCGAGTTCTCCTCGTACCAGGGCTCGAGATCCTGGGTGCGGATCAGGTTCTTCGGGTCATGGTTCACCGCGCTGACGTCGCCGCGATAGAACCGAGTTTGCACCTTCTGCACCGTGAACAGCGAGTCGTGCGTCCCCGACGCGACATCTTCGCCATAGGTGGCGATGGCGCGCCGGATGGTGTCGGCCGACAACAGTGGGTTGGTGGTGTGGGTCATGCAGTAGAGGTCGGCGGGCACATTGGCCACGTCGTCGGCCAGCACCAGGTTCATGCTGACGAAGTCGCCGCAGATCTCCGGCTTGCGATCGCGGATCAGCACCCGGTCGCTGTCGACCAGGCCGTTCTCGGCCAGGATCGCGCGGGCGTCGGTGTTGATCACTACCTGGTCGATCTCGTCCACCGACAACAGGGTGTCGAGGATCCAGCGGAACAGCGGCTTGCCCGCGAAGCTGCGGAAATTCTTGCCCCGCACCCGCTCGCTGTTGGCCTTCATCGGCAGCAGGGCGACGATCCGTTTGGACGACATGTGGCGACCTTGTCTCACGGTTGAGGCGCTTGCGGGCGGGGACGCCGCCGGTCAGCGCGGATAGAAATAGGCTTCCTTGCGCCGTCGCGAGACGGTCCGGTGGATGTGGTTGCCGCGGAACGAGCCCCAGAACTGCATGGTCCTGTAGAGTGCGATCTCGACAGCGTACTTCCGGAAGGACTTTTGCTGCAGCGCGGCGCCGAAGTCGAGCAGGATCGCGCTGAACAGATAGCGCGTGAAGTCGGTCCAGCCGATGTGTACTTCCGGCATGATGTGCTGCAGGGCGATGGCCTCGCGTTCGAACCGGCGGCGCACCTGCGGCCAGCTCTCGCTGTGCAGATGATAGACCGGCGCCTCGGCGACATAGGCCAGCCTGTGGCCGCGCTCGACCAGCTGTTTGGCAAGGTGCATGTCCTCCAGCCCGGTCAGTTGCTCGTCATAGGGATGCTCGGCCCAGACACGGGTCAGCAGGGCGGAATTGGCGTTGTTGCAATAGAACCCCTCCTGCGGAACGCTGCTGGTCCCGGGGAAGTACTTGGCGAAGATCTGCCGCTCGCTGAAGCGGCTGCTCTCATCACCCCACTGGCCGCCATAGGTGTAGACCACGCCCTCCTGGCCCAGCGGCTTGACCAGATCGGCGATCCAGCGGTCGCTGGCCGGCACGCAGTGGCCGCTGACGAACACCAGGGCCTCGCCCGCCGCCGCCTGGCACCCGACGTTCAGCGACCGGCCGAAGGAGAAGTCCTCCTTGGCGATGTGGACCAGATTGACCCCGAACGACCGGGCGATCTCCAGGGTGCCGTCGGTCGAGCCGGAATCGACGATCACCGTCTCGATCTCGCCGCCCTCGTAGACCTGACCGCGAATGCCCTCGAGCAGGGCCGGAAGATGCTTGGCCTCGTTCAGGGTGCGGATGACGACGCTGACGTTCATACGGGCACGGGCGATCCAACTGCAGGCGACGCTAACGCGCGGGTTCTATCGCCCTCATGAGCGAAGTAAAATAGAAGCCCACCTCTCACGATACGAATTTCACCGAAAAACTCATGGTGATTGAAAATGTATTGAAACTGACGTCGTTTCGAAGTCGCGGTGCCTTGAGGTTATTCAGCCAGAAGCCAGCGCCCGCCGAGCCTTGGTTAAGTGCCTCCTCACGCTTTCTCTCCGCGGCGCCCATGGCGGACCGAGAGTTCTTACCAATTAGCCACCCGATCCTGAGGTCGGCTAGAGGGCGTCAGGGCTAAGTGGACGCCGGTTCAGCCGAGCGCCTTCCCGGGATGATCAATCAACACAAGTCGAGAGAAGCCTGGCCTCCCGTTGGGAGGCGCTCTGCATCCATGCGAAGAAGGCCGCTCGTCCGCGCCCGTTAGCCTATTGCTCGTGTCCGAGGGCGGGGGGCGACGGGTGCCAGTCGAACCGTGCGGAGATTTGGAATGGACGATGTGCCAGCAAAGGCCAGCAGTCCAACAAGAAATAGGAAGCTCTCAAAGTGCCAGACGGATCCGAACACTTCTGTCAAACTTCCAATCATGTAGAATACAATTAGCGACAAGGCCACGCGAGCATCTCGCGAGGGGATGTTTCGGGATTTAGCGATCAACTCGACGGCGCCCCACAATATAGAGAAAAATAGCACAGCGCTAAAATATCCGCTCTCCAGCGTATATTGGAGAAACGTATTGTGATAGCTGGTGGAGTGCTTTGTTCCTTGGAATACCCAAGCGTATTCAGAAGATAAGTGAGTTTTTAAGTCACCATAGTACCCATATCCGAAGAAATGCTCGGACTTGGGTTGCGAAAGTTCATGGAATACGGCCCTCCAGATATAATTTCTCCCCGTTCCGACTCCGAGCTTGCCGCCCACATCGTTGCTCCTTATGAGGAGCGCGCCAAAATTTGTAGAATTCAGAGAGTTGAAGACGAAATAGAGCACGATGGCGGAGAGCGCGGACGAAATGACGGCGATTCTCGCGATCAAATGCGCCCACCTTAGGTTGGTGAAGAAGTAAACCGCCAAGCCCAACACGACCCCGCTTGTGGCCCCCCGGCTGTCCGACATCGGAAGTGCAATGACGCTGGGGACCATAAGGAGGGCAAGCCACCATCTCCTGCGCCCCGCCGTCGTCGTGATCAGGTGCGCAAGGCCAATAACTCCGATTCCAGCGATCGTCGCGATCGATTGAGCGCCGGTAATTCCGGGAATTGCATTGGTTCTTGCGACATGGAGGCCGACAAGAGCCAATAGTCCGTTGGACGTTACGCTATTGACGACGCCCTGCTTGCTGTACCCGCCGGTGGCAAAAAATAGAGCCAAGCTGGCAATGACTAGGATCGGAAAACAAATTAGGAAGGCATGAAATCTTCTAATTCTCAATCCGTCGTCTGCGTTCTGGAAGGATAGACTTGCGACGGCGAAGAACATGCCAATGGATCCCACCATCGCAAACTTTGCCAGTGGCGAGAACATGATCTCCGGCGCGCGCATGATCGATGCGCCGACCAAGAATAGCAAAACCCAGGTGCTTGCGAGCAGAAAGGGTTGAGATGCCCCCTTGTCGAGACCTGCCGGTTCGGCCATTCGCTGAAGTATAAGTGCTGCCAAGGTCACACCAATCGTGCCTGCCAGGACTACGTTGGAGTAATCCGGCAAGAATATTCCTGGCAAGGCGATAAAAAATGGCCAGACGGCCATGTAGACGCCCACCAAATCATTGGAACTGCGGCCTGGGCGAACGGGCGAAGCGTCAGTGGTCATGGTCATCCAAATACCGCATCCTAATCTATAAACGGCTTCAAGGTTCACGATGGTCTGAAGCAGGTATTTCAGGTCTGGTTGGCGTACTGGCGGCCGCATGTACGGTGAAATTGCAGAGAAGCGGCCGACCACGTTTCAGCACTTTGGCTCCTATCAGATATGGCCGCCCATTCACCAGCGACGGTGAATATGGAGCCTGCTCCTTAGCGAAGTGCTAGCGGTCTTGCCCCAGGAACGTCTGATATTGCCCGTCGATGCACGTGTGTTTCCATGAGTTTTCTATACGGTTCCTCGTCATCGGTGGCCACACAAGACCAGTGGTTGGCACGGTCGTGGCATGACCTGACCGCCTTGAAGTCGAGAGGGCGGGATGCCGCGGCGGAAAATGATTATGTATCCGCCAGCTTGAAGTCTGCGTGTGGCCCGCGTCGTAGGCAAGTGGGACGACGCTGCAATAGATCTCGCGGTCAGACGCCACGCGCTATTGTTTGACAAGCGCCATATTCCAAATCCGGTCTGGTGGAATACTCAAGGTATGCCAGCCGTCCGCGCTTCGCCCGTTGTACGGGATTGGGGCGCCTGTTGCCGCGAACTGGGCTTGCGTCGCCACGGTCTTGACCGAGATTTCAACCTTCGCCGCCTTCGACGCGTTCACCACGTGCAGGACGAGGCGGCCATCCGGCGCACGGCGCAGGACGGCGAGGTCCACCGGACCCGAGGCCTGAAGGAGATCGGGTCTTCGTGAAACGCCGGTGCCGAGGGCCGCCTCCAGGGTGAAGTCGTCAAACCAGGTGGCGTTCTGGCGGATCACACCGAGCTGATCCGCATAGTCCTCGGGCGCGCCATAGAACCGATCCGAGCCGGCGCCGTTGGGGCGAAGGAACACGTCCCACGGCGCAATGACCCCGCCGCCCAGGGCGTAGATCATGGCGATGGCCCGCCTGTTGAGGTCGACGGACTCCGATCTCAGGGTGACGAACTGGAATTTCCCGGCGCTCTCGATGGCGGCGAATTTGTTGAACAGGTACTGCGGGTTGACCTGGGCCTCGTCCATCTCAGCGACGCCAAAGTCGAACAGATCATAGGGCGGGTTCCAGTCGATCGCGCCGTTGTTCGACGAGAGCAGGATATTGGCCGGCAGGCCGTCCCGCAGACCCTGGAAGAAGTCTCTGACCGAGGCCAGCTGGAACCGCTTCATGCCGGTCTCCAGGTCGACGCCCTGGGCGGCGGCCTTGGCCCGGCAGGCGGCGCACCAACAGGCGCCCCAGGCGACCGCGCCGTAATTGCCGGCGGCGTCGTCGAACTGCAGCCGGGTCGCCCCGGCCGCGACGGCCGCCCTGGCGCGGCCAAGGATCAGGCTGCGGAAGTCAGGATTGTTGAAGCATCCCCAATAGGCGCGGCCGCCCTGCCAGCCCTTCATCCAGGGGGCGGTGACCGGCTGGCCCGACTTGTCGCGCATCCGGTCGCTGATGTCGCCGTCCGGCCGCGACATGGTGGGCGAGAGCGCGGCGCCAACTGCGAAGCCGCGCGCCACGCATTCGGCGATGAAGGCCGCGTCGCCATAGGTCCAGTCGATGCGGTTGGCGTGGAACGTCTTGGCGATCTCGAAGGGGTCGCCGTGCCGGTTGTCCGCGCCCATGCGGGGAGAAAAGGAAATGTCGGACCGGGCGGGTAACAGATTGGCCGGCTGAGATGCGGCGGGCGCGGAGGAGGTCGCCGCCAGGCCGATCACGCCGCTGGTGAAGAGGCGGCGGTTGATCGTCGTCTTGGTGCGGCTGTCCATCTGACCTCCTCGGCGGCAATGTTCAGTCGCCCGCGATGGTATTCGACATTCGGCGGCGAACGCGAGGCGCCCTAGCCGAAACTGAGCCAGGCCCAATAGATGGCGAGCGTCAGGATCAGCGCCAAGCCCGGGAGCAGGGCGGTCCGCCGATCCATAGCCCAGCCATGGGTCTCCAGGCTCTTGACCGACAGACTGCGCGCGTACCAGCTGCAAAAGCCGAGATAGGCGCCCAGCATCGCGGCCGGCATGGCCAGGGGTCCGATCAGCGGCCACAGCACGAAGAACAGCAGCACCATCAGCACGCCGGTCACGCCGTTGATGACGTGCCAGATAATGTGGTTGGTCAGGGAATAGATCTGCACATGCATCGCGCCGTACCGTTCGACGAAGAACGCCAGGGCCAGCAGCGCCGACATGGCGAAGCCCGGGAAGTGGACGTTGCTGCCGATCAGCTTCAGCAGGATCGGGGCGGCGATGGTGACCCCGACCGCCCCGACGACGAAGGCGCCCAGCGCCAGCGCCATGCCGCGGGCCGCGACCGGGACGATCTCGGCGATCTTCCGTTCCCCACGCAGGCGGGCCATGGTCGGCAGCTTCGAATAGAACGGCGCCTGGGAAATCTGGCTGACCGTGGTCATCAGGCGCAGGGCCAGGAGGTAGGCTGCGGCGTCTCCGGCGGTGGCGACCTGGGCGTAGACCAGGCCGCTGGCCTGGATGATGCCGGTGCTCATCAAGATGCCGACCCCGCTGCGCCACGCGGCCGGCCATATGGTGGCGAAGATCTCGCGGTCGAAGCCGTCGTCAGCGCTGGCCTTGACCCCCAGGCGGGTGACGTTGCGGCGGTTCAGGACGTAGAGCGCCAGCTGCCAGAAGGAATAGCAGGCGATGATGGCGACCAGGCCGCCGTCGGCCAGGGTGACGATGCTTGCCGACCCGATCTGCAGCGCGCCGATCATCGCCTCCAGCCGCCGGGTCGTGGCAATGCGGTCGAAGCCGGTCAGGACGCTGACATTGGCGCCATTGAGCAGCACGAGCTGGCTGGATGCGATGGTGATCACCCAGGCGATCCATCCATCCGGGGCGTGGGCCAGGCCGGCGACCGGCTTGGCGAGCGCCGCGGTGCCGGCGACCACGGCCAGCAGCATGGCCACCCCGATCAGCCGCAGATAGACCGTGCGCTGGGTGGCCAGGACCGCGCCCATGCGCAGCGGCCCCGAGTGTTCGATCGCTGGAAGGGCGACCTTGCCCGGCATAGCCGCGCGCAGGTCGTGCAGTCCGCCGCCGCCGCGGGCGAAGGCGATGATCCGGGCGAAGGTCGGGCTGAACCCGAAATCTGTCCAGCTGATCAGCATGGTGATCGTGGAGAGCAGCTGCCAGACCAGCACCTCGGCCGCCGGGAGCCGCGTGAGGACCAGGGGCAGCAGGACGGCCAGTCCACCCATCCTGATCATCAAGCTGGCCCAGGTCATCAGGGTCCCTGATGACCAGGCCTTGCGGGCCAGACCAACCAGTCGGCCTTCCTGGGCTGGGATCACCTGGGTCATCCGGCGGCCTTCAGGATTTGGGCGAGGGTTGGGTCGGCCCCAGGCGGGGTGACAGCAGCGCGGTCTCGAAGGCGTAGATGACGGTCCGCTTCGACAGGGTCTGGGCGCGCGCCAGTCTCTCCGCCCGCGCGCCAGCGTCCGGCGCGGCGTCGGCCATGCGCCGCAGGGCCTCGGCCACCCGGGCCGAGTCTCCGGGAGGGGTCAGTTCGCAGGAGGCCCCCAGGAAGTCGGAGAGTTCGGTGCCGGGGTCGGCGGTGACCAGGATCGGCTTGCCGGAGGCCAGCATGCCGCCGAGCTTGGACGGTAGCAGCAGGTCGGCGGCCTCGCGTTCCTGGGGCAGCAGGTGAATGTCGGCCAAGTTCAGGAAGTCCGAGAAGCGCGCTTCCGGTTGGAAGGGCAACAGCCGGATATTGGGCAGGCGGTCGGCCGCCGCGGCCACGGCGCCGCGCATCGGACCATCGCCCGCGATCACGAAGAGAATGTCGGGCCGATCGGCCAGTTGCTCCGCAGCCTCGATGATCAACCTCAGGCCCTGCTTGGCGCCAATGTTCCCGGAATAGAGCGCGACTTTGATGTCGTCCGCCAGCGCGAGTTCGGCGCGATAGGGAGAAGCTCCGATCTCGGGTCGGATACGCTCAACGTCCACCCAGTTGCGGATCACATCAATTCGCGACGGCGAGACGCCCTTCTCGGCGATTTTCTCGGCCATGCGACTGGAAATGGTGATGACCTGGTCGAAGAACCGCAGCGTCGTCTCTTCGAACGCCTTGGCCAGCTTGGCGGCGAACCCACCCTTCCCGATGTGACCCACCGCGAAGGCTGCGTCGATCTCCAGATCCTGGACATGCAGGACGGTCTTGGCGCCGACCAGCTTGGCGGCGATGAGCGCGGCCGGCGCCGCGAAGAACGTGGGCTCCACGACCAGCACCACGTCCGGGCGTCGACGCAGGATCTGGGTGATGGCCACAGGGCCGGAACTCAAGGCGAAGGTGAGGGGGGCCAGGATGCGCCGGATGCCCTTCATGTCGGGATGAAGATACAGGGGGCAGCGATAGACCGTGGCCCCGTCGACGATCTCGCGGCTCCAGACCTTGTTGGAGTAGCCCCCCAATGCGCGCCATCCGGGATAGTGGGGGGGGGTGCTGACTACGCAGACCTCGTGACCCCGAGCGACCAGGAATTCCCCGATCTCTCCGCTGTACTTGCCGACGCCAGCGATCTCAGGCGCGTAGTTGATCCCGTAGATCAGAATGCGCTGGGTCAGGGGGGCGATCACGACATCTCACGCTTAACGAGTTGCGAGGCCAAGGAGGGGGCCTGCGCCTGGATCGGTTTGTCTTCGACGTCCGTCATCGCGTGGCCCCGGAGCCGCCCGACCTTGGTCAATCATCTTGCAGTCTGCACGATCCACGCCAGATCGCGCGGGTCAGGTGGACAGGCTTGCCTTTTCGGAGTGGTTCAGGAACCAGTCATAGGTCGCCGTGATCCCGTCACGCAGACCAATCCGCGGTGACCAGCCCTGGGCGCGCAGTTTGTCCGCGCTCATCAGCTTGCGGGGCGTACCGTCCGGCTTGGACAGGTCACGCACCAGCTCTCCCATGAATCCCACGACCTCGCAGACCGTCTGCGCCAGCTCAAGAATGGTGACGTCCTCGCCCGAGCCGATATTAACATGCTCGTCGTCGGAGTAGGTCTGCATCAGATGCACCAGGGCGTCGGCGCAGTCGTCCACGTGCAGGAACTCGCGGCGCGGTGTGCCGGTGCCCCAGATCACCAGTTCCTTGTCGCCCCGCAGTTTGGCCTCATGGGCCTTGCGGATCAGGGCGGGCAGGACGTGGCTGGAATTGAGGTCGAAATTGTCTTCCGGCCCGTAGAGGTTGGTTGGCATGCCGGAGATGAAGTCGTCGCCGTGCTGGCGGCGATAGGCTTGGCTGAGCTTGATGCCGGCGATCTTGGCGATGGCGTACCACTCGTTGGTGGGCTCCAGCGCGCCGGTCAGCAGCGACTCTTCCCGGATCGGCTGTTCGGCGAATTTCGGATAGATGCAGCTGGACCCGAGGAACAGCAGCTTGGCCACGCCGTTGCGGTGCGCCGCCTCTATGATGTTGGCCTCAATCATCAGATTGTCGTAGAGAAAGTCCGCCGGAAACTGGTCATTGGCCAGAATGCCGCCCACCTTGGCGGCCGCCAGGAAGATCGCGTCGGGCCGGGTCTGCGCCATCCAGCGCTCCACCTGATCCTGGCGTTTTAGGTCCAGCGTGTCGCGGCCCGCCGTGATGATCTGACAGCCTTCGCCGGCGAGACGGCGCACCAGCGCCGACCCCACCATGCCGCGGTGGCCGGCGACCCAGACCTGCTTGCCGGCCAGGGAGAAGGGGTTACTCGGCATTGCGGCGTTGCTCCCGGGCCACCGCGATCATGTCCGCGGCGACCATTTCGGCGCACAACTGCTCCCACTTGGTCTCATGAACCCAGCCCAACTTCTCTCGCGCCTTCGTGGGATCTCCAATGAGCAGATCCACCTCGGTCGGCCGGAAGTATCGTGGATCCACTTCGACCAGCACCCTGCCCGTGGCTGAGCACGTGCCTATTTCGTCCACGCCAGAACCCGTCCACTGCAGCGAAACCCCGGTTTCCTCAAACGCCTTGGTCACAAAATCGCGCACCAAGGTCGTTTCACCGGTGGCCAGAACATAGTCGTCCGGTTGTTCCTGCTGAACAATCAGCCACATGCCTCGCACGTATTCGCGAGCATGCCCCCAGTCACGCTTCGCATCGAGGTTTCCAAGGTAGAGCTTGTCTTGCAAGCCTAGCTTTATGGAGGCCGCCGCACGCGTGATTTTCCGCGTAACAAACGTTTCACCGCGGAGCGGGCTCTCGTGATTGAAGAGAATTCCGTTCGAGGCGTGCAAGCCATACGCTTCTCGGTAGTTCACCACGATCCAATAAGCATACAGCTTTGCCGCCGCATAAGGGCTGCGCGGATAGAAGGGCGTTGTCTCACTCTGTGGGACTTCCTGAACCTTACCGTACAACTCGGAAGTTGATGCTTGATAGAAGCGGGTTTTCTTCTCCATGCCCAATATGCGGATCGCCTCCAGGAGGCGCAAAGGCCCAACTGCGTCGGCGTTGGCGGTGTATTCTGGCGTCTCGAAGCTTACGGCGACGTGGCTCTGCGCAGCCAGGTTGTAAATCTCGTCCGGCTGCGTCTGTTGAACGACACGGATAAGATTTGTACTGTCTGTCATATCTCCATGATGCAGGATAAACTTGGGATCCTGCTCATGCGGGTCTTGATAGAGCGCCTCTATTCTTCCCGTGTTGAAAGAAGATGAGCGACGTTTGACCCCGTGTACGGTGTATCCTTGGGCTAACAGTTGTTCGGAGAGGTACGCGCCATCCTGACCCGTGACGCCCGTAATGAGCGCGACTTTGCCGCTTCCAACTCGATCCATAGAACCCCCAAATTGCTCAGCGCTGACCGCGCCCACGAAACACACAGAATGCCGCTGCGCCGTTAAAACCCAGTTTGCACGTTGCCCGTATGTAACGTTCTCGCGCCTTTGCGAAGTTCTTTTGTGTCTCAAGGCGGGCTTCTTGCAAAACGGCGCGAATTTGCTCCTCCGTCATGGAATCGTTAAGCATATTCGGCACATCATCGAAAACTCAGCCAGCAACGCAACCGCCTATAGCCAAGTCCGCATCGCCACTTTGCCACCTGACCATCGACAGTGCATTGCAAACGCTCGCGGGGCGCTTGGTGCGTGTTCATGTCAGGTCTCGTTTGATTGTGGTTGCGTGCCGTCCAGAGCCTGTGCAAGACGACAGGGCAAGACGTACGCGGTATTTGGGGCCATTCATACCATACCATGAAGAGTGGCGCGGCGATCCTGGGTGCGAGTGGCTTCATCGGCACACGACTGGTGAGGAGGCTATCCTCGGCCACGACCCTCGTGAGGGCCGCGGACATCGTGCCCCCACGTGAGCGGCTACCGAGCGTAGACTATCAGGCGGTGGACGTCCGTGGACCGATCCCTGAAAGTCTCGGCGAGGGCTGTAACACTATTTACAACCTGGCCGCTGTGCACCGGACGCCCGGGCATCCCGAGCATGAGTACTACGACACCAACATCGCCGGCGCACTGAATGCCGTGGCCTTCGCCGAGGCCTGCGATATCCGGACCATCGTGTTCACCAGTTCGATCTCGGTATATGGGCCTTGCGAAGAAGAGGTCGATGAGGGCTCGGACCTGCGGCCCAATTCCTCCTATGGCCGCTCGAAGCGCCTGGCAGAGGTCATCCATCGGCGCTGGCAGGCCCAGGGGGCCGGTCGCCGGCTGATCATCGTGCGCCCCGGCGTGGTGTTCGGTCCTGGCGAACGCGGGAACTACACCCATCTGGCCAAGGCCTTACGAGGTGGCTATTTCGTATTCCCTGGTCGGCGCGACACCGTGAAGAGCGGCGGTTATGTGGACGAACTGTTGCGAACTATGGAGTTTGCTCTGGATCGCTCCGATCCCTCCATCCTCTACAATTTCGCCTACCCCGGCGTCAGCACAACCCAAACCATTGTCGAAACCTTCGCCCGGGTGACGGGGCGAAAGTCCCATCCGCCGGTGCTTCCTCTGGCCCCCATGTTGGCCGCCGCATATGTCTTCGAGCTGGCCGCCAAGTTGGGGCTTAAAACGGCGATTCACCGCGACCGGGTGATGAAGCTGGTGCAATCGACGCGCATCAAACCCGGTTGGTTGCTGGCCAACGGCTATGAGTTCTCCAGCGACCTCGAGGCTGCGCTTCGCAGCTGGAGCGCCGAGACTGGTGGACGCTTCGACTAGGTGGTCAGCCTAGAAATAGCTTACCTTTGATAGCTCTTCCTCGGCCACGCACCTGGCCGCAGACGGCGGCCGGCCGCTGCGGCGCACGCTGGCGAGCTCGGCGCGCGCCAGGTCCAGGTCGTCCCGGAACTGCGGTGAGGCGTGCAGCGCCGCCACCAGCGCCGAGGCGTTGATGCGCCCGGCCTCCACCGCACTCTCATTGTGGGCGCCGCAGATCACGCGGCTTTCGCCATAGACGCGGCCGCGGATCAGGATGTCGGTGGCGCGCTCGGGAACCATCTCGGCCAGCAGCAGGGCTGTCATCCACGACCAGGTGGTGTGGCCGGAGGGATAGTCAGGGCTTCTGGCCAGCTCGTCGGTCTTGGGCACGCAGATTTCTCCAGCGTCGATCAGGAACGGCCGCTGGCGGCTATGGATCAGCTTGCCCGTGTTCACCGCCCGCATTTCGTCTGGCGTGACCTTCTCCAAAAGGGCCGCCATAGCCGGGACGGAGGAGGGGGTCAGGTCGGCGCCCACCGAGCAGCTGAAATTGGCCAAGGTCGCTTGAATGCTTTGGTCCGCGTCGGCTGTGGCCAGGTTCCAGCGCGGCGTTCCCTTCAACGCGCGGGTGGCCAGGAAGACCTTGCGGTCCTGCTCATAGCGCATCGACCCCTTCAGGGGCGGCGGTGGCAACAGGCGCGCGGCGTCCAGGATATCGGGTGTCAGATAGCCGCCCTCTGGATTCATGACGCCCGATCCGTCGTCGGAGGTCACGATCACCGGACCACTGTGGCGGGTCTTGAGCAGAGGCGCGCCGAACGCTCCTATGGCCACACCCGCCAGGACCGCCACGGCGGCGACGCCGCCCAAGGCCAAGTTTGACGCCATATGAAACACCTCAAGGCGACAGGCCGCCGCGACAGCTGGGCAACCCGACCAGCAAGAGGCTAGACTACAGTTTCAAGCGGGACCAGCAGCTCAAGCAGGCTCATTTGTCGGTGCGGCCACACAAAATTCCACACCAGTCTCGGTCGACACAGATCCCTCGAAGCGCCGCCTGTTCTCAAGGGCGAGGGCGCCAGGAAATTGGGCGTCAGCTGGTTACGCAAGTTGCTTTCCGAAAATCATCTCGCACCTGCAATAAAAAAACGACGTTCGCCTAGCATGGTCCGTTGGCTTAATTTCTTGGCAATGATATTGCGGGTGCCGAGTAGTGGTGTCTCCAGCTGGTACACCACGCAGTGTAAGATGTAGCGCAGGTGGGGCATGTCGGACGTTACGGCGACATTGATCAGCACGGTCGAACGCAGTAGCCATTCCGGGCTTTCCGCCGACGCATTGCTGCGTCGCACGCTGGATATTGCCTTTTCGCTGGGCCTTCTGATCTTCCTGGCCCCGCTGCTGCTGGTGGTCATGACTCTGATCTATCTTCAGGATGGCGGCCCAGCGATTTTCGCTCAGGAACGTATCGGCGTCGGCGGTAAGCGCTTCAAATGCCTGAAGTTCCGCTCCATGCAGATCGACGCCGCCGAACGGCTCGCCCATCTGCTGGCCACCAGCCCGGCGGCCAAGGCCGAGTGGGACCGTGACCAAAAGCTCCGCCAGGATCCCCGCATCACCATGTTGGGCAACTTCCTGCGCCGCTCCAGTATCGATGAGTTCCCGCAACTGGTGAACGTGCTGCGCGGCGAGATGAGCCTTGTCGGGCCGCGCCCGATCGTCCAGGCCGAGATCGTCCGCTATGGCCGTCGCTTCCGCGACTACGCGGCCGTCAAGCCGGGCATCACCGGTCTTTGGCAGGTGAGCGGCCGCAACCACACCACCTATCGCCGTCGCGTGGCCCTCGACGTGGTCTACAGCCGCTCGTGCAGTTTCCCGCTCTACATCAAGATTCTGATGATGACGGTGCCGGCGGTCTTGTTCTCGCGCGGCTCGTTCTAGGGTCTATGCGGCTTAACCCATCGCGGCCCGAACAAGTCTCACCACTATCACCCACAAACCGACATTGCCTGCCAGGGCGAGCACTCGAAGCAGACCTGGATGTGGCCATCGCCTCGCTTTAGGCCGCGTGAGAGCGACAGGACGGACTCGCCGGGCTCTGAAGGCAAACGGCGGGAGCAGACTCTCGGACATGGGGGCGTTTCCATCCGACTATGACGGCTCGTCCAGCGGCGAGCTCTTGCGTTGGTCGTATCGGAGTGTGATTCCCGTAAGGTTAAGCTGTGACAAATCCCCCTGGCCGAGTCAGGACGGAGCGCGCGTGCGTCGTTGAGAGGAAAGCGGATGAGTGTCTATCCGGTCATCATGTGCGGCGGGTCCGGCACACGCCTGTGGCCAGCGTCGCGACCGACGCGGCCCAAGCAGTTCGTCCCGCTCACCGGCGACCGCTCCAGCTTCCAGGAAACCGTGCTGCGGGTCTTAGGCCTGGCTGACGCCGTCAGGCCACTGATCGTCGCGGGCGCCGCGCACGAGGCCGCCATCGTCAGTCAGCTGGCGGAGATTGGCGTCGCCGCCGACCTGCTGCTGGAACCCGAGCCCCGTGACTCCGCCGCCGCCATGGCCGCCGCCGCCACGTGGATCGCCGAGCGTGACCCCGCCGGCGTCGCGGTGGTGGTCTCAGCCGACCATGACGTCCCCGACGCCCAGGCGTTCCGCGTCGCCATGGACACCGCGACCAAGGCGGCCCAAGGCGGGCGCATCGTGACGCTCGGCGTCCGGCCCACTGCGCCGTCTGCGGCCTACGGCTATCTACAGCCCGAAGGCGGCGAGGGGGTGCAGGCCCTGCTGGCCTTCGTCGAGAAGCCCGACGCCACCAAGGCGGCAGCCTATGTCGAGGCCGGCTACCTCTGGAACAGCGGCAACTTCGTGGTTTCCGCTCAAACCCTGGTGGATGAACTCAGCGTCCATGCGCCCGATGTCCTGGCCGCCGCCCAAGGGGGTGTGACGGGCAGTACGCGCACAGCCTCGGGCGCTCAACTCCTGGGCCCGATCTTCCGCACGGCGCCAAAGATCTCCATCGACTATGCGGTGATGGAGAAGACGCGGCGCGCCTCGGTCCTGCCGGTGGCGTTCGCCTGGTCAGACGTCGGCGCCTGGGACGCGGTGCTGGGCGCATCGCCTCGCGACGCCGCCGGCAACGCCAGCAGCGGCGACGTCATGCTGTTCGACGCGAAGGACAGCTATGTCCGCGCCTCGGCCGGTCGCCGGGTGGCGGCGATAGGCGTGTCCAACGTGGCGATCATCGCCGACGGCGACGACGTCCTGGTTTGCGATCTGGACCACGCACAGACGGTCAAGGCCGCCGCCGACGGCTTCAAGCGCAAGGGACCGGCCCGCAGCGACTTCGCCAGTCTTGGGGAGGCCGCCTCGTGGTATCGCCGTTGGCTGATGACCAATGCGCTTCCACTCTGGTGGAGCCTCGGCGCAGATCACGACCTGGGAGGCTTCATCGAAGCCCTGAGCGTCGACGGAGATCCGCGTCCCGCGGCGCGGCGCGGCAGGGTCCAGGGCCGCCAGGTCTATGTCTTCACAACCGCGGGCGAACTCGGTTGGGCTGGGCCTTGGAAACAGGCGGCGGCCCACGGCCTGGACTATGCCTTCAAGAACTTCCAGCGCCCCGACGGCCTGTTCAGGAAACTGGTCGCGGTCGACGGCAAGGTGCTGGACGACGGCGCGGCCGTGTATGATCAGGCCTTCGCTCTGCTGGGCATGGCGATGCTGCACCAGGTTGGCGGGTACGGGCGCGACCTACGGGCTGAAGCCCTCCGGACCCGCGCCGCCCTGGAGACGATGCGCGATCCCAAGGCCGGCTTCCGGGAGACCGACGATCATCCCAACCAGTCCAACTGCCACATGCACATCCTGGAGGCCTCGCTGGCCTGGGTCGAGGCCGGCGAGTCCGACTGGGGCGGCCTAGCCGATGAGATCGCCGAAATGGCCCTGTCGACCTTCATCGACGCCGAGGGCGGCTTCCTGCGGGAGTTCTTTGACAAAGACTGGAAACCGGCCGCCGGCGACGATGGCCGGCGGGTCGAGCCGGGTCACCAGTTTGAATGGTCGTGGCTCATGTCGCGCTGGGGACGGCTTCGCGGCCGCCAGGATGCGCTCGACGCCGCCCGAAGGCTGTTCGAATACGGCAAGCAGGGCGTCGATGACCGCGGCATCGCGATCAACGCCCTTTGGGACGACCTCACGGTCTGGGAGCCCGAAGCGCGGCTTTGGCCTCAAACAGAGTATATGAAGGCGGCGCTGGCGCTGGGTGAGGACGTCGACGTCCTCGCTGCGGCCAACGGCCTGAAGCTCTATCTGGAAACGCCGGCGGCGGGGGTCTGGTACGACAAGCTCCGTCCGGACGGGACCTTTCTGGATGAGCCCGCACCCGCGAGTTCATTCTACCACATCATCTGCGCCATCACCGAGCTGAGCCGTTTCCAGGCCGCTCGTAGCTGAGCCAGGTCGATGAGTTGGCCGAATGCGTCAGCCCTCCGACCGTCTACGGGCGAAATCCCTGCGCGTCGCAGGTCGGCGCAGACTTGAGACCAGGGGTCTTCAGCCACTCAATCGCGGCCAGGAGGTAGCTCCGATCCCGGCCGAGAGGGGAGACGTGGGTGGCGCCATCGGCGTCGAGGACCCAGCCCTGACACGCCCGCCGGGCCGGCGCCGCCTGGGCATGCCGCCATGCCCTCTCGGTGGGGTCGGTTGGAGCGAGACTGGCCACGACCACCGCGGTGGGCGTTGCCCGGCCGACCCCGCCGATCTCCCTTACCCGTCGCAGGGCGGGTAGAATTTGGAGCACCTCATCGCGGGCATTCTTCAGATGCCGGGGGGAGGTGAGGGCGGCCCATTTGTGGTGCGCCGCTGGATCTTGCAGACCGATCGCGTCGATCGTCGGTTGGACCACCAGCGGCGCCAGGCCCATGCGCCCGCCGACCGCCGCCAGGCGGGCGAGGGTTTCCTCATCATGCAGGTCCTCCATCACCAAGGGCTCGTCGAGGTCGTCGCTGCCGACGCCATCGACATACAGCACGCCCGCCACGCTGGCGGGAAACAGGGTGGCGAAGGTTTCGACATACAAGGCGCCGTTGGAGTGGCCCACGAGGATGACGGGCTGGGTCTCCCCCAGGCTATCGAGGGCGCTTTCGAGGTCGCGCGCGATGTTTTCCGGCGTTGGGGGGTTGGTGCGGTCCGGAGACCGGCCGAGGCCCAGGCGGTCGTAGGCGCAGACGCGCCCGGTCTTGACGAGGTCGCGCATCGCCAGACCCCAGTCGGCCGACGTGCCGAAGGCACCGGCTTCAAGCACCACCGTTGGAGCCGCTGAGGCTTGGCCACGACATTCGAAGAACGGCTCGCCGCTTGCCAAACCCGGAGGGACGCCAACCGGCCCGTTCGTTGTGGCGCAGCCGCCCATTCCAAGGCCAATCCAGGCCAGGACCATACCCAGCGCAAGTCGGAACCAGGCGTGGTCGCCGACCCAGAGCAACGCGGGAACTTTCACGGGCGAACGGGTGAATGTCATGTCGTGATATTGGAGGACGGGCTTTCGTTGACGCGCTTGGCGATAGCGTGAGAAGCGCCTGGCGAATTCGGTCGCCAGGACTTCGACCGTAGCGATCTCCATAACCCGTAATATGCGCATTCTCCGCACTGGGGCTCAAGGCTGCGATCCGGTAGAGCCTGCCAAGACGCGATACTTGGCCTATGCATCCCAGCTCGGCCGGGCCTGCCATTCGATCGAGATCCTGCGGGCGACTGTTTAGCGGAGCAACCCCGTGGCTTTTTCCCCAGGGCGACGTCAAAGGCGCCTCCAGACGTCTTCGTGAGCCAGACTGACCGCCTCCTGAGATCGGAGCGTAGCCCCTGCCTCCCGAGCAAACCTGCGCCAGTCGGCGACCGAGGCCCTGACGGCGTCAATCACCTCGGCGATCTGCCGAGCACTCAGTCCGTGCCGGAGCCCGAGCGCCAGGACGTGCGCCGGGTGGGATGTCGGCCTTCCCCCTCGATGTCCAGATAGTGCTCGCCGCCTGGACCGGCTGAGAAGGTCAGGTCATAGGCCGGGGCGAGCCGCCAATCGCCGCGCTCCGACATCAGAAAGCTGTGTTGCCTGGTGTGGTCGTCGCGGTTGCAGGCCAGGACGTTGAAGACCGTTCGCCGATAGGCGGCGGCGACATCCTCCGCATGTCGGGTGATCGCGTGGGTCGCCCGCAGGAAGGTGTCGTAGCTTGAAAGTAGTGAAGGCCGGACCTCGATCGCCCCGCTCAGCGAGACCATGTGTAGCCGCCGGCCCGGCGCCGGGCGGTCGAAGCGGCGCGTCGCAAGGTATCCTGGACGCGCCCGGGCTTGGAGTAGGCGATAGGGGCTCAGATTGAGGCCAGCGGTCTTCGCCATGGCGGCGTAGGCCGCTTCGATGGGGCCAATGTCTATGGGGTTCTCGTTGGCGCGGAATTTGACGATCCAGGCTTCGTGGCCAGGTGTGACTTCCCCATCGCAGATCGAGATGGCGCCTTGGCTGTCGAAGCCGACCTGGACTTTTGGCCTCGCCCCGCCTGAGGCGCCGGCCAGCCCCGCCAAGGTGTCGGCGAGCGCGCCATCCTCGCCTCTCAGCACCTTCAGGGAGTCTGCGGCCAAGGCGTCCAGATCGAGGCTCTCAACCTGGTCAGCAGGCGCGGTGGCCGGCTCGAAGACCAAGGCGCCGCGGCCCTGGTCACCGACCAGGGCCAGCCGTTCGAGGGGGGACAGGGCATCGATGTTGACGCCGAGCTTGCTCAGGCGTCGGCGCATTAGCAGCTGGCCCCAGCCTTCCGGGAGGCTGTCGGCCAGGAAGCCATGCAGGCCTTCGAACTCCCGGCTGCGCGCGGCCTGCAACCCGCGTTCCGGCGGTTAGAGGAGCGGAGAGACCGGCAGGCGGGCGGCGATCACCGGCGCCTCCCATTCCATCTGCGCCACGGGATCAGCCATGGCCAATCGCGCGGCGGGCATAGCCGGCTTTGCCGCATCGAAGGCGAGGGCCGCCTTGAGGGGGACGCCGGGGGCCAGCCTCATGATGGACGGCGCCCGCGGACGCGGGTGGTCCCGGCCCGCCCGTGCGCGGAGGCGCTGATCCGACGCTCACAGCTCCACCGATTGAATCGCACGGCCATAATGTTCATGTTTTGTTCTTGACAGCAACACCGTCATCTGGCATGCTGAAAGCTGTCCGGTAGCGTAGGTGCGCCGGTTGCGCTCCGCAGGCGCGCCAGTCCGGGTTTCAATCATTCGAGAAAGGATCGGCATGACTGGAGGTCAGCCGGCCCGCGGTGACGTGGGCGTCGAGAGCGTGGCGGAGTTCATGGCTCGTCGGCGGCGCGAAGTTGCGCGTCTTGCGGGCGCCGCCGAGGCGGTCGGTCGCGAGGGGTGGGCAGGCGCGACCAGGTTGGGTCTGAATCTTGTCGCGCCAAGACCCAGCGATGTGCGGGCTTTGGGGGCACGTATCCTCGACGCGGGAAGTCCAGCTCCGCGACTCCCCACGCCGACCGCGGGGAGGGCGGTCAGCTTGGCCTCGGCCCAAACTGCGCCCGCGCCGACCTCGGCGAATCCGACACCCGGAACAGCTTCTTATGGCGCGTTGCGAGGCTTTGTGGGGTCCGCCGATGACTTGGCGGAGCTTCGTCGCCAGCAAGCGGAATTCGGCGCTGTTGAACGTGAAATAGGTCGGAAGAACGCCTGGATGGCCGTGCCCGCGCTTGCGCCGGCCGCCGTTGTCATGAGCCTCGAAGGCGCGGCGGCGATCGCGGCGCGCCTTGCCGGAACACCGCTCAAGCAAGCCCCCCTTCAGCTTGCGGAGCGCGATCCGCACCTTCGGGTCGGCGACAACTGGGCGACCCGCGCGGGTCGCAAGGCCCATAAACAGCTGGAGGACAGGCTCAGGCCCAAGGAGGGGTGGGACTATGAACCGGCCAAGACGGTGGATGGTCGACGGATGAAGCCCGACGCCGGTACGCCGCCGCGCGGGCCGGCGGGCAAGACCAGGCGATATTATCTTGAGCTCAAGCCTGACACGCCTTCCGGCCGGCAGGCGGCCACCAAGGCGGTGAAGCGATATCAGGACGGCTTGAAGCAACGAGTCCGGGCGATCTACTACGACCCGAAGGATTTTCTATGAGCCGCAAGACCTATCCCGGCGCGCTCGCGGAGGCTCTGGCGCCGTTGGGATTCAAGCGCGAGGGCATGGATCTTTCTCGCCGCCACGACGATCTCCTTGAGCAGGTAAATGTTCAGGTCAGCCAGATCGCCGGCGTGACCGCCAATCTGTGGACCCGCAATCTGGCCACCGAGGATCTGCACCGGCAGGTGTTTTCCGGGCGGCCGCCCGCTGAAACGCAGATTTTCCTGACGCGGATCGGAACCATCATCGACGGTCATGATCGATGGTGGCGACGCGATCCGAATGGCCCGGCGGAACTCGCCGACGCGGTGCGGGTTCACGGCCCCCCCTATCTTGAGTCCCACCGGAGCCTGGAGAGCCAAGCCGACTGGTTTGGACGCCGTGAGCTCAAGTGGAGGAATTCCTACTCGCGTATCTATCTCGCCCTGACGCTCTACCGGTTGGGGGAGCTGGACGAGGCCTGCGCCGCGCTGAGGAATCCAGCCAAGGCCTTGGCGCCATCCGATCAGGCCGAGATCGACATCCTCCTGCGGTGGCTTGGCTGTCCTGGCCGGAGCGGAGAGGTCGCCTCGCAAGGACGCGCGAGCCCACCTTCCATCTCCCAATCACCGGCCCTCCGAAGAGGAAATTTCCCACCTGCTGGCGCACGCTGAGAGTCTGCCAATGCATCCGAACTAGATGCATTGGTCACCCGCAACCACATTCGGGATATCTACTAATGCATCCGGAGTGGATGCATTAGTTGTGTAAGACCACATCATCTGCGCCATCGCAGAACTTAGCCGGTTCCGGGTGCAGCAGAATTGAAACCGTTCGGCCGAGCTTTCCGACCCACCTTCTATCCCCAGCGAGGGGTGGGCGAGGCCGCCGGTCGGGGCGCCTAGGTCGTGCGGCGCCGCGCCGCCGAGTTCTCTTTTTCCAAGCCGTGACGGCCTGATAGGCGAACCCGCTATCGCAGGAGGGCCCGAATCCTTAGGCTTGTTGACGACAGGAAGTCGCCGATCAGCCTCCTGGGCCGATCAGGCCGTGCCGACCTGATGAACGAGCGCGGCCTAAGCCGCCAGCGGAGGAATGAGACCGAACTTGATAACGTCCGGGCCGTCCAGCAATGAGGGGCAGAGCGCCCTGTTGCGCGCCTATTTCGAGAAGCGGGCCAACCTGGTGCGCTTCTTCGCTGCGCGGACGGGATCGCTCGAGGCCGCCGAGGATCTCGCCCAGGATCTCTATCTAAAGCTCGCCGCCCGCGAGGAAACGGTCGATGCCTGGGCTCCGGTCGGGTTGCTCTATCGGATCGCCACCAATCTCATGCTCGACACCGCCCGCAGTGCGCAACGCTCGGCTCAGAGGGAGGCCGGGTGGCGCATGGTGGCGCGCACCGATTTAGGCGGCGCGGAAGTCGACGATGGTCCTGCGGCAGACGAGGTGATCGTCTCGCGCCAGAGACTGGGGCAGCTTGTCGAGGCCGTCGCCGAATTGCCGCCTCAGATGGGCCGGGCGTTTCGGCTGCACAAGCTTGAGGGGTTGAGCCAGATCCAGACCGCCCAAGCCATGGGCGTGTCAGTCAAGATGGTGGAGAAGCACGTCAGTGTGGCCCTGAAGGCGCTCATTGCGAGACTGCAGTCATGAGTGCGTCACAAAAACGCGTTCGACGGGGGGATCGGTCGCCACAGCGGCGTTTAGTTCGCGATCAGGTCATTGCGGCCACGATCACGCAGGTGGGCCGATGATCGGCGAGCTTCAAGACCGAGCGCAGGAGCGTCTGGCGCAGGCCAGCGACTGGATCGCGCGCCTGCAAGCCGACGACCTCACCGAGGCCGATGGGCTGGCCTTCGACAGCTGGCTGGGCGCGACGCCAGACAACGCGCGGGCCTATGATCAGGCGTTGGCGGTCTGGAACGCCGTTGGGGCGTCGAGCCACGATATTGTTCTGGAGCTCACGCGCCTCGAACGTCGCCGCGCCCGGCAAGGTCTTGGTCGGCGATGGCTTGTGGGCGCCGGAAGCCTTGCGGCGGCGGCGGCCCTGGTGGTCGTTGTCCTGCCGTCGCTGGCGTCCAAGCCGGCGACCGAGACCTACGCCACCGCCAATGGACAACATCGGGTCGTGACGCTGGCCGATGGATCCAAGATCGAGCTGAACGCCGAGACCCAGCTCGCGGTCACCCTGGGCCGCGACGAACGGCGGGTCGTCATGGGAGAGGGCGAAGCCATTTTCGATGTGGCGGCCGACCGAGATCGACCCTTCACCATCGCCACCGGCCACCAGGTCGTTCGGGTGGTGGGCACCCAGTTCGATGTCCGAAATCGCCAGGGCGGCGTCGCCGTCACGGTGGCGCGCGGCGTTGTCGAAGTGGGCCCCGCCCCCAACGGGGCGCCCGGCCGCACCTATGTTCTGCGCCCAGGCCAGCGATTGGCCATTGGGGGGGGCAGGGCGACGCGCCTCAGCACCATCGAACCGGCCGTGGCGTTCAGCTGGCGCACGGGTCGGGTGGTTTATCGCGACGAGCCGCTCTCCAACGTGGTCGCCGACCTCAACCGACAATTTGCAAAACCCATCCTCATCGCGGACGTGGAACTGGGCCGGACGCCTATCTCCGGCGTCCTGGTGATGGACAGTCAATCCGATGTCGTCAGACGATTGGCTTTAATGTTGCCGATTGCGGCGATAGACTCCCCGGAAGGCGTGGTGCTTCACAGAAAATAGGCGTCGAAGCGGGGGGCGTTCGATCCATCGGCGTTGGTCAGTTTTGGGCGCTCTCGTCTGCGTGACCGCGATCTTCTTTGCGGCGGGCGAGGCTGACGCGGCGCCCGAACGCGTCCGCTTCAACATCGCGGCCAAGCCCTATCCGGAGTCCCTGATCGACCTCGCCTTGCAGGCAGACATCTCCCTGCTGGGCGCCTCGGCGTGCGGCGGCGGCCTCGCGGGCGGCATCAAGGGCGCCTATACCGTCGAGGAGGCGCTGAGCCAGTTGCTGGCCCGCGCGCCCTGCGCCTGGCGTGTCGTAGGCTCTCGATCGGTGCAGATTCGCCCAGCCGACCCCTCCGTCGCGGCGCAAACGACGAGCCCTCCGGTCGCGGTGTCGGAGGTCCTCGTCACCGCGACCAAGCGCGTGCAGAGCACCGAACGGCTCGCCGTCGCCGTCAGTGTCATCTCCGCAGAGCAACTTGCGGCGACCGGCGCCGCGGACCCCGGCGAGACCTCGGGTCAGCTCGCGGGCGTGTTGACGACCAACCTCGGGCCTAGCCGAGACAAGTTGATCTTGCGGGGACTCTCAGACGGCGCGTTTACGGGCCGCTCGCGCTCCACGGTCGGCACCTATCTCGACAACACGCCGATCAACTACAATGCCCCCGACCCAGACCTGCGCCTTGTCGATGTCGAGCGGATTGAGGTGGTCCGCGGGCCGCAGGGCGCCCTTTACGGGGGAGGGTCTCTGAGCGGAATTTACCGCATCGTCACCCGAAAACCCGACCTGTTGCATGCGTCAGCGCAGGTTTCTGGCTCCAGATCCTGGACACAGGACGGCGCGCCGAGCGGGGACGTCGAAGGCTATGCCAATCTTCCTTTGTTCGACGGCGCGGCCGGGTTGAGGATCTCCGCCTACCAAGAGAGTCAGGGAGGGTATCTCGACGATATCAACCTCCGCCGCGACAACGTCGATCGGACGCGACGCTACGGCGGCCGCGTCTCAATGAGCTTCCAGCCCAATGATATCTGGACAGTCGATCTCTCCGGAACGGTGCAGCATCTGAAGTCTGAGGACACCCACTATACGAACCGGGCCTCGGGCCTGCAGCGCGCCAGCCGGGTCGCCGAGCCGCACGGCAGCAGTATCGCACTCGTCGCCGCGACCGTCAGGGGGACCTGGGGATGGGGCGAGCTCGTCTCCTCCACGGGGTTCGTGCGGCACACGTATTCCAGCCTCTATGACGCATCGGCCGTCGTGGACCTGTTCACGGCCAATGGCTCGGAGCGAGCGGTCTATTCCGACACCACGCGGACGGAGATGCTGGTGCAAGATCTTGTCCTGACCTCGCGCGGCGCCGGTCCTTTCCAATGGCTGGCGGGCCTCTATGGGTCTGACACGTCCGAGACCTCTCCCGCCACCCTGATGGCCCGTGGGCCTGTCGGTCCGCTCGCCGCAGTCTATCGCGACGAGAGGCGAGACCGCATTTTCGAACTGGCGGCCTATGGCGAAGCCGCCCTTAGGGTCTCCCCAGGATGGACCGTCGCTCTGGGTGGCCGCGCTTTCAAGATAAGTGGGAAGACCACGTCGGATGTGGTGTCGGAACGCTTCGCGCCGCGGTCATTCGTGCGGCGCGCCGACTTCGCCGGTGTTTCACCCAAGGTTTCCCTCCAGTGGGAAACGGCGTCTGGAAATCTTGTCTACGCCGTGATTTCGGAGGGGTATCGGGCCGGCGGAATCAATTCGGGTGGCGCCAGACCCCTTGCGACAGCCCGCGAAACCTTCGCGCCCGATCGCCTGCGCAACTATGAGCTCGGCGCCAAACTACACGCCTTCGACGGGCGCCTCGTGGCCCATTCGGCGCTGTTCTACGATGTATGGAAGAACATTCAGACCGACCAGTTCCGGCCATCGGGAATTCCATATACCGCCAATGTTGGCGACGCCCGTGTCGCGGGGCTGGAGACCGAACTCGCCTACAGCTGGGACATGGGCTTGACGCTGCAGGCCAACGCGCTGGTCTCACAAACCCGAATTATCCGCGCCAACCCGGACTATGCGCCGGAACTGACGCGGGGCCTGCCGGGAGCGCCGGGCCTTTCTGGGGGCGTTCTGGCGACCTACCAGCGCCGTGTGTTCGGCGACTTGGCCCTGCGGGTGGTGGGGGAGGCCAACTATGTGGGGCGTTCACGGGTGACCTTCGATCCGGCCTTGTCCCCGGAGATGGGCGGCTACGTCCGCGCCAAATTGTCGGTGGGACTAAGCGGCCGAAGACGTGCGGCGGAGGTGTTCATCACCAACCCCGCCAACGCCTTAAGCGACACCTTCGCCTACGGAAATCCCTTCAGCTTCAGCCAGGTTCGGCAGGTCACCCCACAACGCCCCCGAACCATGGGCGTGACCTTTTCGACCGCCTTCTAAAAAGAATTCCGACGGCACGTAGGGGTCGCCAAGTTTAGCGCCGTCTTGAAAGGGACACCGGGACCCACTGGAGGGGCCTTGGAGTCAGACCACGGCCCAACGGTTCTGGGCCGCGGCAGAGTGTCGCCCACCGCGGACCCGGTTCGTACAGGCGCGACGCCAGGATGAGCGCGGCCCCGCTGAGGAGAGCGGCTGGGGCCGCGCTCTCCTCCGCAAACAGTTTGGCGCCGGGGCCGCAAGCTCCAGGCCAGAATGACGCATCTGACCGTGCGAGCCGGCCGGCCATAGATTCTTAACCTGTATGGATGCTAACTTCTCAAATCGTAGCTTGGCCGACTAGCCCCCGGTTTTGCTCCGTCAGTGCGACGGCCATGGTCGTCACACGTTGAAGCTTTGTCGGTTCTCCAGTCACCGACATCAGCTGCATAGCCCCGGCCTGGTGACGTCTACACAGGTCGGGGCGGCAACCTCGCGGGCGTCGTGGATCGGGTCGTTCGTCATTCTGCCCGCGCCCAGTAAACGCGTCGGCTAGATTTCCGTGCATGAACTATGATGGACGTATTGTTTACAGTGCCGCGCAATAAGCGCCAGAACTGGGATTTCTAGTTTAGAAAATCTACATATGTGAAAAAGACTGAGATTTATGTCGTCGTCTTATCGCAGCATCATCTATTCATACCGTGAGTTGATCAGGTAACTGAGCGCTTTCGAAGCGGACCAATGCTCAAAGGCGTTACGGCGATGATTTTGCGGACAGGGCGGATCGCATGGAAGAGTTGGCAATATTCCCGAGTCTGAAGGGCAAGGTGGCCTTCGTCACTGGTGGAGCAAGCGGACTTGGCGGCGCAATTGTGGAGGCCTTCCACAGGCAAGGTGCTAAGCCAGCATTCATTGATATTGACGAAGCGGCGGGTGCGGCCCTCGCTGGGCGACTAGGTGGTTGCTGGTTTCGTAAGTGCGATGTTACGGATCCTGTAGATCTTCAAAGGGCGATCGTAGACGCCGCTCAAGAGCTTGGCGCATTAGACATCATCGTAAACAATGTAGCGAACGACGTAAGACACGCCGCGAGTGAAACCTCGCCAGAAGCATGGCGTCAAATATTAGCAGTGAACCTCGATCCTGCATTTTTTACTTCGATAGCGGCTCTTCCTTTTATGAAGGTAGCCGGTGGTGGCTCGATCATCAACATCACGTCGATCAACGCGATTCTCGGTCCTGCAAATCTTGCCGGCTATGTGGCGGCCAAGGGCGCTATCAATGCAATGACGAAGTCGCTGGCCCGCGAATGGGGTCAGTTCAAGGTTCGCGTCAATGCCATTGCGCCAGGTTGGATCGTTACAGATCGCCAACTTAAGCTTTGGCTTACGCCGGAAGCGGAATCGGAGTGGATGACGCAAGTTTCATTGCAACGGCGTATTTATCCGCAAGATGTTACACCGTTAGTATTATTTTTAGCGGCCTCGGACAGCTCAGTGATTACTGGCCAGGTGATGGTGATTGATGGTGGGAGGACGTAAGGTCTCAGCAGAGGTCGGTCGTTAATTGCTCGCTGTTATCTTGAGTTGGAAAGCGAATGGACGTAGTTCAGTGTCTTGTCGAATGCGCAAACACCCTAGGCGAGGGCCCGTGTTGGGATGAAGCTGCGGGTCGACTGTATTGGTTTGATATTCGAGCGCGGCGCCTTCATTGGCTCGAACCATCCACCAACCTGACCGGCGAAGCGCTTCTGCCACTCAGGGCAAGCGCGGGTGCGGTTTGCTCAGACGGAACTCTACTTTTGGCTACTGAGGCTGGCCTAGCGACCTTCAGTCCATCGACGCTTGAGTTTGAGCTTATCTATCTTGTGGCCGTTCCGGCCGGTTTTCGCTCTAACGACGGTAAACTGGATCGCCAGGGACGCTTCTGGTGGAGCATGATGGACGACAATGAGGGCGAGAGACCAGGCTCTGTCTACCGTACAAATCCCGATGGTAGCACCGCGATGGTATTGGACGGAATACACATTCCCAACACCCTAGCTTGCAGTGCTGATGGACAAGTTCTTTTCATAGCAGATTCGAAGCTGCAGACGATCTTCACGCATGATGTCGATGCCCTCGGGCGCCTATCTAGGCAACGAGTCTTCGCGCATACCCGGGGTGAGGTCGGAACGCCAGATGGGGCCGCCATCGATGCTGAAGGTTATCTTTGGAGCGCGCAGTGGGGGGCGTCGCGGCTCGTTCGCTACGACAACCATGGCATGATCGAGCGGGTGGTTCGGATGCCCGTATCGCAACCCACTTCGTGTGCATTCGGAGGGAAGGATTTGGCCACGTTGTTTGTGACCAGCGCCCGCGACGGGCTTTCGGAATCGGAGTTGACCCTTGAGCCTTTGGCAGGCGGTCTCTTCGCGCTAAAACCGGGCGTAACTGGAATGCCCACGCCCATCCGCCGCGCCAGCCACAAGTAGACAACCTGGAGGCCCAGACCGGCGCTTGGCTATTGATCGCCGCGAACATCCAGATTCCGACCGACACCCAGGAATTCTCCATCAACATGGCGAACTTGAGCCACTGGGCCCTACCCATGCGCCGCCAGGTCGACGTGCCTGGCTGGCTGCGACTTCAACATGCGTTAGGTGGCTTCCATGGTCGCCGACGTCCACCGGGCGATGAGTCGGGGCGGTGTCTTCAGGTGCCCATGGGCTCGCTCCGTTAGTGCGACGGCCATGGTCGTCACACGTTGAAGCTTTGTCGGTTCTCCAGTCACCGACATCAGCTGCATAGCCCCGGCCTGGTGACGTCTACACAGGTCGGGGCGGCAGCTTGGGGCAGACGTTTCAACCATCCCCTCATGTCCGCTTGTCGCACAACGCGCATGCCAGCTCCGTCAGGCTCGCCCGCACCGACTTGCATGATGTTTTTGACTCACGTTGCAAAAATGCTGCCCCAACCCATGCTGAGAGGGACTAGAAGCGCGCCAACTCTTCGGTTTGTCCGGATGATATTGGGGTTTTCGAATGCGCCACCGCTCGCTGCTCTACGCCGCCGTTTCCGCCGCCGCTCTCTGGGCGGGCGCCGCCACCGCTCAAACCGCAGCGGGTTCGGGCTCTGGTGAAGTCAATGTCGAGGAGTTGGTGGTCACCGGCACCCGCGTCGTCGGCCGTTCCCGGCTCGATACCCTTGTCCCCGTCGATGTCATCGGCGCCGAGGCCATCAGCCGCCAGGGCGCCTCCACCGAACTGGCCCAGGCGCTGGCCAACCTGACCCCCGCTCTGGATTTCCCGCGTCCGGCGATCACTGACGGCACCGACCACGTTCGCCCCGCCACCCTGCGCGGCCTGGCCCCTGATCAGACCTTGGTCCTTGTGAATGGCATGCGCGGCCATGTCTCGGCCCTCGTGGCGGTGAACGGCTCCATCGGCCGCGGCTCCACCGCCTTCGACCTCAACACCATCCCCACCGTAACCGTCGACCGTGTGGAGGTCCTGCGCGACGGCGCCTCGGCCCAGTATGGCGCCGACGCCATCGCCGGGGTGATGAATATCCGCCTGCGCGAAGCGGCGTCCGGTGGCGGCGCCACCCTGAACTACGGGATCTTTGACACCTCCGTGCGCACCTCGCGCGGCAAGCGCGACGCCCACGACGGCCTGACCGAGTCGGTCGCCGCGTGGCAGGGCTTTGGTCTCGGCGATGGCGGCTTCCTGACGGTGTCGGGCGAGTACGTAAACCGCCACCCTACCAACCGATCCAACTATGTCGACGCTGTCGCGCTGCCGCTCTACAATTCGACCCGCATCATCGGCCGCTACGGCGACCCGAAGGTTGAGAGCTATTCGGTCTTCGCCAATGCCGGCCTGCCGCTGAACGACACCTGGTCGGTCTATGGCTTCGCCGGCTACCAGCACCGCGACACCAACGCCGCGGCCACCGCGCGCGCCTATAACAACGCCAACAACGTGCCATCGGTCTATCCGGGCGGGTTCCTCCCGCAGATCGAAACCGAGATCAAGGATCTGACGGTCCAGGGCGGCGTCAAGGGCGAAGCGGCGGGCTGGAAGGTCGATCTCTCGGCCAACTACGGGAAGAACGAGCTGAACTACACGGTGGTGAACTCGATCAACGCGTCTTATGGCGCGGCCTCGCAGCGCACCTTCAGGGCCGGCTCGCTCGAGTATACCCAATGGATTGTCGACCTGAACCTGTCGCGCACCTTCGACGTGGGTCTCGTTGAGCCGCTCAATGTGGCCGGAGGCCTGGAGTACCGCGACGAGGGCTTCAAGATCGGCGCCGGCGAACCTGCCTCCTACACGGTTGGTCCCGACCCGACCAAGGCCGGCGTCTCTCAAGGCTTCCCGGGTTTCCGCCCCGCCAATGTGGTGGATGTCTCGCGACATAACTACGCCGTCTACGCCGACGTCGAAGGCAAGCTGACCGATAAGCTCGGCTTCGACATCGCCGCTCGCTATGAGGATTATTCCGACTTCGGCGGCAAGGGCACGGGCAAGATCGCCCTGCGTTATGACTTCAACGACGCTTTCGCCCTGCGCGGCGCGGTCTCCACCGGCTTCAAGGCCCCGGCCCTTCAGCAGCAGTACTTCACCTACACCTCCACCAACAACGTCCTGGTGGGCTCGACCTTCCAGCTCATCGAGGTCGGCACCTTCCCGGTGTCGAGCGCCGTGGCCCGTGCGCTCGGCGCCAAGCCGCTGGAGCCGGAAACCTCGGTCAATTACTCGCTGGGCGCTGTCTACCGCGCCGGCGCCTTTGAGCTGACCGTCGACGCCTACCAGATCGAGCTTGAGAACCGCATCGTGCTTTCGGAGAACCTGCCGAATACCAACACCCCTGCGGCGACCACCGCGGCGATCAACGCTCTCCTGGCCCCGTTCGGCGTGAGCGCGGCGCGCTTCTTCATTAACGGCGTCGACACCACCACCAAGGGCGTCGACGTGGTGGCCCGCTATCACTTCGATCTGGGCGACAGCCGCCTGGACCTGACCGGCGCGGCCAACTTCAACGACACCGAAGTCACCAAAACGCCGGCCCTGCCCACCTTGTCGGCCCTGCCGCAGCCGGCCTTCCTCTTCGATCGCGGCAATCGCCTGACCTATGAAGAAGGCACCCCCGAGCGCAAGCTGGTGTTCGGGGCTGATTGGACCCGCAACAATGTGGCCATCAGCACCAAGGTCACGGACTATGACAGCGTTCTGGTTCCGAACAACAATGCGGCCTTCGACTACAGTACCGGTCGCGCCGTCCTCGTGGACCTGGAAGGTCGCTACACCTTCCCCATGGGTGTGACCGTGGCGCTGGGCGCCAATAACATCCTTGACGAATATCCCCGCTTCACCCCCAGCGCCAACAGCGGCGCGACGGGCTCCATCGGCTTCCCGGGCTTCTCGCCCTTCGGCTTCAACGGCCGCTTCGTCTATGGCCGTCTGAGCTACAAGTGGTAGGTCACGACATAGGTTGAACGACCTGGACGGCGCGGCGTGTCAAACGCCGCGCCGTTCTTCGTATGGATGGGGAAGTAGAAATAGACACCGGTGTCATTGGTGTCACAGATTCATGTCTGCGACCTAGGACCCGTACCAGTCAGCGCCTTGTAACGCCGATATTGTCATATTTATAAACCTAAAGCGGACCGGCATTTCCGACTTACCCTGCGTAACATTGGGCTTAACAACAGATTTCGGCGCCGCCTTTGCTTTGCGGCTCTCGCCATTTAGAATTTGGTTCATTAGGGATCGGACCCATATTGGGGCGCTGCAGCGCCTGGGGCCGGCTGGGGAGTTTTGCTTTGACCGCCACCACGACTATTCCGGGGCTTTTCCCCGCACCGACCAAACACGCCAAACTCATCGCCTGGGTGCAGCAGACCGCCGCCATGACCCAGCCAGACCGGGTGCATTGGTGTGACGGCTCGGACGCGGAATGGAACGCCCTGACCGCGGAGCTGGTTGCCGGCGGCACGCTGAAGCCGCTGAACCCCGTCAAGCGGCCCAACTCCTTCTTCGCCGCCTCCGATCCCCGCGACGTCGCCCGGGTCGAGAGCCGCACCTTCATCTGCTCGGAGAAGGAAGAGGACGCCGGCCCGACCAACAACTGGCTCGACCCGACCGAGATGCGCGCCGACCTGCAGGACCTGTTCAAGGGCTGCATGAAGGGCCGCACCATGTATGTGGTGCCGTTCAGCATGGGCCCGCTGGGCTCCAAGATCAGCCAGCTGGGCGTCGAGATCACCGACAGCGCCTATGTGGCCATCTCGATGCGCGTCATGACCCGCATGGGCGCCGGCGCCTTGAAGGAGATCGGTGACGACGGCTTCTTCGTCCCGGCCCTGCACTCGGTGGGCATGCCCTTGGCAGACGGTCAGGCCGACGTCGCCTGGCCCTGCAACGAGATCAAGTACATCGTCCACTTCCCCGAGAGCCGGGAAATTTGGTCCTACGGTTCGGGCTATGGCGGCAACGCGCTGCTGGGCAAGAAGTGCTTCGCCCTTCGCATCGCCTCGGTCATGGCCCGCGACGAGGGCTGGTTCGCCGAGCACATGCTGATCCTCAAGCTGACCTCGCCGGAGGGCGTCGTCCGCTACATCGCCGCGGCGTTCCCCAGCGCCTGCGGCAAGACCAACATGGCCATGCTGCAGCCGACCCTGCCGGGCTGGAAGGCCGAGACCATCGGCGACGACATCTGCTGGATGCGCTTCGGCGACGACGGCCGCCTCTACGCCATCAATCCGGAAGCCGGTTTCTTCGGCGTGGCCCCCGGCACCGGGATCGAGACCAACAAGAACGCCGTGGACTCGCTGCATTCCAACAGCGTCTTCACCAATGTGGCGCTCACCGCCGACGGCGACGTCTGGTGGGAAGGCCTCACCGACACCCCGCCCGAAGGCCTCACCGACTGGAAGGGCCGCCCCTGGTCGCCCGAGAGCGGCGAGCCGGCCGCCCACCCCAACGCCCGCTTCACGGTGCCCGCGGCCCAGTGCCCGGTCATCGCCCCGGAATGGGAAGACCCCAAGGGCGTGCCGATCTCAGCCATCCTGTTCGGCGGCCGCCGCGCCAGCGCTGTGCCGCTGGTGACCGAGGCCTTCGACTGGGCCCACGGCGTTTTCTTGGCCTCCAACGTCGCCTCTGAAGGCACGGCGGCGGCGGAGAACAAGATCGGCGAGTTGCGCCGCGATCCCTTCGCCATGCTGCCCTTCTGCGGCTACAACATGGGTGACTACTTCGATCACTGGCTTAAGATGGGCGCCAAGGCTGACGCCTCGAAGCTGCCGCGCATCTATTTCGTCAACTGGTTCCGCAAGGACGAGAAGGGCAAGTTCGTCTGGCCGGGCTACGGCGAGAACAGCCGCGTGCTCAAATGGATCTTCGGCCGCCTGGAAGGCGAGGCCGCGGCCACCGACACCGCCATCGGCCGCGTGCCGAGCCAGGAGAGCCTGGACCTTTCCGGTCTCAGCCTGACCCAGGCGCAGCTTGATTTGCTGCTCACCGTCGACGCGGCGGTCTGGCAGGAAGAAGCGGCCCTGATCCCGCCGGCCTATGAGAAGTTCGGCGACCATATGCCGAAGGCCCTGTGGGCCCAGTACGAGGCCCTGGTCAGCCGTCTGGCCCAGGCCGCCCGCCCGGCCATGATGGTCGCGGAATAGGACCTGGAGCGGGATGCGAAACGTGGGCGCCGGTTTTTCGCGTCAATCCCGCTCCAAACACAAAGAATCGATCATGTCTTATGACTTTGGATCGGTTCGATCCAAAGTGATCGTGATCTAGGGCGGGGCGCGCCATGACCTTGCCGCCCCGCCGACCGCGGCTGGCCATCTTTGGCGCAGGCCCCGCCGGTTCGGCCTTCGCCCGTCAGTTCGCCCTGCTGCCCTTCGAGGTGGAGGCCTACGACACTCGGCCCCACAACGCCGACCACGCCACCATCCTCTCTGAGGACGAACTGGTGGAGGTGGCCGGCTGCCTGGAGGACGGCGACTACGCCCTGATCGCCGGGGCCACGCATGAGCAGGACGGTCGGATCGCCACCGCCATCCTGACCGCGGGTCGGTTCCGGTATTGTGGCATGATCGGATCGCGGAAGAAGCGCGATGAGATCCTGGAGATGCTGGCGGAGGGGGGCGTGGCGTCCGAGACCGTCGCGCGCCTGCAATGCCCCATCGGTATCCCGCAACTGCACGGCCGCGCGCCGGAGGTGATCGCCGTCTCGGTGGCCGCCCAGGTCCTGCAGGTGCTGCAGGAGGATGAAGCCTAGGGCGTGGTCGGCCGGCTGAGCCCTAGCGCCGCCAACACCTGCTCCACCTGAACCTCGGTCGGCAAGGCGATGTCGATGGCGACCGCGCCCTCCTCGGGGGCAGGGTGTTCCAAAGTTGCGAGCTGGCCGTCCAGTCCCCCTGGCCCCGCGAAGTGGCCCGTCCGCTCGGCGAGCCGTCGATGAAGCGTGGGCCGGTCGCCGGTCAGCCAGATGAACCGCAGACCTGGCCGACCGGCCCGCAACCCGTCCCGATAGGTGCGCTTGAGGGCCGAGCAGGCCAGCAGGCACGGCGTGTTCTCCGCGCAGCGGTCGTCGATCCACTGGCGCACGGCCGCCAGCCAGGGCGCGCGGTCGGCGTCGGTCAGGGCCTCGCCGCGCCGTATCTTATCCAGGTTCGCCGCTGGATGCAGGTCATCGCCGTCCCGCGTAGCCCAGCCGAGGCGCGCGGCGAGGGCCTCCGTCAGGGTGGATTTGCCCGACCCGGACACGCCCATCACGACAACGATGGGTGCAGGGACTTGCGGGACTGTCGAGGCGGCTGACATGCTGAATTTCTGACATACGGCAAGCCACAACACGAGGCGCAGATGTCTTCCGAACAGGCTCTGCACCGGGGAACCGTCGGTCGCGGCTTCCAGATCGCGTCGGGAGCCTCGGTAGGGGCGCCCGGCAACCCGTTTCCGCGAGGCGCCCTGAGGTTACAGGCGCCGCTCTTCAAGGCCGCGGGCCTTGATCTGGAGGCCGAGATTGCTGGCTTGGTCTGGGGGACGGTAAGTGTCGAGCTGGCCTATGAGCTCAGCCGGGGCGCGGCCGATATCACCTTGGAGGGCATCGACTGGACCGCCGAGCTGACCGGAGAGGGGCGCATCGGCCCGGAGACCTTCTCTTTCTTCCGCTGCCACCTGACCTATGCCGACCGCAGCTATCGCGGGCTGATCTACCTGCCGCATCCGGAGACCAAGCCCGCCACCAACGCCCACCGCAAGAATGTGCTGGAGGTCCTCACCTCCCAGGTCGAGGGCCTTACCTTTGGGCAGCCGGTGTCGGTCCTGTGCCGTGCAGACGCCTTCACGGCTTCCCTCGAACCGCGCTGGACCCGATAAGCGCCTCATGCGGCTGATCGATCAGGATGAGGTGCGGGAGCGGCTGACCTACGAGGTCGCCATTCCCATCGTGCGCGCGGCGATGATCGCGCTTTCCAGCGGGCAGACGCGGCAGCACCTGCGCTCCATCATCCCGCTGGCCGAGGGCCGGATGTTCGGGATCATGCCCGGCGCCCTTGGGGAGCGGGCGGCCTTCGGAGCCAAGCTGATCAGCGTATTTCCGGAAAACTTCGCCCAGGGCAAACAGTCCCACCAGGGGGTGGTGATCCTGTTCGATCCCGAGACCGGCGCGCCGACCTGCGTGGCCCATGCCGGCGAGGTCACCGCGATCCGCACCGCGGCGGCCAGCGCGGTGGCCACCGACGCGCTGGCAAGGCCAAAGGCGACGCGGTTGGCCATCCTCGGCTACGGCGAACAGGCTGAGACCCACCTGCGAGCCGTGCGCCACGTCCGGCCCCTCGATCACGTCACCGTCTGGGGGCGCTCGCTGGAGCGAGCTTGGGCCTTCGCCGCGCGGATGGCGCAGGAGACCGGCCTGCCCGTGGTGGCCGCATCCGACGTCGAAAGCGCCGTGGCGCAGGCCGACATCATCTGTACGGTCAGCGGGTCTCAGGAGCCGATCCTCAAGGGCGCCTGGGTGCGTCCCGGAACCCACCTAAACCTCGTCGGCTCCAGCCGGGCCGGGCCTGTCGAGGTGGATGACGACCTGGTGGCCGCCAGCCGCTTCATCGCCGACAGCCGCGAGGGCGTCCTGGCCCAGGGGGCGGAGTTCCTGCGGGCCAAGGCCGCGGGCCGGATCGGCGACGACCACGTGGTGGGCGAGATCGGTCAGGTGCTCTCGGGCGCGCTGGCGGGCCGTCAGTCTGCTGACCAGGTCACCGCCTACAAGTCGCTGGGCCACATCGTCCAGGACTTGGCCAGCGTTCAGGCGCTGTATTCAGGCGCTCGCTGACCTGGCCGGGAGGAAGTTTGGCATCCGCAGCAGGCCCGCGCTGACCAGGGCCACCAGCAGGCCCACCGGGAAGACTTCCGCCGAGGTCATGAGCCAGCGGTAGAGCGGCCTTTCGTAGGAGGTCTGCATCGCGGCCATTTCAGCGGCCGCCTTGGCGTATTCCGCGCCTGTGACGCCGGCGGCGCGCTTGGCGGCCAGGGTTTCGGCCACCATGTCTGGCATGAACCGGTAGCCGGTCGCCGCCAGATAGGCTTCCCATCCCGCGACATAGGCGACCGACGCCACCACTGCGATGCCCAGCCCCATTAGGAAGGCGCTCTGAAACCGGATCACGCCGCCCAGCCTCTGGTCACGATACTGCTTCACCGCGACCAGGATCGAGGACAGGGCGACAAGCATGATCAGATAGCCCAGCCAGACACTGCCGTGGCCGGTGCTGGAGGTCAGGATGGTGGCCAGGATGCCAATGATGGCTGCGAAGCCTGAGATCAGGCCGTAGGTGATGATTGTACGTGTCATGTGGTTGCTCCCGCGTCTGGCCCCCAAAATGCGGTCCGGCGAAGCTTACGGCCATCACCCGAAAGGGTGAAATCATCCCGGTCGCCTGTTTCGCCTAGGGTAGCAGGTGCAGGTCGCGCGCCTTGCGCACAGCCTGGGTGCGCCGGCTGACCTCCAGCTTGGAAAACAGGTTGGCGGCGTGGGTCTTCACGGTGTCGGGCGAGACGCCGAGCGTTCGGGCGATCTCCTTGTTGGACTGCCCGGCCGCCAGCTGCTTCAGCACCTTCACCTCCTGGCGGGTGAGGCCGAGCGAGGCGACGGCGGCGGTGTTGGGTTCAAAGGCGGTCTTGCGGGCATTGAGCTTCCAGCCGACCCAGACCCCACCGGCCGCGAAGGCCGCGCCCACCAGAGCGACATAGATCTGCAGCGGAAGGGCGTGAGTCAGCGCCCGGTACTGTAGCCACTGCAGCGCAAAGGCGCCGCCGGCGAGGACTAGGGCCCACAGGAGGATCAAGCGGATCATGTCGCGATGGTGCGTGATCCCAGGCGAAGTTCAATATCCACGCCACAATCAGGGCTGAGACTGGTCGTTCCAAACTCATCGACTAAGATGGAGCCGAGACTTGAGAGAGGCCCCGCCATGACCACCAGCCTTCGCCGTCCGCCCACCCTGCTGACCATCGGTCAGCTCTGCCGCGAGTTCGAGGTCACGCCGCGCACCCTGCGCTACTACGAGGAGCAGGGCCTGCTGTCGCCCGAGCGCCGGGACCAGCAGCGGCTCTATTCCCGCCGCGACCGCGCCCGGCTGCAGCTGATCCTGCGCGGCCGGCGGGTCGGCCTGTCGCTGGCCCAGATCCGCGAGGTTTTGGACCTGCACAATCCGGCCGACCAGGACGCGGCCCAGAACGCGCTCGCCCTGCGCGCCTTCCAGCAGCGGATCACCGCTCTGGAGCAGCAGCGCGAGGAGGTGGTGGGCGCCATCGAAACCCTCGAAGCCGCCTGCGCCCGCCTGGAAGCGCATCTGCAGCACTGACACCACACCGACCGCAACACCCTCGTCCGCGTGGCTCAGCCGACCCCAACCCCCTGGCCCGCGAGGCCGCCGGCGCCTGAGGGGGCTGTCACAACCGCGATCCATGCTAGTCAGGGCCCGCGCGGCGAGGACGCCGCGATGGCGTCGAGACGAGAATGCTTGAGAGTCCCTTCACCCGGTCCCCGGTGAAAATCGGCGTGATCGGATTGGGTTATGTCGGCCTGCCCCTGGCCGTGGCCCTGGCCGGACACTATGCGGTCGTAGGTTTCGACATCGGCGCTGAGCGGATCGCCGAGCTGAAGGCCGGCCACGACCGCACCCTGGAGGTCGACGCCGAGGAACTGACCGCCGCCGCCAACCTGTCCTTCTCCCTGGACGAGGCGGATCTCGCGGCCTGCAATGTCTTCATCGTCACCGTCCCCACCCCCATTGACCGCCACAAGCGCCCCGATCTTTCGGCCCTGCTGGCCGCCAGCCGCACGGTGGGCCGCGCCATCTCCAAGGGCGGTGTGGTGATCTACGAATCCACCGTCTATCCGGGCGCCACCGAAGAGGACTGCGTGCCGGTGGTGGAGCAGGTCTCGGGCCTGACATTCAACTCAGACTTCTTCGCCGGCTACAGCCCCGAGCGCGCCAATCCCGGCGACCGGGCCCACCGACTGTCCTCGATCATCAAGGTGACCTCGGGCTCGACGCCGGAGGTGGCGGCCTTCGTCGACGCCCTCTACGGCGCGGTGGTGACGGCGGGCACCCACTTGGCCAGCTCGATCCGCGTGGCCGAGGCCGCCAAGGTGATCGAGAACACCCAGCGCGACCTGAACATCGCCCTGATCAACGAGTTCTCGCTGATCTTCAACCGGCTGGGGGTCGACACCCAGGAGGTGCTGGCCGCGGCTGGAACCAAGTGGAACTTCCTGAAGTTCCAGCCGGGCCTGGTGGGCGGCCACTGTATCGGGGTCGATCCCTACTACCTGACCCACAAAGCGCAAGACGCCGGCTACGACCCGCAGGTGATCCTGGCCGGGCGGCGGATCAATGACGGCATGGGCGCCTATATCGCCCAGAGCCTGATCAAGACCATGATCCAGCGCGACACCAAGGTGCGCGGGGCGCGGGTTCTGGTGATGGGCCTGACCTTCAAGGAAAACTGCCCCGACCTGCGCAACACGCGGGTGATCGATATCGTCCGCGAACTGGCCGACTACAATGTGGCCGTCGACGTCTACGATCCCTGGGTCGACGCCGACGAGACCCAGGCTGAGTACGGCGTCCGTCCGGTCGCCGAGGTGGCCCAAGGCGCCTACGACGCCATCGTGGTGGCCGTCGCCCATTCCGCCTTCCTGGAGATGGGGCTGCCGGCCATCCGCGCGCTCGGGAAGCCCGGCGCGGTGCTCTATGACGTCAAGTCTGTCTTCCCCAAGGGAGGGGCCGACCTACGACTCTAGCCGAGAACCCGGGCGACCACAGGGGCCAGACGCTGGGCGATGATGGCGGCGCCCTTGGCGTTGGGGTGGATGCCGTCGCGCTGGGTCAGGCCTGCGGCGCCGGCCAGGAGGTTGGGATAGAGGGCGATCCCGTGGGCCTTGGCCACCGCCGGGAAGACGGCGTTGAAGTCCCGCGCATAGCCGCCGCCGATGGCGGGCGGGGCGGCGAGGCCAGCCAGCAGCACATGGATTTTCCGCGCCTTCAACCGCCGCACGATCGCGTCGAGGTTCGCACGCGTGGTGGCGGGCTTGAGGCCTTGCAGCAGATCGTTTCCGCCCAGGGCCACGATGCACAGGGTGGTGTCCTTCTGGACGCTGAAGTCCACCCGCGCCAGCCCACCGGCTGTGGTGTCGCCGGAGACTCCGGCGGGGCGGATGGTTGCGCTTTTTCCCAGCTTGGCGAGCTCGGCCTGTAGCCTCGCGGGGAAGGCGGCCGAAACCGGCAGGCCGAAGCCGGCGGTGATGGAGTCGCCCAGGATGGTCACCACCGGCCTGCCCGCGGCCAGGGCGGGGAGGGGGGCGGCCAGGGCGGCGACGATCAGCAGGCGGCGGGTCAACATGGAGCAGGTGTATCGGTCATGAGTCTGTCCTATTTAAGGGCTCAGCATCACAGCTCAATGGAAGCGGGACCTTACTTGGCGCAGACGACGCAGGCCGGTGCGCCGGTGGAACTGGACGGGGTGTCGCTGAGCCTGCCGTCGGCGGCGGGGCCGGTGCAGATTCTACGCGACCTGAATTTCCGGGTGGAGTCGGGCGAACGGGTGGCGGTGACCGGGCCCTCGGGCTCGGGCAAGTCGTCGCTGATCTCGGTGGCCGCGGGGCTGGAGCTGCCCACCGCCGGAGCCGTGCGCCTGTTTGGCCAGGACCTGTCCAAGCTGGACGAGGACGGCCGCGCGCGTCTGCGGCGGGGCAGGGTGTCCCTGGTCTTCCAGTCCTTCCACCTGCTGCCCAACATGACGGCGGTGGAGAACATCGCCGCCCCCCTGGAGATCGCCGGGCGCCGTGACGCCGCCGAGGTGGCGCGCGCCTGGCTGGACCGGGTGGGGCTGGCGGCGCGGGGACGGCACTATCCGCACCAGCTGTCCGGCGGCGAGCAGCAACGCATCGCGCTGGCCCGGGCTCTGGCGCCCCGGCCCGCCCTGCTGTTCGCCGACGAGCCCACCGGCAATCTCGACGCCGCCAACGCCGCCCTGGTGGCTGACCTGATGTTCGACCTGGTGGTGGAGACCGGCGCGGCCCTGGTGCTGGTGACCCACGACGCGGTCCTGGCCAAGCGCGCCGACCGCCAAGTGGTGTTGGGCGACGGGCGGACGGTCGCCGCCGCATGAGTCCCCTGGCCTGGAGGTTCGCCGTTCGGGAATTGCGGGGCGGGGTGCGCGGCTTCCGCATCTTCCTGGCCTGCCTGGCCCTGGGCGTGGCGGCCATCGCCGCGGCCGGCTCGACGGCGGAGGCGTTCCGGCAGGGGCTGGCGGGGCAGGCGCGCGAGATCCTCGGCGGTGACCTTGCCGCGACCCTGGAGCAACGCCGCTTCACTCCGATGGAGCGGGCCGCGATCTCGAAAATGGGCCAGGTCTCTTGGGCGGTCAGCGCCCGGGCCATGGCCGAGGCCCCGTCCGGTGAGCGCCGGCTGGTGGAGCTGCGCGGCGTCAGCGGCGACTATCCCCTGGCGGGCAAGGTGGAATTGCAGGGGGCGAAGTCCCTGGCCGACGCCCTGCGGTCCGTGGGCGGCGTGCCCGGCGCGGTGGTGGAACAGGCCCTGCTGGATCGGCTGGGCCTGAAGCTGGGCGACCGGATACTTGTGGGCAATACCCCAATGATCGCCCGCGCCGTCCTGGTGCAGGAGCCGGACCGGCTGTCGCGGGGCTTCGCCCTGGGTCCTCGTGTGCTCACGCGGCTGCAGGTGGTGGAGGAGGGGGGCTTCCTTGCGCCAGGTCTGCCGTTCGGCGAGACCGCGCGGATCGCTCTGCCGGCGGGCGCGGACACCGCGCCGGCCGCGAAACAACTCACCAAGGCGCTCAAGGGCGCCGAGGCTCGGGTCCGCCAGCGGGACGAGGCGGCGCCGGGGTTGCGCAGGCTGATCGAACAACTCGAATACTTCCTGGGCTTCATCGGCCTGGCCTCCCTGGTGGCCGGCGGGCTCGGCGTGCACGGGGCGGTCTCGGCCTTCCTGGAGCAGCGCAAGCCGGTGATCGCGGTGCTGAAGGCGCTGGGCGCCGAAGGGCCCCTGGTGCGCAATCTCTACCTGATCCAGATCGGCGCCCTGGCGCTGCTGGGGGTGGCCATCGGCCTGGCGATCGGCGCGGCGGCCCCCCTGGTGTTGGGCGCTCTGGTGGCCAAGGACCTGCCGATCCCGGCGCTGTTCGGGATCTATCCCCTGCCGCTGTTGAAGGCCGGCGCCTTCGGGCTGCTGTCGGCGGCGGCCTTCGCGCTCGGCCCCCTGGCGCGGGCGCGGCTGACCTCGCCGGCCACCCTGTTCCGCCATGACCTGCCGACCCGGTTTGCCTGGGGGATCGAGATCGTCGGGGCGGGCCTGGCGGCCTGCGCGCTCGCCGCCCTGGCGGTGGCGACCGCGCCGACGCCGCTGGCCGCCGCGATCATGATCGCCGGCGTGGTGGTGGCCTTCGCCATCCTGTGGGCGCTCGGCCTCGGCGGCGCCTGGCTGGCGGGACGAGCCCGGATCGGGGCGAGGGGATCTCTTCGGATCGCGCTGGCCAGTCTGGCGGGGCCGCGCTCGGCCGCCCGCACCGCCGCGCCCGCCATCGGCCTCGGCGTCGCCCTGCTGGCCGCCGTCGTATTGATCCAGTCGAGCCTGCTGCGCCAGGTGGCCGAGGTTGCGCCCCGCACGGCGCCGGCCCTGGTGTTCACCGAGATTCCCGGCGACCGGGTTACGGCCTTCGACGCCGCCCTCACCAAGGCGTTCGGTGTCCCACTCACCGTCGACAACTACCTGCGCGCGCCCTTCGCCACCGGCCGCATCAGCCAGATCAACGGTAAGGCCGTAGTGGCGAGCCAGATCGCGCGGTCCGAACGCTGGGCCTATGACAACGACATCTCGCTCTCGGCTATCGGCGCCGAGCCACCCGCCGCCGGGATCGTCGAGGGCCACTGGTGGCCCTCGAACTATGCGGGCCCGCCGCTGCTGGCCATGGAGGCCGAGGTCGCCAAGGCCGGTGGCCTGAAACTGGGGGACAGCGTCACCCTCTCGGTCCTGGGTCGCGACATCGAGGCGAAGGTCGCGGTGCTGCGCAAGGTGGACTTCGGCGGCTTCGGCGCGAGCTTCCCCCTGGTGCTGGACCCCGCGGCCCTGGAGGGCGCCAACCTGCGCCACGTGGCGATCGCCAAGGCCAGCAAGGCGCAGGAGGCCGCGGCGACCCGGGCCCTGGGCGTGGACTTCGCCGAGGTCAACGTCATCTCGGTGCGCGAGCAGCTGGAGGCGGCCACCGAGCTGTTCGGTCGGTTGGCCCTGGCGATCCGGGGCGCGGCGGGTGTGGCCGCTCTGGCCGGGCTGCTGGTCCTGGCCGGAGCCATCGCCGCCGGCGCCCAGTCGCGCATGCGGGAGGCCGCGATCCTTAAGGTGCTGGGCGCCTCGCGGGGGCAGATCCTAAGTGTCTACGTCCTGGAATACGGCGCCGTCGGCGTGGTGGCCGGAGCGGCCGGCGTGGCCCTCGGCTGCGCCGCGGCGTGGCCGGTGGTGACAAAGGTGTTCCAGGCCCACTGGAGCGTGGACTGGACCGGGATCGCGGCCCTGGTGGGCGGCGCGGCCCTCCTGGCGGCGCTCGGCGGTCTGGCGGCGTCGCTTCAGGCCCTGTCCCGCCGGCCCGCCCCGGCGCTCCGCAGCGAATAGGCGCCGCGCAGTACACTGAAACAGTCGTGCACTGAACGTCTCAATGATGGGGTGTGACGTCATCTCCGTCGACGTTACGGCGGTTTCTGCTTAGCATAGTGGTCATGACTATTTGAGATCGCTATTCTTTATCTCAAAAGAAACCACAGGTTGCGCTAAGCCACGCCCATGGAAACGATAGAGTCCGCACAGCACGCCCTGACCCTCTTGAAGGTCTATGACCTGTATCTGGATCTCTGGAAGCGCGAGAACGGTCCTGACAACCGCGGCCTGGCGCGGCAGATCGCCGTGGTCGCCCTCGTGACCCGCCGGCAGCTGGGGCTCAGCGCCCACGACGCGCTGCCGCTGTCGGTCCTGGCCTTCCGCAAGAGCGTGGACGTGACGCCCGGCGCGTTCCGGAAATCCCATTCCCACGCCCGCGCCCTGTTGGACCACGGCACGGTGGGAGGCCTTCCGATCTGGCAACTGGTGTCCCAGATCGACGTCAATCATGAGCAGCTTCTGCCCAAGGTCGACGCCCTGGTGCAGAAGATGAACCTGCCCGCCGCCCTGGCGGCGCGGGCCGCCCTGCTGGGGGGAACCCGCGGCGGTCGTCCGGTGACCAACGGGCGCGCCCACGTTCTCGAAGGCGTCATGGGCCTGCTGGCGAAGGTCGCCCGAGGTGACGCCGGCGCCAGCGTGGAACTAGACGCCATCTCCGAACTGATCAGCCAACGCACGGCCTGACGGGCTCCCAGCCGGTCAAGACTATCTCGGATTGTTATCAACACCACCAGGAATGGTCACTGATGGTCTTCATATTGTGACGTCACAACCCGATAACGCGCGTCCTGTCTTTGGAGCCCCGCGCCGAAAAATTGGGTCAGATGCGACGAGGCGAGGGTAAAATTCGCTCCGGGATAGCCTCAAGACAGGCCGGGGCGTGGCGATAATGTGACAGAACGGGGTCAAACACATGTGCGATATGTTTCGAAGATTGACCCCGTAACATCCGAGACGCCTTAGTCTCGGCAGTGGGATTTTTCGAAATCCGATTCTGGGGAGCGTGCCTCGAAGGTCGCTTGGACCTGTCGAGCCGCTGGAGGACTTAATCTTGAAAGCTGACTCAATGCGGTCGCGCCTGTTGGCGTCGACCATGATCTGCGGTGCGGCCTTCGCCACCGCCGGCGCGGCCTACGCGCAAAGCAACGAAGTGACCGAAGTCGTCGTCACCGGTTCGCGGATCGTCCGTCAGGACTACGTGGCCAACAGCCCGATCTCGACCGTGACCGGCGATCAGACGGTGGCGAATGCGGACATCACGCTCGACACCTATCTGAACACTCTGCCGCAGGTGAACCCGTCCGGAACCACCACCTCCAACAACCCCGGCAACGGCGGCCAGTCCAACATCAACCTTCGCGGCCTCGGCTCGAACCGCAACGTCGTGCTGATCGACGGCCGTCGTCCGATGGTGTCGGCCAACGACCTGACGGTCGACCTGAACACCATTCCGCAGGCCCTGATCGAGAGCATCGAAGTCATCACCGGCGGCGCCGGTGCGACCTACGGCGCCGACGCCATCTCGGGCGCGGTCAACGTCAAGCTGAAGCGCAACTTCGAAGGCGTCGACATCCGCGCCAACTACTCGAACTCCACCGAGTTCTGGGACGCTGAAGAGTACCAACTGTCGGCTGCCATCGGCGGCAACTTCGCCGACGGCAAGGGCAACGCGGTGTTCGGCTTCGACCGTTCGTACCGTGAAGCGATGATCAAGTCGCAGCGTTCGTTCTCGCAGAACGCCACCTCCACCACCTCCTTCCTGCCGGAAGGCGCCCTGTTCTGGGGTAACGCCAACGCCCCGACCAAGGCTGCCCTGGACGGCATCTTCGCCACCTATGGCGTCGCTTCGACGAAGACCTCGCTGACCTCGGGGACCATCGGTTTCAACCAGAACGGCTCGCTGTTCTACAAGGGGATCTTCAACAACCCCCTCGATGTGCAGCACTTCACCTATCCGATCGACGGCAAGGTGAACCAAAGCCTGTACCCCGACCTGTACAGCTACAACTTCGACTTCGTGAACATCCTGACCCTGCCGCTCGACCGGTACTCCTTCATGACGAAGGTGAACTACGAGCTGGACAACGGGATCGAGTTCTTCGCCTCCGGCGGCTGGACCGAATACACCGCCGCCACCGCCTTGGCTCCGACCCCGTTCCCCACCGTCAACACCCGCAACCCGAGCACCGCCCGGACGCAGGACGTGATCTCCAACCTGGTGACCCCGGGCCAACAGATCGCCCAGCAGCTGGTCGTGCCGACTACGAACCCCTTCATCCCGGCCGATCTGCGCACCCTGCTCAATAGCCGCACCGGCGATGACCCGGCGCTGGTCGGAGCCGGGGCCACCGAGCCCTTCCGGATGCGCCAGCGCACCCTGGACATCGGTCTGCGTCAGTCGAGTTACGACAACACGGTCGTCCAGTTCCTGGCTGGCATGAAGGGCCCGATCGGCGACACCGGCTTCAACTTCGAAGTCTCTGTCTCCGAAGGCCGCACCACGATCACCCAGACCCAAGCCGGCAATGTGCAGACCCAGAAGCTGCAGACCCTGATCGAAGCGGCCGACGGTGGCGCCAGCATCTGCGCCGGCGGCTTCAACATCTTCGGACGCCAGCCGATCTCGGCCGCCTGCCAGCAGTACCTGGCCGTCGCCACCTCGCTGTCGACCAAGATGACCCAGCAGATCGCCCAGGGCTTTGTGACCGGCAAGATCGCCGAGCTCCCGGCCGGCGACATGCAGATCGTGCTCGGCGCTGAATATCGTGGCTTCGAGTACAACTTCGATCCGGGCGCCGCCTCGGGCCCGATCTCGGGCTTCAGCAACCAGAACCCCGACAAGGGCACCAACTCCTTCAAGGACCTGTTCGGCGAACTCGCCATTCCGGTCATCAAGGACCAGCCCCTGATCAAGAGCCTGGAAATCGACCTGGGCGTTCGCTACTCCAAGAACGAGTTCGCCGACAAGATCGCCGGCAACAGCGTCCAGCTGGATGGCGTCTACGCCTACAAGGCCGAGGTCAACTGGGAGGTCAACGACCTGCTGCGGGCCCGCGCCTCTTACCAGCGCTCCGTCCGGGCTCCGAACTTCTCGGAACTGTTCTCCGGTGGCGGCAACTCGCCGCAGTACTTCGACCCCTGCTCGGTCACGACCCAGGCGCGGACCGGGGCCAGTGCGGCTCAGATCACCGCGCTCTGCCGCACGGCCGGCTTCAACGGCGGTGTGTCGTCCACCGCGATCGGCACCTTCGTGCAGACCCCCGGTTCGCAGATCGGTGTGGACGTTCTGGGCAACAAGGCCCTGAAGCCGGAAGAGGGCACCACCCTCACCGCCGGCTTGGTCTGGAAGTCGCCGTGGGAAAACCAGTGGCTGTCGCGCCTGCAAGGCTCGGTGGACTACTATAATATCAAGATCGACAAGGCGATCCTGACCCCGACCCCCAACCAGATCGTGGCCGCCTGCTATAACTACTATGGCACCAACCCGACCTTCAGCCCGACCAACGTCAACTGCGACGGCATCCTGCGGACCGGCGGCGACATCCTGTTCGTCTACGATCCGAACAACGGCTACGCCGAGTTCACCGCCTCCAACGGCGGCCACCAGAAGACCAGCGGCATCGACATCCAGTTCGACTACGGCTTCGACCTGGAATGGCTGGGCGCCCCGTCGTCCTGGGGTTCGGTCCGCATGGGCGCGGTCCTGACCCACGTGATCGAGTTCAAGCAACAGGATCCCTTCACCGGATCCAAGGAACTCGATTTCGCCGGCACCGTCTCGTACTTCGGCTCCGGCCTCGGCACGAGCTTCCCGGACTGGAAGGCCACCATCAACACCAACTGGACTGTTGGTGACCTGAAGGTTGACGCCCGGGCCCGCTACATCAGCTCGATGGAAAACCGTCTGAACATCGAGTTCCCGGGCGAGACCCAGTTCACGGGTCCTGGTTCGGTCTGGTACTTCGACCTGTCGGGCACCTACGCCCTGACCGACAATGTCGAGTTCCGCCTCGGCGTGAACAACGTCTTCAACAAGGAAGCCGAAACCTACAAGCCCAACGTCCAGTCGGGCACCGACCCCTCCACCTACGACGTCGTGGGTCGCCGGGTGTTCGGCGGCGTGAAGCTGCGCTTCTAAGCCTGATCTAGACCAACGAAATGGGGGCGGCGGACTTTAAGTCCGCCGCCCTTTTTCGTGCGCGACACTCCAGGAACGTCATCCTCCGGCTTGTCCCGAGGATCCATGATCTCCGACTTCCCACAGGGCGAGCGAACGGCGCCGCGGCGCTCAACGTCCGCCGGGGCGTCTATGGCTCCTCGGGACAAGCCCGAGGATGACGTTCAATGGGGCGCAGGCGCGCGCGTTCAAGAAGTCTCGAACCGGCCGCTCTCCGCGGCTGATGAGGAGGGAGTCGCGCCCTCAGGCGTAGCCGAGCAACTCGCGCAGGCCCGGGGCCATGAAGTCCACGGCCCGCTTCTGGTCGTCGGGCAGCACCTCGGGCAAGGCCATGCCGCCCGACAGCTTTTCGCGCGACGTGGCGCTGTGTTCACGTGCCGCGCCGACCGCCACCCGCGCGCGCCAGTCGTCGGGCAATGCGATGCCGAGGTGGGCCAGCAGGTCACCGAAGTAGGCCTCCGCCGCCGGCGCCTCCAGGTTCTTCAGGTGGCCGATGATGTCTTCGTAGCGCACCAGCTTAACCCCGGTCCCCAGCCAGGCGACCGCGTGGAAGGTGAAGACCTCGCGCAGGGCGGGGCCCTTTCCGGGGATGCCGAAGATCATCATGTTCATCATCTGCTCGACACTCACCGCGCCGTTCTTCAGCGGCTTGAGTTCGGGATGATCGAACTGGTCGGACAGGCTGAACCGCGCGCGGGCCAGGACATAGTCGTAGGGGTCGCGCACCAGCACCACCTGCCGGGCGTGCTTCAGCGCCATCAGGGACATGTCGGAAAACAGCAGATGGCCCACGCTGAAGGTCGGCCTCGCCGGGTTGAGCGCGCCTACGTGCTGCTGGAAGTTGGGGATCTGGATGAATTCGCGGTCGTAGTGCTGCTCGATGGGCACGAACATGCGCACGATATTGCGCAGCAGGTGGGTGCCGCACTTGGGCACGCTGTTGAGGAAGGCGGTCTGCCTCAGGGGCGCCTGGGCGAATTTGCGGATCTCCGGGCCCAGGGTGTCGGGCTTGCTAATGACATAGGCGACCGGCTGAGCCATGGGGCGCTCCTGAAAACATGCCCTATCGCTAGGCGCCGGGCCGCGGTTGCGCAACCGAAAACAAGACGCGCTACGGACGCGGAAGACCCGTGCGGTCTTACTGGGAAGGGGCTCGACCGGCCTTAGTGGATCGTGGCCACGGCCGTGGTGGTGGGGGAATAAAGCCCGATCAGTCCGTCGCGGGAGGCGACGGTGCGAGCGGCGCGGGCGGCGTTCTGGCAGATCACGCCCTTGACCTGTCCGGCCAGGCACTGCTGCAGCGCCGCCTCACGCTCATAGGCGTTGTCACGGAAATAGGTGAAGGAGCGGTCCACGGACCCCCAGCCCACCGAAGCGATGATGGCCGCCAGAGCGACACCACACCAGAAGACGACACGTATCATTTTGAAGCACCCCCCCGGCGCTGGGTGCAATTCGTAGGCCCCAATTTGGGGGAGCTCAAGTGAACGCCCGCGCGACGCGAAGACGCACAAGCCATGGAGGCGCCAGGAGCGATTCGCGGGGGGCGTGTGGCGGCCAGATCGCCGCCCGGCGCTAGAGCCCTTTCCGATCTGACTGCGTCAGTCAGATCGGATAAAAAGGGCTCTAATTCAAGAAGTTAGAGCATTTTTCGACCCGATAACCGTTTCACACTTATCGGAAAAAGCGCTAGGTCGTGGCCGCCTTGTAGTAGTCCATGTACCAGTCGACGAAGCGGCCGATGCCGGTCTCGATGGGGGTCTTTGGCGCGTAGTCGAGGGCGGCCTGGGTCTCGGTGGTGTCGGCCTCGGTGCGGCTGACGTCGCCAGGCTGCATGGGCAGCAGGTTGAGCTGGGCTTTGCGGCCGAGCTTCTCCTCCAGGACCTCGATATAACGCATCAGCTCGACCCGCTGGCTGTTGCCCAGGTTGAGAATCCGCCAGGGCGCGACGCCGCTCGTGGCCGGGTTGGGCGCGAGCGGATCCCAGGCCGGATCGATCGTCGCCGGCCGGTCCAGGGCCGCCACCACGCCGGAGACGATGTCGTCCACATAGGTAAAGTCACGCTGCATCTTGCCCTGTCCGTAGACGTCGATGGGCTCGCCCTTGAGGATCGCCTCGGTGAACTTGAACAGCGCCATGTCGGGGCGGCCCCAAGGGCCATAGACGGTGAAGAATCGGAAGCCGGTCGAGGGGATGCCGAACAGGTGGGCGTAGGAATGGGCCATGGACTCGTTGGCGAGCTTGGTGGCCGCATAGAGGGTGATGGGGTGGTGCACGGGATCACGCACCGAGAAGGGCAGCTTGCCGTTGGCGCCGTAGACCGAGCTGGTCGAGGCGAAGACCAGGTGCCTGGGCTGGGTGGCGCGGCAGCCCTCCAGGATGTTGAGGAAGCCCACCACGTTGGAGTCCACATAGGCCTCCGGATTTTCCAGGCTGTAGCGGACGCCGGCCTGGGCGGCGAGGTTGATCACGCCGTCGGGCTTCACATCCCTGAACAGTTGAGCCACTGCCTCGCGGTCGGCCAGGTCGATCTTGGCGTGGCGATAGCCTTTACGGGCCTCCAGGCGGGACAGGCGGGCCTGTTTCAGGGTCGGATCGTAATAGGGGTTCAGGTCGTCCAGACCGACGACCTTGTCACCGCGATCCAGCAGCCGGTGGGCGGTGTGCGAGCCGATGAAGCCCGCCGAGCCGGTGACCAGGATAACCGCCATAAGTCTCTCTTACGCTACGCGATGCGATGTTAGAGCCAGCCGCTGGGGGCGCGCAATCGTCCCGTTAGCCGTTGGCGACGACCCGCAGGGCCGGGGCGGCGCCGGGCTTCTCGCCACGAATCTGAGCGACCAGGTCGAAGAGCGCGCGACGCACGTCCTCCACATCGCCTTTGTCGGCGAGACCCTCAAGGTCCAGCAGATGGTTGGCGGTGATGCGCAAGGCGGAGGAAGAAACCACCTCCATGACCTTCGGCGCGCAGGGCAGGGACCGCTCGGTCTCGTCCAGCAGGGCTTCGGTGAGCTTCTCGCCAGGCCGCAGGCCGGTGATCTCGATTTCGATGTCCTTGCCGGGGACGCGGCCGGAGAGGGCGATCATCTGGCGGGCGAGGTCCATGATCCGCACCGGCTCGCCCATCTCCAGCAGGAAGAGGCGGGCGTGGGCGGCGTCGGCCCCCTCGGCGCAGGTGGCCGTGGCGTGCAAGACCAGCTGCGCGGCCTCGGGAATGGTCATGAAGAACCGGGCCATGTCCTCGTGGGTCACGGTGACCGGACCGCCACGATCAATCTGAGACTTGAATATTGGCACCACGGAGCCTGCAGAGCCCAGGACATTGCCGAACCGCACGGCGGAGAAGCGCGTGCCCTGGCCGTTCTGCTGGGCCTGAATCACCGCCTCGGCCAGGCGCTTGGTGGCGCCCATGACATTGGAGGGGTCGACGGCCTTGTCCGTGGAGATCAGCACCATCTGGGCCGCGCCTGAGGCGCGCGCGCCCTCGGCGACGTTCCAGGTGCCGACCACGTTGGTGAGTACGCCCTCGCAGGGGTGACGCTCGACCATGGAGACGTGCTTCAGGGCCGCGGCGTGGAAGACCAGGTCGGGCTTCTGGCGCTGGAAACAGTCGGCCACCCGGCTGGCGTTGCGCACGTCCACAAGGGCGGCGTGCCGCGACAGGGAGGGGAAGGTCTCGCCCAGTTCGCGGTCGATCTCGAAGAGCGAGGTCTCCGAGAAGTCGAGCATGGTGATATGGGCGGCATGGAAGGCGGCGACCTGGCGAACCAGCTCGGCCCCGATGGAGCCGCCGGCCCCCGTGATCAGCACGCGGCGACCGTGGATCAGGGCCTTCACGGCCTCATGGTCCAGTTCGATGGGCTCGCGGGCCAGCAGCTCCTCGACACTGATCTCGCGCATGGGCAGCAGGGCCATGCCGTCGTGCTGCGACAGCTCGACGATGGAGGGGAGGCGCAACAGGCGGATGCCATCGTTCTTCAACTGGCCCAGCTGATCGGCGGTCAGCCCCTTCAGGCGGCCGGGCTCGTCCAGGAACAGGATGGCGCGCGGATAGCGGTTCCAGCGCCGAAGGTCGGCCAGAGCCGCCTCCAGATTGTCGATGCACTCGATGATGCAGACACCACGCACCTGCTGGCCCACGTCGCGGACGTCGGGGCCGACGATGCCGACCGGGGTCCAGGCGTGGTCGTGCCGCCGCGCGACGTCGCGCAGATAGGTGTCGGCGAGCGCCATCGGACCAATCAGCAGCAGGGACGGGGCCTGGGGCGCGCGGTCGCGCACGGATTTCAGGGGGGCGAAGCTGTCCAGGGCGTGCTCGTGCAGGGCGCGGCGCATGATCCGCGCGCCCATGGAGCCCGTCATCTGGAAGATGGTGGCCATGGCCAGGACAGAACGGGGCAGGCCGCTCGCCCGGTCGATCACGAACACCGCCAGCAGGAAGACCCCCGCGGTCAGCACCGCGGTTCGGGCCAGGACTAGAGCGTCGGGAATGGAGACATAGCGCCAGGGTGACAGCTCGCGCCGGAACACGGTGGAGAAGACGGCGGCGAGGGCGGCGTAGAGGCCCACCAGCTGCACGACATTGAGGGTGGAGAGATCGCCGTCGTCGAGGCCCAGCGTACGGGCAGAGGATAAAAGATAGGCGAGGAAAAAGGCTGCAGCCGCGATCAGCGTGTCGACGACGATGGTCTGGGCTCGGTTGGCCATCTGCTCCATGAATCGCGCTCCGCTCCGGTCGTCCGACTTCGCACCATAGAGGGGCGGGCGCGACCGTCCAATGAAACTCCCGTCCGGCGAGCTTTCCGTCCGGAAACGAGCCGCATCGCGCACCTTTTCACCAAGGGCGCGAGACAAGGGCCAGACCCTAGAGCGCGTCTGCGGCGAGTGGAAGCTGGTTCGCCCATCGGACGCGCTTCTATCGTCTTGGAGCTAGGGCGTCTTTCTGGCCGTCTTGTCGGGACTGCACACCTGAGCAGACGCGACCTCAAAGGTCGCCGCCGGAAACAGAAAAGCCGCCCCCGCAAGGGGACGGCTTTTCCAGAACAGCAGAGTGAGGCTTAGAGCTAGAAGCTGGCCTTCACGCCCACGACGACCTTGGCGTCATAGATGTCGCCGAAAGAATGTTCGTCGGTGTCATGGTAGCGCAGGTCGAAGCCGACGTGGTCGTTGAGCGCGTAGCCCACGCCCAGGTTCCAGGTGTTGTAGTCGGCCGGGCCTTCGATTTCCTGGTGACCGACAGCGCCGGAGACCGACACCTTGTCGACGACCGGGATGGCGCCGTTGATTTCGTAATAGGTGGCCTTGCCGGTCTTGCCGAAGAACTCCGGCGAATAGAAGACCGTCGCGCCGACGGTGGCGGGGCCGACCGCGGTCGAAGCGGCGGCCTTGTACTCGACGTAGTCTTCATGGCTGCCGGTGGGCTGGTTGGAATAGCCGTAGTAGTAGACGCCCAGGTCGAAGTTCACCGGGCCGGCCACCGGCTTGATGCCAGCGTAGAGGTCGTATTCCAGGTCGGTGCCGTTGTTGAATTCAACGTTCGACACCCAGACGCCGGCATAGCCGATGCCGTACAGGGTCGCGTCGGCCCCGCCGTAGATCTGGCCGCCATTGTCGGTCTGGCTGACACCGCGGAACATGTAGTCCGTGGCCGCGCCGAGGTTGAAGGACAGCGCGATGTCGTCATCGGCGGCGAGGGCGCTTCCACCCATGGCGGCGGTGGCCGCGGCGGCGAGAAGCGTGGTCTTAAGAATGTTCATTTCGTTATCCCCTTATATCCAGCCGAGCTTCGCTCAACCGTCGCCGGAGATCGCCAGTTGGAGACCTCCAGATCAACGCGAGGCGGAGCCGTAGCGCCCCCTAGGTACTCTGTGCGCGGAATTTGTGCGTTAACGGAACGAGGCGCCGCGCAATTAGGCGGTTAGCTGTGCCTTAGGCGCCACGCCCCGCCCGAGGTGGTCAAGCCTCAACGCATCGCCAGCGGCGAATAGTTCAGGTGAGTCCCAGCATCCACCAGCAGGGTCTCGCCGGTGACGTGTTTCGAAGCAGGCGCGGCCAGGAAGACGGCGGCGCCGGCGATGTCCTCGGCGGTGGAGGCGGCCTTCAGCGGCGTGGAGGCTGCGGCGCCGTCGCGCATCTTCTGGGCGCGCTCGGCGCCGACGCCCTTGCCGAACCATGGGGTGTCGATGAACCCGGGGCAGATGGCGTTGACGCGGATCTTCGGGGCGAGCGCACGGGCCAGGGACAGGGTCATGGTGGTCAGGGCCCCCTTGGAGGCGGCGTAGGGCACGGAGGAGCCGATTCCCGCTACGCCGGCGATGGAGGACGTATTGACCACGGCGCCGGGCTGCGGCGCGGCCTCCAGCAGGGACCGCGCGGCGCGGACCATCTGATAGGCGCCCACCACGTTCACACTATAGAGCCGCAGGAAGTCCTCGGCGGTGACCGCGTCCAGGTCGGCGTGGTTTGGCGCGAACTTGGTGACGCCGGCGTTGTTGAATAGGGCGTCGATGCGACCGAAGGGCTGCGCCGCCGTGGCGATCCTGCGGCAGTCGTCGTCGGAGGCGACATCGCCCTGGACGATGACGGCCTTGGCGCCGTGAGCCTCGACCTGGCGGGCGGTCTCAGCGGCTTCATCGGCGCTTGAGGCGTAGTTGATGATCACGGCGGCGGCGCCGCGGCTGGCGGTCTCTACGGCGATGGCGCGCCCCAATCCGGTGGAGGCGCCGGTCACCACGACCACGAAATCTTGGAAATCCTTGCCGCTCATCGCGCGTCTTCTCCCTTATGATTTGAGCGGTGATAGCGCCTCGGCGCGGCGGAGTCTCTGTTGCGGGCGAGCCTCGCGCGGCGTAAAGCGCGCGGCATGGACGAGACCCATCTGACCCAACTCGGCCGCGAAGTCCGCGGCTTCGCCTCGCCGGAAGAGGCTGTTCTGGAGCGGGTGCCCAACCCGCAGGCCGACACTCTCTATCTGGCGCGCTTCACGGTTCCTGAGTTCACCTCTCTGTGCCCGGTGACCGGCCAGCCCGACTTCGCCCATCTGGTGATCGACTACACGCCGGGGCCGTGGCTGATCGAGAGCAAGTCGTTGAAGCTGTATTTGGGCGCATTCCGTAATCACGGGGCCTTCCATGAGGACTGCACGGTGGCCATCGGCCGCAAGATCGTGGAGGTGGCCCAGCCCCTCTGGCTGAGGATCGGCGGCTACTGGTTCCCGCGCGGCGGCATCCCCATCGACGTCTTCTGGCAGAGCGGCGCGGCGCCCGAAGGTTTATGGTTGCCGGATCAAGGTGTCGCACCCTACCGTGGTCGCGGCTGACGAGGTTTCGATGGCCCGCGCGGTCCTGATGCCGATCCGCGCCATGTATTTGCAGGTCGAAACCCAAGCTTCACAGTAGAGCGAGGGCTGGCCTTTCCCACGATCTTTCGATCCCTGCGATGGGAATGAGTCCCAAGGCGGAACAGGAGCGGCGCGAATCAACCGTCGACTAGCCGACGCCGCCAAAATGGGGTATGTATCGGTCGCCCAACTCTCCTCGGGCGTGTCACACTTCAGGCCGGGCGGCGACCCTTCGCCGTCCGGCCGTTGTGTTTCAGGGTCTATCGGCGCCCACAGACCGCCTAGGGCGGCGCCAGATAGATCGGATTTCCAAGCAATAGCAGGCGGCCTTCGCGGTCGCGGACATCGGCGCGGAGCCAGTGGCGCGCGCCGTCCGCGGTGGCGGTGAATGTGAGAACCTGGTCCGCACCGGAAATGTCCTGCTTCCAAGTCGACAGCAGGGAAAGGCCGTCGCCCTTGATCTGAACGGCCCCACCTTCCATTCCGACGACGTGAACCTGCAGCAGCACCTTCTCTCCCGATGCTGCGGACAGCAGATCCCCCATTTCGGCCGTCCTTCCCCCGAGACTCGCCGTGACCTCGAGCAGGCGGTCGCGGCCGCCGCCGATGTCGATGAAGACGTGGCCGAGCCGGATCGCCTCAAGAATGGCGGTCTGGGACAGATCGGCCGCGCGGACCACGGTGGTGGGGCGGCCAATGGCCCCGGCCTTGCTCGGGTCGAGGCCTGCGTCGTGGTTGTCCGATCCGCCGATGGCGGTGATCCGCAGGCCCTCATTGAGCCGCGCTTCCCAGAAGGGAATGCCCGAGATGACGCTCTCAGCCCCCTTGGGGAGGGCGAGCGATCCGCCATTGACCGCTTCTATCGCCTGGATGCGGGAGAAGTCCGTGGGCTTGGCGACCCAGCCGCAGCCCATGCAGATTTCGCCGGAGGGTTGGCCCGGATGGTTGAGGGAGATCAGGCCGCCGGCCTTCTCGACCTCTTCCAGCAGGGTGGCGAGGTTCGGCGCCCGGGGCGAGCCGAGCTGAAAATCCAGGAAGCTGGTGGGGCCAAAGACGTTCGCATGGCCATAGAAGGTGGTGATCTCCCGGCCCGGAATCAGCAGCAGGTCGTCGAAATAGGGCGCCAGCTCCCGCAGCGCTTCATTCTGCGAAGTGGCGTTGTGATCGGTGACCGCGATGAAATCGAGGCCCCGGGCCGCGGCGGCCTCCAGGGTCTTAAAGACCGGGCAGGGGACACGGACGCCCTTTCGCGACAGGCAGGAGCCGTCGCTGTGGCTGGTGTGCATGTGCAGGTCGCCGCGGAACCAGCCTGGTCCGCTCTTCAGGGGCGAGGTCTGGAAGCCGCTGAAGGCCGCGCCGCGTTCAAGATGGATCCGCGCGGTGTAGTCGGCACGACCATCCTTGCGCAGGTTGGGCACGCCCAGCACCAGCTTCCACTCACCGGCGGGCAGCGGCCCCGGCAGGTAGGACGGGGTGGCTTCCGACTCCGAGATCGTGAAGCGGTTCTTGTTGCCGCCGCTCCAGCCACGGAATCGCAGGGGGTCGCGCAGGCCCAGGTCGATGACCGACTTCTGATCCTTGCCGGTGTACTCGAATTCCACAGTCAGCCGGGTGGTTCCGGACGGCACCCGGAACGGAACCTCGCGATAGGTCTGGTGGTCGGCTCCGGTCATGGCTCCGCGAAGGGTGATGTCGGGCGTCGGCGCCGCGGTGGCTCCGACGGCGAGCAAGGCGGCGCAGACCGCCGCCAAACCCGCCGCCAAATGCCGAATCCTACTCATCAGAATCGGTACTGTACGGCGACCCGGAAGGCCCGGCCAAGCTCGGGCCGCGCGAGGTAGTAGCGCGCGCCGGTCTCGCCGGAGACGAACTGCCCGGCGCGGGGATTGCCCTCGGTCAGGCCGATCTCGTTGGTCAGGTTGGTGCCGTAGCCGTAGATCGAGATCTGGTCGTTCAGGTTGAACCGCACCTGGGCGTTGATCAGGTGGTAGGCGGGAATGATCAGGGTGTTGGCGGCGTCGGAGAAGCGCTTGCTGAAGTACTGGAGATCAAGCTCGGCCCGCAGTTTGCCGTCGAACAGGTTGACCCCCGGGGTTATGCGGCCGCTGACCTTGGGGGCGCGGACCTGCATGTTGTGGGAGAAGTCGCTGGGGACCAGCGTCCCACCGACATTGGTGCTGAACTTGAAATCGCCGAAGCGTGGATCCTGGGCGGTGCCGGTGAAGCTGACGTCGAACCAGTCGGTCGGCCGGATGGTCCCCTCCAGCTCGACGCCGTAGGACCGGGTATCGGTGAACTCGGTGCGGCTGGTGAATGCCCCGGTCGTCGGGTTGAACACCGTCTCGGAAAAGGATTGGCTGTCGAAGGCGGTGTAGAAGGCCGTCGCATAGAGATCGAAGCGCTCTTCCTGGATCTTCAGCCCGGCCTCGGCGAGGTTGATCTTTTGGGTGCGCGGCGCGGTGTTGGTGGGATTGGTGATGAAATCGCCCAGCGACGGCAGGCGGAAGCCCTTCGTATAGCGGCCGAAGACGCCGATGTTGGGCTGGAACTGGTAGTTGACGCCGATGGTCGCGCCCCAGCCGTCGAAGCTGCGGTCCAGGGCGTCGAAAACGCCGGTCCCGGAGAGTACGTTGTCATCGGCCAGGGTCGCCGACTGGCCCAGGTTGATGGTGGCGCTGCGTTCGTTGCGGCCCGAGAGGTCGATCTTCTCCCACCGGACGCCGAGGTCGACGCGAAGCTTGTCGGTCAGGCTCCAGGCGTCGGAACCGTAGAATGCGTAGGTCTCGGAGGAGCCTTCGGCGTTGTTGAACTGCAGGCCGTAGCGGGAAATGCCGTTCTCGGTGAAGTTGGCGACCACCGCGCCCGAGGCGTTCAGGGCCACCAGGTCCAGCAGGCGGGCCTGGTCCTGCACATCCACCAAGGCCGAGGCGCCGGTCTGGAAGAAGCTCTCGTCGACCTTGGCGACGTAGAAGCCCAGGGCCACGTCATGCGACTGGCTCCCGACCTCGAAGGTGCGCAGCAGCCGCAGGTCGTTGATCCATTCGTCGAGCTTGATGTCCTGCTCGCGCATCGAGGCGTCCATCACCAGGCCGGTGCCGTTCTGGGCGGCCACGTTGAACACCTCGCCCGGGGCATTCACGAACCGGAACTGAGCCGAGGTGGCGCCCAGAGCAGCGGGAAGGCCGGCCAGGACCTGGGTGATGCGAGCCGCGGCCTGGACCGGAGTGTTGGGGAAGAGGCCGGAGCGGCTGATGTCGCTGGTCCGGTAGCGCAGGCCGTCCTGCATCTGCCAGCCGGCGAGATCGTATTTGAACTGGAAGGAGTACTGGTCGAGCTTGACGTCGGTGCCGCGGGTCAGGTCGAAATTGTAGGGCCCGCGGTTGCTGCGGAAGGTGAAGTGGCTGGTCTCCGGCCCGGCGAAGGTGCCGTAGTTGGGATCGAAGCCCGGGACCGCGGCGGTGTCGCCCTTGGAGTCGAAGGTCAGGGGGATGCCCAGGAAGAAGATGATGTTGTCGTCGATGTGCTTGACGTTGAAGTCGATCGAGCCGTTCTCGAAATCCTTGCCGATGGAGAAGCGGATCTGGCCGCCTTGGTCAGCGGTATAGCCGGGATCGCGCACCCCGTTGTCCTGTCGGTAGAAACCGCCCAGGCCGAGGCGGAAGCCCGCCACCGGGCCGCCGACCCAGAAGTCGCCGCGGCCGTAGCCGTAGTCGCCGGCCTGCAGTTTCACCAGACCTTCGAGGTGGTCGGAGCCCTTGCGGGTGATGAAGTTGACGACCCCGCCCGGGGCGTAGGACCCGAAGATCGACGAGGGGCCGCCGCGGACCACTTCCACGCGCTGGATGGTCTCGTCGAGGCGGAACGACTGGTCGGTGTTGAGGAAGCCGAGGCCGCCGTCGTGCTGGACGGGAATCCCGTCCTCGTTGAGACCGATCGCGGCATAGCCTTCGATCGGAATACCACGGGCGCGGATATTGGCGCCGGCCTCGCCGCCGGAGGCCTCAACCCAGAAGCCGGGCACATTCTTGAGCACCTCGGCCACGCTCACCGGAGCCTGCATGCGCAGCTTTTCCTCGGAGATCGTGGTGACGGCGTAGCTCGCTTCAACCTTGCGCTGCGCTTCAAGCCCGGCCCGGCCGGTGACGACAAGTTCGTCGACGGTGTTCGGCGCTGCGTCTTCCGCGAAGGCCGGCGCCGCGGCCACCAGCGCACAAGCCGCAGCCGCGGCGAAAAGTTGAAGTTTCATGGTCGTCCCCCGGCATCTTCAATTGATGCTCATGGGCCATAGCGCTCCTGGGTATCGGCTGGGCGACAACTCGATGTCGTTGTGGCGACAGGCGCCGAACGGGCGTCAGGGCCGCCAGGCCGTGACCAAGCCGGCGACATCGGGGCGCTCACGCTCCTGCGGCGGCTCCTTGGGGGTTCCCAGGAAGATGAACCCGGCCACCTTTTCCTCAGGCTCCAGACCCAGGATCGCCTTGGCCTCGTCGTCATAGGCGTACCAGTCGGTGATCCAGTTGGCGCCATATCCGAGCGCCATGGCGGCGTAGAGCAGGGTGGTGCAGACCGCGCCGGCGGAGAGTAACTGCTCCCACTCAGGGATCTCGCCCGGCTTGGGCCGCGAGACCACAGCCACCCCGAGCGGTGGAATCTTCAGCTTGGCGAGCTTGGCTGCGGCGCGCGCGTCGCCCCGTGAATTGGCCAGGGCCTCCAAGCGGTCGGCAAAGACGGCCTTGGCGGCGGGTTCCAGAATAATGAAGCGCCAGGGCGCCAGCTTGCCGTGGTCGGGCACGCGGGCGGCGAGCTGCAGCAGGCTGGCCAGTTCGCTGGCGGTGGGGGCCGGCTCGGCCAGGGTGACGGCCGAGGCCGAGCGCCGGGTGGCCAGGAAGCTCAGGACCTCGGGGGCGGGATGTTGCGGGACCGGCTGGCCAAACAGCGGGGCGGCGGGAAGTGACAGGGTCATCTTGGAGCGCGCCTCATTAGGAAAGCCGACAGGGAAGTTCTCTTATATGGGGGTGGTTTCGCAAGCTAGTTGAGAACATGTCGCAAAAACCAGACTGGCTTGTGGCCCACGGGGCGCCCTGGCGCAAGGGACCGCCGCGGCCGATCTATGACAATCCCTGGATCAGCGTCACCGAGTACGACGCCATCGCGCCCACCGGCGCCGACGCCCTCTATGGCGTGGTCAGCTTCAAGAATTTCGCCATGGCCATCCTGCCTGTGCACGATGACGGGACGATCACCCTGGTGGGCCAGAATCGACTGCCCTTTGCTGACTACAGCTGGGAAATCCCCGAGGGCGGCGGGCCGCTCTCCGACGATCCTCTGGAGAGCGCCCGGCGCGAGCTGCTGGAGGAAACCGGCATGGCGGCGGCCCACTGGCAGGAGATTCTGCGGATGCAGCTCTCCAACTCGGTGACCGACGAACACGCCTTCGGCTACCTGGCCACCGGCCTGACGCAGGTCCACGCCGAGCCCCAGGGCGATGGCACTGAAGATATCCTGAGGGCGCGCGTACCTTTTCGGGAAGCGCTGGAGGCTGCGGTCGGGGGTTATATGCGTGACGCCCTGACGGTTGCGATGCTGCTGCGGGGCTACCACATGGCCAGGGAGGGCGCTTTGCCGAGCGAACTTTCGGCGGCCATGCTAGGATAAGGGGAACGTCATGGGACGGGAGGAACCGATGAGCCAGCGTTTGGAAGTCATCGACCCGGCAGCACCGCCGCCGGTCTGGGCCGCATTGCGTAACGAAGCCGCGCGGGCCTCCCAGTCGGAGCCGGCCCTGGCCTCGCTGCTGAACGCCGTGGTGCTGAGCCACCACGACCTGGGCGCCGCGCTGAGCTACCAGCTGGCGCGCAAGCTGGGCGACCAGGAGCTGCGGGCCATGAGCCTGCGCGAACTGGCTGACGCCGCCTACAAGGACAATCCCAATCTGGTGGATATCGCCGAGGCTGACCTCAAGGCGGTGTTCGAGCGCGACCCGGCCTGCAAGGGCTACGTGCAGCCGTTCCTGTTCTTCAAGGGCTTCCAGGCTCTGCAGGCCCAGCGCGTGGCGCACTGGCTCTGGGGCCAGGGCCGCGAGACCATCGCGCTCTACCTGCAGAGCCGGATGAGCGAGATCTTCCAGGTGGACATCCATCCGGCCACCCAGATCGGCTCGGGCGTGTTTATCGACCACGGCACAGGCATCGTCATCGGCGAGACCGCGGTGATCGGCGACGACGTTTCCATGATGCAGGACGTGACCCTGGGCGGTACGGGCGCCGAGCGGGGCGATCGTCACCCCAAGATCGGCAAGGGCGTCCTGTTGAGCGCCGGAGCCAAGGTGCTGGGCAATATCCACATCGGCGACTACGCCAAGATCGCCGCCGGTTCGGTGGTGCTGAAGCCGGTTCCGGCCCACTGCACGGCCGCCGGCGTCCCGGCCCGCCTGGTCAATTGCCCGACCTGCGACGAGCCGGCCCGCAGCATGGACCACACCCTGGCCGAAGCTGTGTACGACTACGTCATCTGACGGTTTCCGTGCAGGCCGCGACCAGCTAGGTTCCGCGGCTGTTGAATCGCCGAGGAGATGGCCGTGGACGAGAGAATGATGCGCAAGCTCGAGGGCCACATGCGTGGCGCCTTCGCCAATGCGCGGATCACCCTGGTCCCACGCCCCAAGCAGAAGGACTCCGCCGAGGTCTATATCGGTGAGGAATTCATCGGCGTGGTCTTCGAGGACGAAGACGGCGACGGCTCCTTCATGTTCGAGATGGCGATCCTGGCCGAAGACCTGCCCTGACCAAGGCCGGCCGGGGCTAGATCGCCTCGGCCATCGCCATCACGCTGCGCCCCAGCGAGCGGTGCAGCGGGATTTGCAGCAGCCAATCCCCGCCGGCCGCCAGGTGTGACGGTCCGAAGTCTCGCGACAAATGGGCGACGACCTCAGGGGGCACTGAGCCCTCGGGCGCCAGCGGATCATTGGTCAGCATCTCGCGATAGCGCCGGTCGTCGGCCACGACATCGCCCGACAGATCCCCCACCCGATCCAGGATGATCGGCGCCGCGGCGATTCCCGGCAGGGAGCCGCTGCTGCTGCCGAGCGTGATGCCGTCGATCCTCTGGGGCCTGCCGCTGGGCACGCTTGAGAAGATGACGAACACCAGGGCGCCGTTGGCCGCGTCGGTGGCGACGCAGAAGAGCTGGCCCCGCACCGGCATCAGCCAGCCGCGATAGACCGTCTCCCGCACCCCCATGATCACCTCCAGCAGGCCGTTGGCGTTCAGGCGCACCATACCCTGGTCATGCAGGAACCGCCCCGGCGCGGCCTCGGCCGGGCGGGTGGTGCGGAAGAAGCACTCCAGGTCTCTGGCGCGCCCGGTGGTGGCGCTGCGGATCTGGGGCATGATCGCCAGCGGGACGCCGTCGGCCACGTCGAACGGCCGCTCCAGGACCGGCGCTATCGCGCCGAACAGGGCGGCGAAGTCCTCGATGTCGCGATCCCAGTCGAGCATTGTGAAGCCCGGCTGCCGGTCGGCGAGGTAGCGGGTGATGTTGGCCAGGTTGTGGGTCGAGGGGGTGACCGACCCCGCCACCCACCGACCCACCAGGGACTTGTCGACCGCGAGCGCCGAGGCCAGGTGCGCCCGGCTCATGTTGAAGACCTTCAAGACCAGGCCGAGCTTCGCGCTGAAAGATGATCCGGACATGGCCTCAGCCTAGCCACGGTTCTTTCCGGGCGGCCAGGATGATGCGTCCAAATGCAACCCTATGCGCGTCGCCGCACGTCAATGCACCTCTCCGCATGGGGTCGCAGCCCGCATTGGAGCGTCCAGAACGGCGGCGACAGGCCGCCCACCAGGAGGACGACACCCATGGATATCCTTTCCCTCGCCGGCACGCTGCTGCTCGCCGCCGCCCAACCGCAGTCCGGGCCGGTCGCCCAGCCCGTGCCGCAGGCGCAGGCCGGGCATGTGAAGGTGTTCTCGGGGCGTGACGGCTCGTTGAGCATCACCAAGGTCGGCTCGGGCAAACTTGAGATCAGCGCCGGCAAGGTCAACGAGGAACGGCCCACCGATTTCACCGACGCCCCGTCCGCCGATCCCACCGCGGGCAAGGTCAACGAAGAGCGCCCGACCGATCTCAGCGACGCCCCGCCCGCCGATCCCACCGCCGCCCTGCTGATCCCCGCCATCCAGAAGGTCCGCGAAGCCGCGCACCGCAACCACTAGCCACGAGCCAAGGAGGAGAGATCTGATGCTGCGTTCCCTACTGCTCACCGCCGCGACCATGGCCGCCCTGTCCGGCTCCGCCCAGGCCGCAAGCGCCGACTACCTGCTCGTCATTCAGGGCGTCGACGGCGAGTCGAAGGCCCAGAACAACCTGAAGCAACTGGGCCTGGCCGCAACCTTGCGGGGCTGTTCCGGAGCGACCGGCGCCGGCCGCACCACCATCGGTGGCCCGGAAGTTCCCACCAGCCGCAGCCTCGCCGCTGCGGTCGCCACAGGCCAGCACATCAAGAAGGCGACCCTGTTCGTCCGCAAGGCGGGCGGCGACTCGGCCCTGACCATCGAGCTGGAGAACGTGCTTATCACCTCGGCCAAGCCGGCCAGCCCGACCGGCGCCCTGCCCTCCACCCTGACCCTCAGCTACGGCGGACTGACCTGGTCCACCGAAGGCGGCGGCTGCTAGCCGCTGGTCGCCGAAACCGTCCCATGAAAATCCTTGGCCTGGCCGCCGTCCTGCTGCTGGCGGCGGCCTCCGCCCAGGCCGAGCCAGCCGCACGGATGAGAACCCAGAACAATCTCAAACAGATGGGGCTCGCCGCAACCGGTTCGACCACCTCGCCACAGGGCGTCGCGGACCTCGCCCATCCGATCCGCAAGACCAAGGCGGAGATCGAGCTCGTCTGTCCCGACACGACCTACATCCTGTCGACTGGAACCAAGAAGGGCAGCTGCAAGGACGGCCTGGCCTCCTGCGGCGACGGCGACAACAGCGCCAAGGCGAGTTGTTACAGCTGTGAATCCTCGTCCGGCGCGGGAAGCTGCAAGACCAAGTAGGCCTCAGGCCGCGACCTCGGCGTAGCGGCGGCAGTGCTCAAGGTAGGCCGTCTCGTGGCTGGCCAGGAGTTCGACGACGCTGCTCCACAGCCAGGATGGCGCGTCCAGGCTCTTGGAGCGGTTGCGGTCCAGCTCCGCGGTCCAGCGGGCGCGGGTCTCGCCGTCCATCTGGCGGCCATGGGCGCGGCCCACCACGCCGGCCAGGAACCTCGCCGAGGAGATGGCTTCCGGCGGCGTCAGGGTCTCGAACTCCAGCTTCAGGTCCTGGGGCAGCAGTTCGCGGACGAACACCGCCTTGTCCAGCACCCGGCCGGCGCTCATCCGGTCGCCGAGATAGGGCGAGAGGTGGCGCGCGCCCTCCACCACCCGGCGGCCATTGTCGCGGGGCATCTTGGCGTCTTCAGCGCGGGGGGCCGCAGGCTTTATGGCCTCCTTCACGTCGATCAGCGACAGCTGGCGCTTCTTGCCCTCGCCGATGGCGATCAGCACGGCGTAGCGCAGGCGCCCCAGCGACGAGCAGCCCTTGACCCAGAAGGCGGCGTCGAGGAATTCCACCGCGCCTTCGCTGGGACGGGAGTGCAGGGCGGTGGCCAGGGTCCGCAATTCGTTGGTGGCCACCATGTCCGAGAGGGCCAGCCGTTCCTCGTGCGTGAGGGGCCAGAATTTGCGACCGAGCGGAATGGTCGGCGTGGTATCGACGATCCGCTCGCGAGCCAGGTGACGCCAGTTTCGGTTCAACGCGGCATGCAGCGCGGTGCGCACGGCCTCGGGTTCGTGGGTGTCGCCGTTGTCGCGCTCGGGCGATAGGGCCGCCTGATAGCCTTCCACCACCTGCTCCAGCACCCGCGCCGTCGTCACGCCCGGCAGGTCCGACCCGCGCACGGCGCTGGCCAGGGACAGAGCCAGCCGGATGACGTCATGGGCCGGATTGCCGACCACCGTCTGGTCCAGATCGCGGATTTGGATGGCGATCTCGCCCTTGGCGTTGGCGACGGGCCCCAGATTGCCGACATGGCAGTCGCCGCAGATCCACACCGGCGGGCCGATGGGCATGTCGCGGGTGTTGGCGCGCTGCAGCCAGTCGTAGAATCGGGTGGTGCTGCCGCGCACATAGGCGTGGGCCGAGCGGGCCATCTTCAGCTTCTGGCGCGCGCTTAACTGGCCCGCGCGCTCTTCGACCGAGGGCGGCCTCAAGGCTGTGCCCGGTCGGCGTCGAATCTGCCCGATGTCATGGAATGCCCCGTCTCGCCCGTCTGTGACGGCTAAACGCTGGCCGGGCCTAAGGTTCCATTGGCCGGCGCCGGATTGCTCCGGAGCCGGCCTTGGAAAGGTCTAGAGGACGCCCAGCATCTCGGCGACCAGGGGGTGACGGACGATGTCGCGGTCTTTCAGGCGGACCACGGCGATGTTGGAGACCGCTTCCAGCTTGTCGGCGACGGGACCCAGGCCCGAGAGCTCCGGCAGCAGGTCCGACTGATTGGGGTCGCCGGTGACCACCATGGTGGAGTGCCAGCCCAGGCGGGTCAGCAGCATCTTCAGCTGGCCATAGGTGCAGTTCTGGGCCTCGTCGATCACTACAAAGGCGTTGTTCAGGGTTCGGCCGCGCATGAAGCCTACCGGCGCGATCTCGATGGCGCCCTCGGTCATCAGGGCCCGGACCCGCTTCATGGAGAGGCGGTCCGACAGGGCGTCGTAGAGCGGGCGCAGATAGGGGGCGAGCTTGTCCTCCATCTCGCCGGGCAGGAAGCCCAGGGATTCGCCGGCCTCGACGGCGGGGCGGGAGAGCACAATGCGCCCCACCTTGCCGGCCTCCAGGGCCTCCACCGCCTTGGCGATGGCCAGATAGGTCTTGCCGGTGCCTGCGGGACCGAGCGCCATCACGAGGTTCTTGGCGTCGATGGCCGCGATCAGTTCGTCCTGACCCGGTGATTTGGACTTGATGGTCTTTAAGTACCCCTGCTCGCGGTCATCATTGTGATGCGCCAGCGGTGACCAGGCCCGTTCTACGGGCAGACGGCGGATCTTGCCGTCATCCTGGAATTGGCCGGCGTCGAAGGCGCCTTCGCGCACTTGTCGCTTCAGGGCTCGCTTGGTCATCAAAGCCTCCGTAAGGGCATGAAAAAAGGGCGCATCCGCAATGGATGGCCCTTCGAGGTCGACTGGTGATGTGAGACAGAACCGCGTCGTGCGCAGCCCGGCGGACCGCTTTCGCTTCGCAATGCTGGCGGAGAACCCCGCCGAAGCCACAAACGCGACACGCTCGTCTCCGTCATGCGGGGAGCCAGGACCGAAAACCGGCCATGGCCGGTTCGGGAAGGCTATCGCCCTCTCGAATCGCCCGACTAAGATGATCCTAACGGGGTTAATCGCGGATTAAACAACGGATCGACGACAATAATGAGGGTGCGACAATGAGTGTCTATAACTTGGGCGACGTGGCTCCGGAGCTTCCGGATGCGGACGAATACTGGATTGCGCCCAACGCGGCGGTGATGGGGAACGTGATTCTCAAGAAAAACGCGTCGGTCTGGTTCGGTGCGACAATTCGCGGCGACAATGACCCAATCATCATCGGCGAGAACTCGAATGTGCAGGATGGCTCGGTCCTGCATACAGACACAGGTTCGCCCCTGACCATCGGGGCCAATGTCACGGTGGGTCACATGGTGATGCTCCACGGCTGCACCATCGGCGACAATTCCCTGGTGGGGATCGGCTCGATCATCCTGAACGGGGCGAAGATCGGAAAGAACTGCCTGATCGGCGCCAATGTGCTGATCACCGAGGGCAAGGAAATCCCCGACAACTCCCTGGTCATGGGCGCGCCGGGCAAGGTGGTGCGTGAGGTCTCGGAGGGCCAAGCCCGCATGCTGGCCGGCGGTGCGATGCACTACGTGGCCAACTGGCAGCGCTACAAGCGAGAGCTGAGGGCGGCGGGTTAGGCTGACGCTCGCCTTGATCCGGACTATGGGGTGGTCCATATTGGTAAGGACGGACCATCTTATGGTCCGGAGGATTGCCTCAAATGCGAGTTTCAGTAACAGACGCCAAGGGTCAGCTGACGGATTTGGTCCGGCGGGCAGAGGCTGGCGACGACGTCATCCTCACCCGCCACGGCCAGCCGGCGGTTCGGCTCGTGGCGATACGCGCGGTGGGTGACCCCGCGGCGCGCCGAAAGCTCATGGAATCCATCCGGCGCTCGGGCGCGGCGAAGGCGGTGGCGGGCGAGCCCGCCGCGCGGAGTCAGGACTTCCTCTACGACGATGACGGCCTGCCGAAGTGATCGCGGTCGATACGTCGGCCTTGATGGCGATTGTCCTGGGCGAGGCGGCGTCGGACGCCTGCATCGATATCCTTGAGGCAGATTTGGAGGTGTTCATTTCCGCCGGCACCTTGGCTGAAGCCCTGATCGTCGCCGGCCGCCGCAACGTGACCGACGAAATGACCAGCCTGGTGGGAAATCTTGGCCTCACAATCGTTCCGGTCTCCGAGGCCGCCGCCAGCCGGGTCGCCCTTGCCTACAATCAGTGGGGCAAGGGCGTTCATCCGGCAGGGCTGAACTTCGGCGACTGCTTCGCCTACGCCGTGGCGAAAGAGCACGACTGCCCGCTGCTGTTCGTCGGTGAAGACTTCTCGAAAACCGATCTGCAGGCGGCCCGTCGCTGAGACCCTAGAGCCCTTTCCGATCTGATTGACCCATCAGATCGGATAAAAAGGGCTCTAATTCAAAAAGTTAGAGCATTTTTCGATCCGATAACCGTTTCACACTTATCGGAAAATGCTCTAGCCCTGGATCGGCCGCAGGATGATCTCGACGCGGCGGTTCTGGGCGCGGCCCTCGGGCGTTTCGTTGCTGGCCACCGGCTGGCGCTCGCCTTCGCCGGCCACGAAGATGCGGGCCGGCAGGACGCGGCCGGCGCCCACCAGATAGTTGGCGACCGAGCTGGCGCGGCGTTCCGAGAGCGCCTGGTTGTAGTCGTCGGCGCCGCTGGAATCGGCGTGGCCGACGATGTCGATGGTGGTCTGCGGGTAGGCGTTCAGGGTGCGGGCCACATCGGCCAGCACCGGCTCGAACCGTGACTGCACGTCGGACTGGTCGACGGCGAAGGTGACGTCGCTGGGCATGATCAGCACGATGTTGTCGCCCTGGCGGCGGACCTGCACACCCGAACCTTCCAGCGAACGGCGGAAGTCGGCCTGCTGGCGGTCCATGTAGTTGCCGACCGCGCCGCCGGCCAGGGCGCCGATGCCGGCCCCGATCAGCGCGTTCTTGCGGCCCTGCTCACCGCTGTTGGTGTTGGTCAGATAGCCCAGGGCCGCGCCGCCCAGGGCGCCGGCCAGCACGCCGGTCCCGGTATTGTTGCGCACCGGCATGCCCGTATAGGGGTCGGTGGTGGTGCAGGCGGTGAGCGCCGCCGCGCCGGCGAGCATGGCGAGGGTGGTGGTGAACTTGGACATGACCGTCTCCGGGACTTGGGGGGTAAGCGCCGGAAACGCCCGTTCACGGTGAAGGTTCCGCACTCAGATTTTGAGGACGTGCTTGGCCATGATGTTGCGCTGAATCTCGTCGGATCCGCCGGCGATGCTGGCGGCGCGCCCTTCGAGATACCGGGCTACTTCCCGCCGCGCCCAAGCCGGTCCGAGCGGTTCGGCCACCCCATCCACCTCGGGAAACCAGGGCGCGGCATAGGGGCCGGCGCACTCTACATAGAGCTCCGTCAGTCCCTGGACGATGTCGGTGCCCTTCAGCTTGAGCATCGAGGACTGCGCGCCTGGGGCTGAACCGGCTGCGACTTCCCACAGGGTGCGAAGCTCAGTCATCTCCAGGGCTCTCAACTCGATCTCGAGGCCGGCCAACCGCTTCGCGAAGCCCGGATCGTCGATGAGGCGGTCGCCCTGCGAGCCGGGAATTTCCGTAGAGGCCGCGATTCGAATGCCGCGGGCGAGGTTGAGCGACAGGGAGACGAAGGCCTGCCCGGTCCGCTCGTGGGTAAGCAGGCCCTTGGCATAGGTCCAGCCCTGGCCCTCCTCGCCGATCCGGTTTTCCACCGGGACCCGGACGGCGTCGAACGTGACGCGATTGAAGGAATGACGGCCGTCGATCGAGATGATCGGCGTCACCGTCACGCCCGGGCTGCGCATGTCGATCAGCAGGAAGGTGATGCCGGCCTGCCGCTTGGCCTCTGTGGCAGTTCGCGTCAGGCAGAAGATCCAGTCCGCCTTGTGCGCGCCGCTCGTCCACACCTTTTCGCCATCCACCACGTAGAACTCACCCTCCCTGACCGCCCGGGTGCGCAGGGCGGCGAGGTCGGACCCGGCCCCGGGCTCGGAGTATCCCTGACACCAGCGGGTGGTGTCGGCGACGATGCCCGGCAGGAACCGCTGCTGCTGCTCGGCGCTGCCGAAGGCGAAGAGAACCGGGGCCAGCATGCCGGGGCCCATGCCCCCCACCTGGGCGGGAACGCCCGCCGCCGAGGTCTCTCTTTCCCAGATGAAGTTCATGGCCGCCGTCCAGCCGGGGCCGCCGAAGGCGACGGGGAATTTGTTCACGGCCCAGCCCCGCGCGAGCAGGGCCTGATGCCAGCGCGCCTCGTCAGCAGGCGACCCGTCGAAGGGCGCGCCGGGCGGGAACACCCTGGAGATCAGCGCCCGAACCTCGCCGCGAAAGGCGCTTTCCTCAGCCGAAAAGTCGAGATGCATGGCCGGTCCGGATTGTTATTATAAGGATCGTCTAATAGTATCTGGCCTCATCAGACCCGGTCAACCGACAGCGAGGCCCAGATGTCCCACGCGCCCTTCACGACGACCCTCCAGGGCGGAGTCATCGCCGGGCCGGTCCGCCGCCCGGACAATTTCTCCAAGCACGCCAAGGGCTCGATCCATGACGACGCCACGGCGCAGAAGCTGGGCTTCAAAGGCGGCACGGTGGCCGGAAACATCCACTTCGAGCAGTTCCCGCCGGTGATGGCGGAGCTGTTCGGGCGCGACTGGTATCGCACCGGCAATCTATCGCTCTATTTCCTGAACCCGACCACCGACGGCGAACCCGTCCAGGTCTTCACCCGCGCGCCGGTCCCGCGGGCGGAGGGCGGGATGCGCGCCGAGGTCTGGATGGAGGACGCCGAGGGCCGAAGGGTCTGTGAGGGCACAGCCGCGTCAGGCCCGCCGGACATGGAAAGCTTCCTGCGCCAGAAGTTGAAGACTGCCCGCCCGGCGGAGGATCTGCGGATTCTCAAGCGGTCCCAGGTGGGCGACACCTGCGTGGACATCCCCGCGCGCCTGGCCCTGTCTCGCAATGAGAACCGCCTGGAATTCATCACCGAGTCGCTGCCCGAATATGAGGACGCAACAGTCTGGGGGGAGAGGGTGGCCGCCCCGGCCATCGCCATCGACGCCATGCGCGAGGTGGAGACGCCGCTGTTCAAGCCCGACGAGGCCTTCGTCGGCATGTTCGGCGCCATCGAGGTCCAGTGGCTCGACGGCCCGGTGTTCATGGAGCACGACTATCTCGCGGACGGTCGGCTGCTCGCCCTCTCCGAATCGCCCAAGACCGAGGTGGCCTGGTTCGAGAGCACCCTGCGGGACGCCGAGGGCGGGCGCGAGGTCTCCAGGATGATCCTCATGACCCGCCTGCTGAAGGGCTCCTCGCCGCTCTGGACCTGAGCGGGGAGGGCGCGGCATAGGCAGACCATGACAGAGCGCATTCGCACGCGGCTGACGCCGGCCGCTCGCCGGGACCAGATTCTCGACGTCACCGCCCGGGTGATCGTTCAGGAGGGTCTGCAGGCCGCCACCATGGAACGGCTGGCGCGGGCCGCGCAGGTGAGCAAGGCCCTGGTCTATACCTATTTCGCCACGCGCGATGTGCTGCTGGGCGCGCTTCTGCAGCGGGAACAGGCCGAGCTGGGCGACCGCGGGATGGCCGCCGCTCTGCGGGCGGAGACCTTCCCAGACCTGATCGCCCAGACCACCCGGCACTATCTGGAGCACGTCCGGGACCGGGGCCCCCTGATCGCCGCCCTGCTGGCCGATCCCGCCACCGCCGCCTTGATGGAGGCCGAGAGCCGGATCAATCGCGATCAGACGATCCGCTATCTGGTGCGCGCGACGCGCCGCGCCTACGGCCTGCCCCTGGCCCAGGCGATCGCCGCAGTAGACATGCTGATGGGGGCGACCGGGCGGGCCGGGAATCGCGTCGCCGACGGCGACCTCGAGATCGAGGACGCCGTCGACCTGTGCGTGCAGATCGCCCTGGGCGGGCTGGAACGCCTGGCGGCTCAGGCCAGGGCGCGGGCGTAGAGCGCGGTGAGCGCCGCCCACGCGCGCTCGGCCTCGGCTGGGTTGTAGACGGCGCCGTCCTTCACGCACCAGCCGTGCTGGGCCTTGTAGACTTCCACCGTGGCGGGGAGCTTGGCGGCGGCGAAGGCTTCCTTGAGCTTGTCCTTGGCGTCCGGCTGCTTGGTGTCGTCGTTCTCGGCGATGGCCACCAGGAAACCCGCCTTGGCCTTGGCCAGCTGCAGATGCGGGCTGTCGGGCTTGTCGGTCACCAGGCCGCCGCCGTGGAAGGAGCCGGCGGCGCCGACTCGCGTCGGATGGTTGGCTGCGGCGATGAAGGTGTAGGGACCTCCCATGCAATAGCCCTGCACGCCGATCTTCTTCTTGGTGTTCACCGGGGACTGCTTGTCCAGCCAGGCGACATAGGCCGCCGTGTCGTGGGTCTTAGCCTCGGGCGTCAGCGGGGTGGTGAGCTCCACCAGCTTGGCGCGGTCGGTGGGATTGGAAAACTCGAAGGGCCCCGTGATCACCGGCGCCTTGCGGGTGCGATAGAAGGGATTGGGGACCACGACGGCATAGCCCGCCGCCGCCATGCGCTTGCCCATGTCGCGGAAGGCCGGGCGCAGGCCCAGGATGTCGGTGAAGATCACCACCCCGGGCCACTTGCCCTTGCCGGCCGGGTGGAAGAAGGCCGCGTCGCAGGCGCCGTCGGCGGTGGTGATGGTGACGTCGGTCTCGACCACCTCGGCGGCCAGGGCCGCGCTGGCCACGGCCACGCCGGTGGCCATGGTGACGGTGGCGAAGCCACGGCGGGTCAGGCGCGAATCGCGGTTGGCGCTGGCGGGATTGAGTTCGTCGTCCATGGGGAGCCTCACCTGGTGCCGGCGCTCTCCGGCGGCGCCGCCTGCACGCAGGTTATCGCAGATGCATCCGAGCGCTAGGACAGAACGCCGCGCAGGAACTGTTCGCCGAGCTGCAGCCCGCCCAGGTCGATGCTGTGGCCGAGGCCCGGCGAGACCTTGCCCTGCACGTCGAAGCCGGCCTCCAGCAGCAGCTTGCCGGCCTGGTGGAAAGCGGCGATCGGCAGGACGGGGTCCGAATCGCCATGGATCAGCAGGATCGGCGGCTTGGTCCTGGCGTTGGCGGGGCCGGACTCGTCGGCCAGCATGCCGGAATAGCCCAGGATGCCGGCGATCTGCGGCTGGCGCTGGAGGCCCACCTGCAGGGCCATCATGGTCCCCTGGCTGAAGCCCACCAAGGCCAGGTTCTTCGGCTTCAGATCGTACTTGGCCAGCTGGGCGTCGATGAAGGCGTCCAGGGTCGGCGCTGCGGCCCGCGCGCCGGCGGCCCGGCTGGCGGGATCCATGCTGCTGAGACCCCACCACTGGTAGCCGTCCGGCGCGCCAGGGCAGATCTCCGGGGCGTTGGGGGAGATGAACACCGCGCCGGGCAGGGCCGCCTGCCAGTGGGGGACAAGACCGATCAGGTCGGCGCCGTTCGAGCCGTAGCCGTGCAGCAGGATGACGATCTGGGTGGGCGCGCCGCCGTTGGCGGGCGGGACAACAGGGCCTTCGAGGGTAGGAAGCGTGGTCATGGCGGTTTGGTGCGGGACGACGCGCGTCGGGTCAAGCGCTCGCGGCGCTTCCTCAAGTCCGCTTGACGGACGCAGCGGCGCCCCGCCAGCCTTCCTCCCAACAAGACAATGGGAGGACACCCGATGGCCTATGAATTCATCTCCGTGGAGCGCGAAGGTCCGGTCACGGTCTTCACCCTGAACCGGCCCGAAGTGATGAACGCGGTGCATTCGCCTATGCACTTCGAGATGGACGAGGCCTTCAACGCCTTCAACGCCGATCCCGAGCAGTGGGTCGGGATCATCACCGGGGCGGGCGAGCGCGCCTTCTCGGCCGGCAACGACCTGAAGAACCAGGCCACCGGCGGCTCCATGGCGATGCCGAAGTCGGGCTTCGCGGGGTTGGCTCAGCGCTTTGACCTCAACAAGCCGCTGATCGCCGCGGTGAACGGCGTGGCCATGGGCGGCGGGTTCGAGATCGCACTGGCCTGCGACATTATCGTGGCCTCCGACAACGCCGTCTTCGCCCTGCCGGAGCCTCGCGTCGGCCTGGCCGCTCTGGCCGGCGGTCTTCACCGCCTGCCGCGCGCCATCGGCACCAAGCGGGCCATGGGGATGATCCTCACCGGCCGCCGGGTCTCCGCCGCCGAGGGGCACGAACTTGGCTTCGTCAACGAGGTCAGCACCCAGGCCGACCTGATGGCCACCGCCAAGCGCTGGGCCGGCCAGGTCGCCGAGCTCTCACCCATGTCGATCCGGGCGTCGAAGGAGGCGGTCTACCGCGGCCTGGATGAACCGACCCTGGAGGGCGCCATCGCCGGCCAGAACCGCTATCCCGCCATCTCGGCCCTGTTCCGCTCGGAAGACTTCGTGGAGGGCCCGATGGCCTTCGCCCAGAAGCGCGCCCCGAACTGGAAGGGCAAGTAGGTAGCTGACAAGCCCTGTCAGCAGGGTGGCGGTAAGTCCAAGCTCCAGCTTGAGGAGCCTTCGATGTCCGCCGCCCCCCAGACCTCCCGCCACGCCTTCGACTTCAACCATGGCGACTGGATCGTCACCAACCGTCGCCTGAAGACGCGCGGCGGGGGCTCCACCGACTGGGACGTGTTCGAGGCGCGCCAGCGTTCGGACCTGAGGCTGGACGGGATGTGCAGTCTCGACGAGATCGTTTTCGCCGACCACGGCTTCAAGGGCATGACCTTCCGGCTCTACAACCCGGAACGGGACGAATGGACCATCTGGTGGATCACCGACCGCGACGGGGTGATGCAGCCGCCGGTGATGGGCCGCTTCGACGGGACGCGGGGAACTTTCCGCGGCGAGGACATGGACGGCGACCGGCCGGTCCAGGTGGTGTTCGACTGGCAGACCGCCGAGCCCAACGCCCCGCGCTGGAGCCAAGCCTTCTCCTATGATGGCGGGAAGAGCTGGGAAACCAATTGGATCATGGAGTTCCGTCGTCCGTGACGCCGGCGTCAACTTTATCAGGGTGACGCGGCGTCCGGTCTTGTGTCGGGCGCCGAGGCTAGTAAGGGTGGCCCAAACACATGGAGCGTGACAGCCTGAAGTGGGTACCGGTTCAGGCGCCCGTCACGCTCCAAGTCTAAGCAAACGAGCCTGTTTATCCGGTTCAGATGAGTTCATCTGAAACGGGCAGGCTCTTAGGGATGGGGCCGCGCTATGGACCGCTACGATTACATCATCATCGGCGCCGGTTCGGCCGGCTGCGTGCTGGCCAACCGTCTGACCGAAGACCCCACCGTGAAGGTCCTGCTGCTGGAAGCCGGCGTGAAGGACAATTCCCTGATGGTGCGGATGCCGGCCGGTGTTGGCGGCCTTATCGGCGCCAAGGGCACCTACAACTGGGGCTTCTGGACCGAGGAAGAGCCGAACCTCAACAACCGCAAGCTCTGGTGGCCGCGTGGCAAGGGCTGGGGCGGATCCAGCTCCATCAATGGCATGATCTACATCCGCGGCCACGCCCGGGACTACGACCAGTGGCGCCAGATGGGCCTGCAGGGCTGGTCCTACAAGGACGTGCTGCCCTACTTCAAGCGCTCGGAAAGCCTGGAAGGCGGCGGCGACCAATGGCATGGCGGCAGCGGCCCGCTGGCGGTCACCAAGGCGTCTGATCCCAACCCGATCTACAAGGCCACCATCGAGGCGGGCCGTCAGGCGGGGCACAAGGTCACCAGCGATTTCAATGGCTTCCAGCAAGAAGGTTGGGGCCCCTATCAGCTGACCATCAAGGGTGGCGAGCGCTGGAGCGCGGCCAAGGGCTACCTGCATCCGGTCCTGACCCGCACGAACCTGACCTGCCTGACCGGCGCGCGCACCACCAGGATCATCATCGAGAACGGCCGCGCCACGGGCGTCGAGTTCATCGACGACAAGGACGTCAAGCAGGTGGTCCATGCCGACCGCGAGGTGCTGCTCAGCGCCGGGGCGGTGCAGTCGCCGCACATTCTGCAGCTTTCCGGGATCGGCGATCCGGAGGAACTGACCAAGCACGGCATCCCGGTGGTCCATGCCCTGAAGGGCGTCGGCGCCAACCTGCAGGATCACCTGGACGTGACGCTCTCCTGGGAGTGCCCGCTGCCTATCACCGTCTTCTCGGCGCGCAAGGGCATCAAGACCGCCCTGATCGGCATCAACTACCTGCTGTTCAAGAAGGGGCTGGGTTCCAAGCAGATGCTGGAATCGGGCGCCTTCCTGAAGTCGCGTCCCGACCTCGACCGCCCCGACCTGCAGGTTCACTGCGTGCTGGCCGTGATGCAGAACCACGGCAAGACCCAGGTGGCCAAGGATGGCTTCACCTTCCACGTCTGCCAGCTGCGCCCCGAGAGCCGTGGCCGGGTGGGTCTGAAGTCCGCCAACCCGCTGGATGATCCGGCGATCTTCGCCAACTACCTGGCCACCGAGGAAGACCGCCGCGCCCTGCGCGAAGGCGTGAAGATGATGCGCGAGGTCGCCCGCCAGCCGGCCCTGGACAAGTACCGCTCCACCGAGCTGTTCCCCGGCGAGGCGGTCCAGACCGATGCCCAGATCGACGCCTGGATCAAGGAGGTCGGCGAGACCATCTACCACCCGGTGGGCACCTGCCGGATGGGGGCGGCCGACGACGACATGGCGGTGGTGGACGGCGAACTGAAGGTGCGCGGCATCGCGGGCCTTCGCGTCATCGACGCCTCGGTCATGCCGACCCTGGTGGGGGGCAACACCAACGCCCCCACCATCATGATCGCCGAGAAGGCCGCCGACATGATCCGTGGCAAGCAGGCCCTGCCGGCCGACGACGCCCCCGTTTATGAGGACGGCCAGAAGGCGGCCTGATCCTGGATCCATGGCGCACTGATCCGGCTGGCGGTGGGGTCGAGGCGTCATCGGGTTTCGCCGAGGCGGGGTTCTTCGTGGGCATGCCTCATGAAACGCGTGAGGCGGCCGGAGTCAGGCGATTCTGCTCACCGGCCGCATAAAGGTGAGGCCTGCGTTGGGGGTTCGACTCCCCGGCGGCCCCTGCGGCCGGGTAGCTTCTGGGCCGGCATGAAGGGACACGATGACGAACACCTCACGCGACCGCCTGGAGCAGGCCCTGGCGCGGATCGGCGATCCGGCGGGGGAGGGCGCGCGGACGTATCTGACCCTTTATCCTCAGGCCGCGCGGGCGGCGGCGGGTGCGGCGGACGCGCGAGCCCAGGCGGGTGAGGCGCTGGGTCCGCTGGACGGGGCCATTGTCAGCCTGAAGGACCTGTTCGACGTGGCGGGTGAACCGACCCGCGCCGGCTCGCGGGTGCTGGCCGCAGCGCCGCCCGCAACCGCTGACGCCCCGGTGGTGAGCCGCCTTCGCGAGGCCGGGGCGGTGATCGTCGGCAAGACCAATATGGTGGAGTTCGCCTTCTCCGGCGTGGGGGTCAATCCGCACTACGGCACGCCGGGGAACCCGGCCGACCGGGACCGTGTGCCCGGCGGCTCCACGTCCGGCGGCGCGGTCGCGGTGGTGGACGGGATGTGCGAGATCGCCATCGGCACCGACACCGGCGGCTCCACCCGCATTCCCGCCGCGCTGTGCGGGGCGGTGGGGTTCAAGCCCACCAAGTCCCGCGTGCCCACCCAGGGCGCCTTCCCGCTCTCGCCCAACCTGGATTCGGTGGGGCCCATCGCCATGAGCGTCGCGGCCTGCGCGAGCGCCGACGCCGTCCTGGCCGGGGACGCGCCCTGGACCCTGGAGGCCGCGTCGCTGGGAGGCCTGAAGTTCGGTGTGCCGCAGGGCTTCCCGATGGCCGATCTCGACGCCACCGTCGCCGTCAGGTTCGACGAGGCGCTCAAGTTGCTGGGGCGGGCCGGCGTCGCCCTTTCGGACCAGACCTTCGCGATGTTCGATGGAATGGCGCAGGTCAACGCGGTCGCGCCGCTCGCCTCGGTCGAGGCCTATGCCGTTCATCGCGAGCGGCTGGCCGCCCAAGGCGCGGAGTACGATCCTTTCGTCCGGGCTCGGGTCCAAGGCGGCGGCGTGGTTTCCCCCCAGCGCCACGCGGCCATGCTGGCCGAGCGGAAGCTGCTGATCGAGGCGATGGACGCCGCCCTGGTGGAGCTCGACGCGCTGGTCTTGCCCACCACGCCGATCGTGGCGCCGCGCAAGGACGAGGTCCTGACCTTGGAATCCTTCACGCCAAAGAACCGGCTGCTGCTGCGCAATACCTCGATGGTCAACTTCTTCGACCTCTGCGCCATCTCCCTGCCGCTGCCGCGCGGGGGCTGCCTGCCCACCGGCCTGATGCTGGTGGCACGGCGGGGCCACGACCGCCGACTGTTGGAAATGGCGGCGGCGATGGAGCGGTTGCTGGCGGAGTGAGGTGAATTTTCCGCCCTCCCATGAAGGGGAGGGAGGGTGCGTTACGGGGCGTCGAGGGCGAGGATCTGAGCGGGCGTCTCGGGCGTCGGGATCAGCGCAAGGGCGGGGGCGACGTGGTCGATGGCGATCCGACGGGGCATAGCGCCCGCGCAGCCGTCGCGTTCGCCCAGGCCCTTGAGATAGGCGCGGCGGACGGCGCCGGCCAGGGCGGCGTCCTGCGCCTTGCGGGCATGGGCCTCGGCGCCGGTGAGCGTGCGCACGACACCGCGATAGGGAATCCAGCTCACCGCCAGGCGCCGCACGGCGGCGGCGGCGGCGCGCGACGCCATCTTGCGCTTGGTGGTCTTGACCGCGTCGACGTCGAGGTCGGGGCCGAGCGCGGTGTCGAGTGCGGCGATCTGGCTGGCCATGGCGGCGCAGCTGTCGGCGGCCAGGGCTTCGTAGGGATCGTCAGCGGCCTTGCGCAGGCTGTCGGGGATTTCGGCCTGGTTGATGTTGAAGTCCGCCAGGGGTTGCTCGACCGCCGACATGAAGGCGTTGCGCTGGGGCGGCGTGGCGGCTTCCACGGCCTGGGCGTGGGCGTCCTGGGCGTGAGCACAGGGCGCGAACACGCCGAGGCTTGAGATGATGGCCGCGCCCGCGAGCCAGTGTCTTGGGGCGCTCAGTGGATGTTCCATCTGCGCTTCCTCCGGGTAGGCACTCTAAGCCGACAGGCTTTCCCGAGGATTTAAACGCGCGAAGAAAGCGGGCGTGGCATGGGGGTGACGCCAATCCTTCTCCCCTGGCGGCCCTGCGAAGCAGAGCCGGTGGGCCCGTCCAACTTAAGATCGTCATCCTCGGGCTTGTCCCGAGGATCCATGATCTCCGTTTGTCCGTAGAGGGCGCGAGCGGCGCCGCTGCGGGCCATCTGCTCCACGGTGTCTATGGATCCTCGGGACAAGCCCGAGGATGACGGAATAATTTGAGGGGGGAGCGTGAGCGGTCATCCGACCGGCCTCTGGGCGCCCGCTCTCGACCCCGCAAGGGGAGAAGGAATTCCTTAGGCGATCCGCCGCCCATCTAGCGTCGCCAGGCGCAGGCGAGGGGTTTCCTCGTTGGCGGGGCCCATGCCGCGGATGTCGCGGACGGCGAAGGGCTGGGCCGGGAGGCCGCGCAGGCGCGAGACCATGCCGAGCGGCTGGTAGAGGCCCAGGAACCGGTCCACCGAGCCGTCGGCGCCGGCCAGAGGGGCGAACAGCACCTCCATGGCCAGGCTAGGGCCCTCGGTCAGCACCTCGACGGTGGCGACGATGGGCTCAGGCCTGCGCCAGGCGGTCTCGAGCGCGGTGTGCAGGTTGAAGCGGTCACGCTCGCGCACGAGGCTGAGGCCGTTCTGCTGGCGAAGGTCGCGTTTGTGCAGTTCGGAGACGAAGCCGCCGGCCAGGCGCACCGGATAGATGCCCGACTTGACGCGGCCAAGGATGAAGACCTGGGCGATGATCTCGGAAAAATCGGCCGGGCTGATGGCGCTGCGAAGCGGCAGGCGGCCATCACCACCGCGCGTTCGCCAATAGTCTATCAACCGTTCTGTATTTGAATGGAACACCGACATCGAGATGCAGCCCTGTCCACGGCCTTCAACGACCGCATGGGGCTTGCAGAAAGATGCGGACCAGTCGCCGGGCGTCTCCAATCGGGACGTTTCGGCTCAAGCGGGCAGGGCGCGTGGCGATGTGCGGCGCGGTTCTTGCATGCTTAACGGTGGCCTTACGAGGAGGGGCCGTCCCATGACGATGCGTTCGACCCTGCTGGCCCTCGTGCTCGGATTTGGACTGCTGTTCCTGGGCAGCGCCACGCCGGACGTCGCGTTGGCGCAGTGCTGCGCCCCGCCGCCGGTGTGCTGTACGCCCCCGACTCCGCCCTGCTGCGTGACGCCGCCGACGCCGCCCTGCTGCACCCCGCCGCCGGCGCCACCGCCTCCGACGCCGCCCTGCTGCGACAGCGGCAACCGCACCAGCGTGCACGTCAACGTCTCCAGCGTGAATGTCGCCATCGCCAACGCCGCCGCGAGCGCGGCGGGATCGGCAGGCGCGGCAGGCCGGGCCGGCGCGGGTTCTACGACCTTCTATGGCGGCGGCGGCGGTGGCGGCGGCTACTCGCCCCCTATGTCCACCGGCATGATTCAGGGCCTCTATGTCGACTCAGGTCGTCGGATGAAGAAGACCAGCTATCAGGCGACGCGCACCAAGACGCGCCGGGTGGTGATCCAGGCCTTCTGCGTCGACGACCGCGAAATTCCTCATCCGGCCTCGCAGGTGACCCCCGACCGCGACATCGACGACGCCTATGAGGGCGAGCTCTATCGCTGCATCGCCGGGACCTACCTGTCCTGGACGATCGCCGAATATAACGGCCAGATCGACTTCGGCGGCGGCCAGACCCAGGTCTGCCGCAAGAACGACGCCCTCGTTCACCTGCCCGGCGGCAAGGTGGAGTGCCGGCCCCAGAAGCCTGGCCGTGACTGCAACGAGCGCTCGCTGCTGCGGCGGTTCGGGGCGGGCGTGAAGATCCTGACCATGATCATGACCGAGACCTACACGGCCTATCGCGAGGAAGAGGACCGTGAGAGCGGCTCTTCCACCGTCACCACGGCCATGAGCCTGGACGGCGGGGTCGGCGGGATCGTGTATTAGGGCCGGTCGGTTGGCTTGAGATTGCGGAGGGGCTCGCGGCGATGCGGGCCCCTTCTGCGTTTTGGGGTATGCCCAAAGATGATCTTGGGTGCGGGGACGGGGTTTGAACCTGTGAGGTTCAGGTTGTGAGCCCAACCTCCGCTCACCCCGGCGAAGGCCGGGGCCCAGATCGCAAGGCTCGGAATGCGATGTGAGACCGATCGGGCCATCCGATGGCCTGGCGCTCTATGACCTGGGTGCCGGCCTTCGCCGGGATGAGCGGTTGAGTTACTTCCCCGGCTTGACCTCGAGCATCCACATCCTGTCGTCCACCAGGACGTCCTGGGCGGCGCGGCGGACGTCGGCGATGGTGACGCGTTCGGTGCCGGGGAGGATGGCGCGGGTGGCGTCGAGGCGCCGCGGGTCAGCCTGGGCGCCCGAGAGCTCGTTTAGCCAATAGCCGTTGGTCTCGCGGGCCTTTTCGAACTGGTCGATGCGGGGCTTCTTGGCGCGTTCCAGTTCATCGGGGCTGATGTCCTTGGTGCGCATATCCGCCGCGATCTTGCGGACGTCGGCAAAGAAGGCCGGCAGCTTCTCGGGCGGGATCTCGACGTTGGCCGAGACATAGCCCCAGGTGGGCCAGACCATGGAGTGGTTGTAGCTGACCTGGGGCGAGTAGGTGGCCCCTTGGGTTTCACGCAGTTCGTCGATCAGGCGCAGTTCCAGCACCTCGCCCATGACGGCGGTGTCGCGGGCCTTCTGGGGATTGGCGAAGAAGCCGGTGGTGGGCCAGGCGAGGTAGCCGATGGCCTGGTCGGCGCGGCCCTTGTGAGTGCGCTGCACGGGCGTGGCGACGCCGGCCGGGAAGGCGACCTGGCGCTTGGCCGGATCGGCGGGCGTCGGGGCCGCGCGCTGGGGCAGGGCGCCGAAGGTGGCGGCGACAAGCTCGGTGGCCTTTTCCACCGTGACGTCGCCAACGATGACCACCTCGATGGGGCCGCTGGCGATGGCGGGCGATATCTCGTCCTTCAACTCAGAGAGTTTGGCGTCGGCGATCTGCGCGCGGCTGGGGAAGACCCAGCGCTCGTCGCCCGAGCGCAGCAGGCCGCCGAGGTCGCGGCTGAGCACGCCGGAATCGGTGGACTCATACTGGTCATGGAAGGTCTTGCCGGCGGTCTTGAGGCGGGCGAAGGCCTCGGGCCGCCAACCGGGCTCGGCGACATAGGCCGCCAGGACCTGCAGCTGGATATCCAGGTCGTCGGGGCGGGTGCCGCCGGAGAAGACGAAGGCGTCGTCGCCGATGCTGAACTGGGCGCCGTAGACGCGGCGGGCGAGCACGCGCTCCATGTCCTCGGCGCTGATCTTGGCGAGGCCGCCCTCGACATAGGTGCTGGCCGCCCAGGCGCCACTCTGGTGGTCGCGGGGCATGTCGACCCGGCCGCCGCCGACATTGACGCGCACCAGGACCTCGTCGTCCTTGAAGTGGGTCGGCTTGATGGTGAGGCGGACGCCGTTCTCGAAGGTGACGAAGGTGGTGTCGAGGTCGGTGACGTCCTTGCTGATCGCGACCTTGCCGGGGGCGCCGAAGGTCTCGTAGGGCCAGGCCACGGCGGTGGCGCCGGTGGGCGGGGTGACCTCCAGCTTGCGCGAGGCGTCCAGCGCGCTCAGCAGGGCCGGTTCGCCGCCGGCGATCTCCTTGGGGGAGGTCATGAAGATCAGCGGGCCGTCGCCGGTGAAGGCGGCCTTCAGGGCGGCGGAGACCTCGGCGGCCTTCAGCCCCTTTACCGACTGCTCGAAGAAGACCGCGTCCTGGGCCGGATTGGTGACCACATCGTTGTCGGAGAGCGAACCTGCGATCTCGTTGGCCAGCTGGCCCGGGGTGCGGGTGGCGGCGCCGGCGGCGTCGGCCTTGATGTTGGCGCGGACCTCCTCGATCTCGCGGTCCAGCTCGTCCTGGCGCACGCCGAAGCGGATCGCGCGGCGCTGTTCCTGGTCGGCGGCGGTGAGCGCGTCCTTCCAGCGGCTGGCCTCGGCGTTGACGGTGACCATGGTCAGTTCGGCGGCGTCATACTCGTCGCGCTTGAAGGCGCCGGCCCCCAGGAAGGGCGGATCGGCAGCGCGCGAGAGGGTGGAGAAGCGGCGGTTCAGCACCTGGAAGCCCAGATACTCGATCAGGTCGCTGCGGCGCTTGGCGATGCTGTCGGGGTTGGTGTCGGGGCCGTGGATCCAGGCGAGCTGCAGGGAGAGCGGCGCGCCGGCCTCGATCACCAGCCTGGCCTCAGGGCCGCGCGGGGCGACGGGGCCGAGGACCGGGTCGGGACCGGCCGGACCGGTGGCCTGCCAGTCGCCGAACTTCGCCTTGATCCTGGCCTCCATGGCGTCGAGGTCGAAGTCGCCGGCGGCCACCAGGACCGCGCGCTCGGGGCGGTAATAGTGCTGGTAATAGTCCTTGATCAGGCCGGCCGGGGCGTTCTGCAGCACCTCGACCTTGCCGATGGGGTCGCGCCGGGGGGGCAGCTGGTCCTTCAGCAGGAAGGCCTGGCGGGCGCGGTAGACGCGCGACGCCGGATTGTCCCGGGCGCGTTCCTCCGACAGCACCACGCCGCGTTCACGGTCGACGGCGGCCTGGTCGATGGTGAGATTGCCGGCGGCCTCGCGCAGCAGCATCAGAGAGGTGTCGAGGGTCTCGGCGTCGGTGCGCGGCAGATCCAGCTTGTAGACGGTCTCGTCGAGATCGGTCGAGGCGTTGGTGTCGGCCCCGAAGGCCAGGCCCAGGCGCTCCAGAATCTTGACCATGTCGCCCTCGGGCACGTTCTTCGAGCCGTTGAAGGCCATGTGCTCCAGGAAGTGGGCGAGGCCGGCCTGGGCGTCGGTCTCCTGCAGGGAGCCGGCGTCGAAGCGCAGGCGCAGGGCGGCCTGGCCGGCGGGGATGGACTGCTTGCGGATGGCGTAGCGCATGCCGTTGGGCAGGGCGCCGAAGCGGATCTCCGGATCGGCGGGGACATCGGAGCGGGCCTGGGCCCACTGGCCGGGGGCGAGCTTGAGCGGGCCGGCGGGGGCGGGCGCCTTGTCCTGTCCGAACCCGAACCCCCCAAGCTTGGGCATCGACATGTGGGCGACAGCGCAGCCGCTCAGGGCGGTGGCCGCGAGAAGCGCGGCGGCGCCGCGCAGGGGACGGATCATCAAGTCTTTCCGGGTCGAAGGCTCAAAAGGTCGGGCACCATGCGCCGGGGCTCATGGCGGGCGCAAGGCGGGACAAGGGCAGGGCGGCCTTACTCGCCAGGCCGGCTGACATAGTAGGTGGCGGTGTTGCCGACCGCGTTGGCGACGCCGGAGATAGAGCGTCCGGTGGTCAGCGTCGCGGTCGCCGTGGCGCCGATGTCGGTGGTGTTGGTCTGGCTGTTGGCGACCGTCAGGCGGCCCGAGCAGTCGGCGCAGGCGTAGCCGACGACAGCGTTGCCGCTGGCGCTGGCCGAGGCCAGGCCGTCATAGCCCTCGCCGCCGGTGTAGGCCGCCACCGCCTCGATGCCGCCGCCTTCGTTGAACTGGGTGTTGTCGACGATCACCTCCCCGCCGATGTCGCCCATGACCGCGTTGTTGCCGACGCCGTTGGCCACGGCCGCGCCGGAGCCGAAGTTGGCGGCCGAGCTCTCGGCCTGGGCCCGCACATAGGCCTGGTTGCCCTGGCTGGTGGTGGCGTCGAGCAGGTAGCCCTCGTTGACGGCGTTGACGTTGTTGCCCGCCGCGATGGCGGTGGTCTTGGCGTCCTGCACCTGGCCATAGGCGGTGAAGTGGGCGGCCTGGACGCTGTCGCTGGTGTTCTGCTGGTCGACGACGACGCGGGCGGCGGAGCCGCCGTCGCCGGAGTAGGCGACATTGTTGCCCATGGCCCCGGCCGTCAGCTCCGCCGAGCCGGACACCAGGCCGTAGATGGCGCCGCCATCGGCATAGACGTCGCCGGCGTTGGTCTGGTTCACGCGCACGCCCGCCGCGCCGACGCTGACGCCGAGGCTCTGGTCGTTGGCCACCGCCTGGGTGCTGGCGGCGACCTCACCGGTCTGCGCCTGCTCGGCCTCGATCTGGCTGTTGGCCTTGACGGTGGAGGCGGTGGTCGCCTGGTTGAAGACCGCGGTCATGGTCCCGGCATAGACGTTGGCGTCGCCGAGATTGCCGGTGGCCGTCGTGCTCAGATAGGTCTGGGCGCCGGAATTGGTGTCCACATTGACCACCGTATTGGCCAGCACATTGCCACTGGAGGTCTGGTTGGAGCGGAGGTCGAGGTCGCTGCCGTCGGTGGAGGCCGAATAGGCGTTACCGCTCGCCGTGGTGTTGGCGGTGGTGGAGTCGCTGACGGTCTCGACGTTCAGGGTCTGCTGGCTGAAGACGTCGCCGAGCTGGACCTGATTGTTCAGGACCGTGCTGGTCTGGCTAGTAGCGGCCCCGCACGGCAGGATCCCGACGAGCATTCCAGCGAGAAGGATCGGACCGCGTTTCAGCATTGTTGGTGCCCAGGTTGTTGTAGGCCGGCACATAGCCGCCGGTGATGCCCACCGTGCCGTCGCCCAGCGGGTCCGACGACAGACAGGCGCGGGGACCGGGCATGCCGTAGAGGTTGGCGGTCATCTCGACGACCGCCCGCTCGACGAGGGCGCGGACCGCAAGTTGCATGGGTTCCAGGGCCCCGGCGCCGGCCGAGACGTCGAAGACGTTGCCGCCCAGGAAGTCGAAGAGTCCGACCCCGACTTCGCGGCCTACCACCTGCTTCTGATAGGAGATGACGTCCACCACCTCCAGCGTGCGGGTGTTGATGAGCCGCATGTCCAGGCCGATGTTCATGACGAACATGCGCGCGCGGAAGGAGCCCTTCAGCTCCTTGGCGTCGGGGCTTCCGCCGGTGAGGTCGGCGCCGGAGGAGCGGATGTTGAAGTTCAGCTCGGTGATGCCGCCGGCCACATAGAAGTCCGAGCCGGGCACCTGGCCGGCCAGGATGCGGCGGTATTCCGCGGCCTGGTCGGGCGCGGGGTTCGGAGCATCCGAGATCAGCTTGTTGTTGGCGTACTTCAGCTCCAGCTCGGAGACCGAGGTGTCGAAGCGTTCAACCAGGGGCATGCCGGCCTTGGCGAAGGCCGACATGGCCATCAGCGAGGCGCCCTGGGTGATCTTGCGGCCCGATCCGTCGGACTCCGACTTGCCGGTGTAGTCGGCGATACGACCCACGGCGATGCGCGGGGCCACCAGCTTGGAATTGCGGGCGTAGCCGGCCATGCAGACCAGGGCGCCGGAATAGGGGGTGGGGTTGGCGGTGACCGGCGCGGTGCCGATGGCGCGGGAGTAGTTGCCGCTGGGGCCCGCCACCGGAGTGGCGCAGCCGGCCAGGCCGAGCGCCGCGGCGCTCAGCAGGCCCGCGACCCGGTAGAGGGAGCTACTGACCATTCCCAACGCCCCCGTTTGCACTGGCGTTTGCGCTGGCGTTGGCGGTGACCGCGCCGGTGTTGGTCTGGGTCGAGTTGATGATGACGGTGTTGTAGTTGCCCTGGGTGACCACGGTCAGGTTGTTGCCGATGGCGGTCGCGCCGCCCGACAGCGCTCCGACCCCGGCATAGGCGTCCACCACGCCCGAGGCGCTGGAGAAGCTGGACTGGTCCTCGCCCGTCAGCATCAGGCCATCGACGATGATGCGGTTGCCGTTGGCGTCGCGGGTGGAGACCTCCACCGGATGGTTTTCGGAACCGGCCACGCGGCCGTAGCCGGCATTGAAGTCGGCGGAGTTGGTGGCCATCGCCTGGGCGTTGGCCTGGCCGGCGACCAGGCTCACGGCGAGGATGCCGGCGAGCCAGACAAGACGCGGCGCGGCGGGGGGAGCTGCGGCCATGGAAATACGAAAACTCCGCGCGGACGAAAACGTCTGGCCAGTCGGGAGCAATGAGCGTGCCAAAACCGGACAGCTCACATTAAAGAGCCAAGACACTGGCGATTTGGTTAATGAGGTGTCGCCGAAACCCCCGGTTTCGTAGCTGTTTTGAGTTTGGAGCGTGTTTTGGACGAACCCCGCGAGCCCATGTTCAACGCTCCTTGGCCCGCCGTGGCTATCACCGTGGCGATCATCGGCGGGTTCGGTCTGCAGTCATTCCTGCCGCCTGAGCAAATCTTGCCGACCTACGGATTTTCGCCCGCCGGCCTGTCGGACGGGCGGGGGATCACCCTGATCACCGCGCTGTTTGTGCACGGGAGCTGGGGGCACGCTCTTATGAATGGGGCAGGCGCGCTGGCCTTCGGGACGCCGGTGGCGCGCTACTATGGTGTGAAGTTCACCGGGGCCTTGGCCTTCCTGCTCTTCTATCTTGTGTGCGGCGCGCTTGCGAACCTGGGTTACGGCCTGGTCCATGCTGGCGACCCCCATCTGCTGGTGGGCGCCTCGGGGGCGGTGGCCGGGCTGATGGCGGCGGCGGCGCGGATGATTGCGGGGAAGGGGGTTCCCGGCCCCTATCTCAGCCCACCGGTGCTGGGCATGACCACCGCGTGGGTTGTGGTGAACCTGCTGATCGCCGTGGTGGGATTCGCGCCAGGCGCCGGCGGCATGCCGGTGGCCTGGGAGGCGCATCTCTTTGGTTACGCCGCAGGCCTGGTCCTGGTGAGCCCCTTTGGCTGGCTATCACGTCGGGGTGTAGTCGATTGATCCGTCAGCGATATTGAGCGACCTTCGTTCTTCCGGGGATGACGGAAGGACGCAGCCATGCTTGTTTCGCAGATCCTGAAGGCCAAGGGCGACCTGGTCTTCACAGCAACGCCCAATGAGACGGTGAGCGCCATCTGCGCCCTGCTGCACTCAAGGCGTGTGGGGGCCATGATCATCATGGAGGGCGACCGTGTGGCGGGCATCGTCTCCGAGCGCGATGTGGTCCGGGTGATGGCCGAGCAGGGGCCCTCGGCCCTCAATCAGCCGGTCTCAAGCTGCATGACCCGCGACGTGGTGTTCGCAACGCCGGATGAGACGGTGAACTCCCTCCTCACCCGCATGACCGACCGGCGGATGCGGCATTTACCGGTCTGTGAGAACGAGCGGCTGATCGGCATCGTCTCCATCGGCGACCTGGTGAAGCACAAGATCTCCGAGGTCGAGGCCGAGGCGGACGGGCTGAAGGCCTATATCGCGGCGGGATAGGGGCGGGCGGCGAGCAGGATGCTTGCGCCAACACCAGATGTTCCTATTTTGTTCTTGACGACCTAACAGGCCGTGATATCCATCGCGCCTCGGTGAGCGGAGCGCTCTCGTGGTGTAAGAGCGTAGGTCTTGCCGGCGCTGGGATGGCGACGTGGGGTCTGGAGCGGCGCCAAGCGGAAGGGGAAGGGCCGTGAGGCCAGAGGGCCGAGCGGATCACTCTATAGGGTGAGATGGCGCGTCGGCGGGAATCGGACACGTACGGGCCTGGAGAGAGGGACTAGGCGGGCAGGGAAAGGCCCTGGAGTGTGCCGGTCTCCTGGCTGGCTCAGGCGAGCTTGAACACCTCGGCGCCTTCGCAGGCGGCGGCCTCGGCCAGGCTGTAGCCCTCCAGGACATCGGAAGTGGCGTCGCGGGCCCTCAAGAGAGCCTCGCGCAGGGAACAGGTGGCCAGGTCGGGGCAGTCGTCGCACTTGCGGAAGGACAGCCGGCTGACGCACGGGGCAAGGGCCAGCGGCCCATCTATGATGCGGATGACCTCGGCGAAGCTGATCTCGGCCGCCGGGCGGCCAAGGAGATAGCCGCCGAACTTGCCGCGCTTGCTCACCACCACCTTGTTGCGGGCCAGCTCCAGCAGAATCGCCTCCAGGAACTTGCGCGGCGCGTCGGCGCGGATGGCCAATTCGCCGGAGGTCACCTGTCCTCCGCCCGCCCGGGCCAGTTCGACCAGGGCGCGCAGTCCGTAGCGGGCCTTTTGCGAGAGCATGGGCTGAAAGGTCTCCTATCCCCGTGCGCAAAGGGTTTGCGCGCCTCCTTCATAAGGAGGCCATAGCTCTGTCCACAAGGCGGCGCGCCGATTTGTCATCAAACTGTAGGAAGGGGGTTGCGCGGTTTCGAACCCGCTCATATAAGCCCCCCTCGCTCAGACGACGGGGCGGCGGACAACGGCTTCAGGCGCTACCAAGCACTTGAAATCATTGTTCTTCGTAACGTCATTTCAGCGA
>NZ_JAGSGD010000002.1 GCF_016772415.1 Phenylobacterium glaciei
CCGCTGCCGTTCGGAAGGTCCGCTTGTCGGCGGGTATCGGTCTCGACCGAACCCCTAGGTCGCGGAGTTGACGTAGAGCTTCACCGCGCCGCCGACGTCGACGAAGTTGCCGCCTGCGCGCATCCAGGCCAGGAAGCCCACCTGGCCCAGCTTGGCGTAGGCGCTGTCGGTGAAGCGGAACATCTGCACGTCCATGACGTCGCGGATCGTGTAGAAACTGAAGTCACCGTAGGCGATGGACTTGGCGTTGGCGGCCATCACCGCGATGTCGTTGTTGATGGTGATCGCATCGCCCAGCAGGCGGTCGGGCGTGGCGCCAACCGGGTTGTCGTAGCCGGGAACGAAGATCGGTCGACCGGCGGTGTCCTTGATCTTGCGGATCACCCGGACCGACAGGTCATTCATCATCCAGCTGCACCGGCCGAGGTCACGATAGGCCACGTCCACCGAATGCTGCAGATCGACCAGGTCGTCATAGATGACCGAGGTGGTCTGGCCGGTGATGCCGGTCTTGCCCGTGGTGGCCGCGGTGATGAGGCCCGTCGGCTGGGCCGTGCCGGTGCCTACGGTGAAGTGGGTGTTGGTGATCCGGCCCAGGCGCGTGACCATCCGGTCGCGGACAAAGGCTTCGACGTCGACGCTGGAATCCTGCAGCAGCTCGAACGGGACCGCGATGATCTTGGAGGAGTATTTGTAAACCGGCAGCGACTTGGTGCCGAACACCGGGTCGGCGGCGGTGGCCGTGGTGTTTTCGGCGATGATCTCGCCCACCTCGGAAGTGCCGTCCGAGGTCGGGAAGTTCATCGGATTGCCCTGGTCGGTCTGGATGACCGAGGCCACCCGGCGCATGCCCCCGAAGAACTTGAGCGCGTCCAGCACCGTCTTGGCCACCTCGGTGGCGACCGTGAAGCCACCCTCGGTGGTGGTGGTGGTCGACATGGTGTTGCGGATGACCGCGTAGTCCTCGGCGCTGAGGCCCTTGTCACCGCCCTTCAGCCACTTGGCGAAGATCCGCGAGGCGTCGGACTTGCCGTCGTGGGCCTGGCGTTCGGCCGCGATGATCACACCTTCGCTCATCGCCTGGTCGGCGACGCGCTTGTTGGCCTCGTTGATGCGACCGATCTGGGCGTCGAGACCGTCGATCTGCGCCATGGTCTGGTCATAGACCGGCTGATCGACGTCAGCGTCCCAGGTGGGCTTGCCCACCAGGTCGTGCAGGGATTTTGCTTTCGCCGCGCGCTGTTCGCGGAGCGCCTGAATGCTGTGCATCCGGTTTTCCTTTGTTCGAGAATAGGCCGGCGGGATGCCGGACGTTGTCTGCGGGCGCGGGCGCCTAGGCAGTGGGGGCGAGCAACCGGGCTGCCAGTTGCCGGCGACGGTGCGCGATGGGGTCGGGCGCCGGGGCCGGCGTCTGCCGGGCGTCCAGCTGGAGGACGATCTGAGCGGCGATGCGCGCCACGTCGGCGTCGGCAAGGCTTGGGTCGAAAGCCGTGTTCGGGGCGTGGCTGTAGGCGCTGAGGTCCCAACGGGCTTCGACCCCAGCTTCCGGCCTAGCAGCGCGTAGATCGGCGGCGATCTCGTCAGCTAGGCCCATGGCAATGGCTTGCGCCGGCGTGAACCAAGTCTCCGCCGCCATCAGGGCCGCGAACTCCTGCGCCGGCCTGCCGGATTTGGCGGCGTAGTCGTCGGCGATCGTCAGGTCGATCTTGGCCAGCAGATCGGCCGTCTGGCGAAAATCACCGGCGTTCCCCAGGCCGATGGTCCAGGCCTGGTGGATCATCAGCATCGAGCCCGGCGCCATGACGCAGCGTGCCGGCGTGACGGCCAGCAGCGAGGCGGCCGAGGCCGCAACCCCATCCACATGGGCGGTGACCTCGCCCGGATACTCGCGCATCGCCTGGGCCATGGCGCGACCGGCGAAGACGTCGCCGCCGGGTGAATTGATCCGCACCGAAACCGGGCCGGTCATGGCGCGAAGCGCGCGGGTGAAGGCCTCTGGCGAGACCCCGCCGAACCACTCGGCGTCGGCGTCGGAGCCGACGATGACGTCGTAGACGAACAGGGAGTTGGCTTCGGCGCGGAACTGGCCGCGCCGGGCGTTGGCCTTAAAGAGGTTGAGCAGGTTCGGACGCATGGGCGACCCCCGTATTGAGCGTGCCGTGAATGGGCGTGCGGCGAAGCCCGAGGCGCTCGCGGGCTTCCTCAGGCGTGATGAAGCCGGGCTCACCGGCGCGGCCGATGGCGGCGCGGAAGCCGTCGATCAGCGACTTGAAGTCGGCCCGTTCAAGGTCAGAGGTATCGAAGGCCACGACCCGACGTGCCGTTCGGAACAGCTTGCGGTTCAGTTCGTGGGTGATCTTGTTGAGGTGGCGGCGAAGGCAGTAGCGGACAAAGCCGATCCCCATGGCCTCGACCCCGGACCCCCAGCTGGTGGTCTTCTCGTTATGACCGATCATGAAGGGCGGGACGCCGTAGATCCGGGCGATCTCCTCGATCTGGAACTGGCGCGTGGCCAGGAGCTGCATGTCGTCGGCCGGCAGGCTGATGGTCTGAACCTTCAAGCCTGAGGTCAGCACCATCGGGCGATGCGCCTGGGCGGTGCCCGCGTGGCGCTCGGTGACCTGGTCGCGCAGCCGCTCCACCGTCTCCGGCGACAGCACCTGGTCGGTTTGAAGGGCGAAGTCGGGGCGGGCGGAATTGGCGAAGAAGCGCGCGGAATAATCCTGGGTGGCCAGCGCGACAGCCCCGGTCATCCGTAGAGCGCCGCGCAGAGGCGACAGGCTGCGCAGGCCATCGAAGCCGAAGCCCGGAATATGCAGCACGTCGTCCTGGTCGAGGATCACTCGATCCCCGCGAAAGGCGCTCAGAACGTTCGGGTCGGGCTCGACCGAGTAGATCAGCCGCACCCCGTCGGTGACCACGGTCACTCGACCCGGATGCAGCGGTTCCATGCCGACCATGGCGCCGGCCGGGTTGCGCAGGATGCGGGCAAAGCCGTCGCCCGGCAGCAGCAGAGACTGGACCAGGAACTCCCAGCCAGACGGCGCGGCCCAGCGGGGCGTCATCTGTTCATTCAGCATCCACCAGATGTCGTCGGAGGGCAGCGGCGCCAGTTCGCCGTCGTCGGCGCGGCTGAAGACGTTGATCGGCAGGGTGGCGATGGCGCCGGCGATCAGGTTCACGCAGGCATAGATCGCCGAGACGGTGAGCACGGTCTGTTCGGTGGGCAGTTGCAGGCCAGAGCCATAGCCCGCCAGGTCATTGAACATCGAGGAGCCGCGCACGATGCTAGGCAGGCTTGCAGATCCGCCGGCGTTGCTGATCGGCTTGGCCTCCGGCGCGGCGGGTCGACGCCCGGTGAGGATGTCCAGGATCGAGCGGCTCACAGCAGGATGATTTCCGGCTCAGCCATGGTCGGCGCTCCCCCCATCGCCGCCCCCACCGCCATGCACAGCGCCACGGCTGCATCGATCTTGTTGGTGGCCCTCTGTTTGGAGAGCCAATAATTGTCCCAGCGGTCGGTCTCGATGACCGCCGACATGATCGCCGAGATCAGCACCGGGCTGCGCTGCAGCCGGATACGACCCTCCAGCATCATCTCTTCGAGTTGGCGCACCGAGCCTGGCATCCAAAGGCCCTGAGGCTCGCGGGTTCCGCTTTCGGCGGCCTGTTTCATGGCCTGCGTGGGCTTGCCGCGCTTGGTGCCGCCCTGCGGATGTTCGACGAACGCCAGATTGAGCCCGACCTCGGCGATGTCTTCTTCGAACCGGCGAAAGGCGTAGCGGTCGTAGGCGACCATCTGGACGTCGTAGTCGCGGTCGTATTCGGCGAGCGCCTGGGCGACGTGCCGGAAATTGATGTTCTCGCCCTGCGGTGCGTGCAGGAAACCGTCGCGCACCCAGACCGGATAGGGCTGCTTGTCGCGTAGCGCCCGGGCCGCCAGCGTGTCGCCCGGCGTCCAGGCCTCGATCCAGGCGTCAAAGCAGGGCTTTCCGTCACGCTCGCCGGTCTTCTGTACGGCGGCCAGCGCGGTGATGTCGCGGTTCTGGCTAAGGTCGAGCCCCAGCCACACTTTGGCGCCCAGCTGCGGGGTGACCTCGCCGAGCAGCGGCTCGAGTGTCGCCCGGGTCATCCAGGCGGTCTCGGCGTCGGTCCAGACGCAGAAGTGAAGCCGCAGGATGCCGTTCAGCTGGCCCGGAATGGACCGGGCTTGGGCCACCACCTCAGTGAGGTATTGCGCCGTGATGGTCACGCCCAGCAGCGGGTTGGCCTTGATCCAGCAGCCTGGGTCATTCAGCGGATCATCGCCGTCGTCCAGTGCGCAGACGTAGGAGAAGCTCGTGTCGTCCAGGACCTCGCCCAGATAGGTGGGGTCGGTCAGGGCGTCGATATTGCCGGCGGCCACCTTGACCGCGTGCTCGTGCTCCTCCCAGGCGACCGAGTTCCGGTCCGAGCCAGAGTTGGTGATCATGAACAGCAGCGGCTCGCGCCGAAACTTAAAGCCCCGCTCCAGCACCTCGATGATCGAGCGGTCCGGCAGCTCGTGGATCTCGTCGGCCAGCACGAAATAGGGCCGCGGGCCCGAGCCGGTCTTGCCCGTATCGCGTGACACCGGCCGGAAGAACGAGCCCGACCCATGGTGGGCGATGTTGAACTCGCGCCCGGGGCCACCGGAGAACTCCAGCCGTTTGGCCAGCGCCGGCGACTGGCGCACCATCTTCACCGCGTCGGAAAAGAGGATGCCGGCCTGTTCGCGCTTGGCGGCTGCGGCATAGATCTGGGCTCCGGCTTCACCCGCGGCGGTCATGCCAAAGAGGCCGATGCCGCCGGCGACCGGTGATTTGCCGTTGCCCTTACCCTGCTCGATATAGGCCCGGCGAAACCGACGCCGTCCGTCGGCACGCTTCCATCCAAACAGCGAGCCAATGATGAAGGCCTGGCTGGGTTCCAGATGGAACGGCTGGCCCTCGAACTGGCCCTCGGAGAGTTTGAGCACCTCTTCGAAGAAGCCGAAGGCGTGGGCCGCAGCGTCGGGATCAAACCAGATGCCGTCTGTGCGTTTCAGGTCGTCCAGATGTCGGCGGCAGGCGTTGCGGACATGGGGCCCGGCGATGATCTCACCGGCGACCACGGCCTTGGCATAGGCGCCGGTGCGATCAGCCGAAGAAGCGGTCGGCGGGGTCGGCGTCTTGCGCGCCCGCCTCGGTTTCAATCCGGGTTCTGGCACTGGGCGTCATCCCGAATTCCGCGGCGTAGCGCATCATGTCTGAGGCGGCCTTGTTGGCGGTGCCCACGAGCGGGTTCTGGATGGCGTTGCCGTTGGAGGTCTTGATCATCAGACCTCCGGTCAGCTGGTCCATCTGCGCCATCTTGGCGATCGCCCGCTCGGCCTGGACCCAGCGGCCATAGGCCTGGGCGTAGGCGGCCAGCGCAGCGCGATCGACCTCGGAGAGAAGGCCGATCCTGTGCAGCCAGCCAGCGACCCGGTTCCATTCCTCCAGGCCGTCGGCGCTCAGGTGCGGCGGCGGATCGGGCAGCGCCGGGGCAATCCTGGCCTCTTTGCGATTAAGCGGCCGCTTGCCGCGGTTGCCCTCGATCAGTTTCAGGTGGGTCGGCTTCGGCTTGGTCCCGGGTTTCATCGGTCATTTCCTGGCCTCGTCCAGCGGCGATCTCGGCAAAGCCGCGCCCATCGCCCTCGAGCGTGGCGGCCTTGCCGGTGAAGTCCTGCCAGCGCTGGACGATGACGTCGGCGTATTTGGGGTCGAGCTCCATCAGCCGGCAGCGCCGGCCCTGCTGCTCGCAGGCGATCAGGGTCGAGCCCGAGCCGCCGAAAAGATCGACCACCAAGGCGCCGCGAGCCGAGGAGTTCAGCAGGGCGCGTTCGATCAGCTGGACCGGCTTGGTGGTGGGGTGAAGATCCGAAACCCGCGGCCGGGCGATGTTCCAGATGTCCGACTGCTTGCGGTCGGGCACATGCATGATGCGCGGGCCGTCCTCGTTCCAGCCGTACCAGAGCGGCTCGTACTGGGTGTGGTAGTCCTTGCGGGAGAGGACCAGCGCGTCCTTCACCCAGATGATGGTCGAGGACCAGTGGAACTTGGCCTCGCGCAGGCCCTTGTCGACGGCGGGCCATTCCTGGGCGCTCATGACGACATAGGCCAGCGCGCCGGGCTTGGTGACGGCGTAGAACGAGGCGCAGAAGCCGGCCACGAACTGGGCCCAGTCGGCGTCGTCCATATGGTCGTTGAGAATCTTTCGGGGCTTGTAGCCCTGGGCGTTGCCGGCTTTGACGGCGCCGTAGTTCACGTTCCAGGGCGGGTCGGTGAACAGAAGGTCCCCGCGCTCGCCGGCCATCAGCTTGTCGACGTCGCTCTGGACGGTGCTGTCGCCGCAGCACAGGCGATGGTCGCCCATCACCCACACGTCGCCCGATACCGACACCGGAACCAGGGGCACATCAGGCACCGTGTCCGGGTCGGTCAGACCCTCGCTGCTCTGCGCCAGAAGTCCGGCCAGCTCGTCGTCGGAAAAGCCGGTCAGGCCCAGGTCAAAGTCGAAGGCCTGCAGATCGGCCAGCTCGACGCGGAGCAGGTCAGCGTCCCAGCCGGCGTTGAGCGCAAGCTTGTTGTCGGCCAGCACATAGGCGCGCTTCTGCGCCTCGCTCCAGCCGGTCGCGACCATCACCGGGATCTCGGCCAGGCCCAGCTTGCGGGCCGCCAGCACCCGACCGTGACCGGCGATCAGGCCGCCGTCCTCGTCGATCAGAACCGGAACCGTCCAGCCCCATTCTCGGATCGAGGCGGCGATCTGGGCGACCTGTTCTTCGCTGTGGGTTCTGGCGTTTCGGGCATAGGGGACGAGGGCCGAGACGCTTCTGCGCTCTACCTGATCGGCGGGCCATTGTGTCATTTGACCCCCGGTCGCTAACTCGCGGTCGTGAAAGGTTTCGATCCCGCGCGGTTTCCCTCGCTAGGCAAGTGAACTTACGAACCCCCCCTGGGGTTCGGTCACCGGCTGGGCCAGCCGTCGAGACTGGTCGAAACCGTCCTGCGAAGCCCGAACTGCTCGGCCGTGCGGTCCTGGTGGCAGTCAGCGCAGAGACAGCGGATGTTGCTGTCCTCGTCGCTGCCACCCTTGGTGAGTGGCACGATGTGGTCGGGTACGGTGGCCTCCCGTATTCGACCGTTCGCAGCACAATCCCGGCAGAGTGGTTCGGTTCGTAGTCGTCTCAGGCGTTGGATGACCGCAGCGCGTCCGCGCAAACGTATCGCCATCATCAGGTCCCGAAACGAACAACGCCCGAAAGCCGATTGGTTCCGGGCGCAGTTCTCAAGTCTCTATTTCGGAAGGTTTACAGGGTTCGTCTACTGTCGTCAATGCGGAAGACACAGAAAGTGCAATAATATCAGTTTGTTAAGCGCCTTGCCTAGCGAGGAAAACTGATCACAAACCGTCGGTTCTGATGTGGAACAGCTTGCGCAGTGCTTCAAGACCCTGGACCAGATTGCCGGTGTCCGCAGGCGGCCAGCCCGATGCGTCCTCGTCGCCGATGACAACGCGGTGCACCAGATCGATGGGCGCACGACCAGCACCGCAGCCGGGCGCGCAAACACAGGACCGGAGCATCAGCTGGACGCTGGCGGCCTGCCTGCGCACCTTCTCGACAAGCTCGGGATCATGCTCCTTGTCCCCTCCACCGAAGATGCCCTCGTTGACCAGCAGGGCCATCACCGAGCGTGGCTGGTCTATGGGCAGCCCCATGATCGCCCGGTAGCGGCCCATGGTGGCGGCATAGACCTGGCCGGCGGAATACTGGTCGGCGGTGATCAGGCCGCGGAAGGCCAGCCGTCCCAGCGCCGAGCCCAGCCGTTCATCACGGGCCTGCCGGGCTGTCACCCCATATTGCCGACGCCGGGCTTCCACCACCGTGGCCAGGACGTCGGCCTGGGTTTCGCCGGTGGAGGGCCTGGCCAGCTTTCCACATGGGTGGCGTTTGCCGGGTTTGCGTTTGCGTCCACGCGCCATGGGGCTACCTCCCGGCCGTGGGTGAGGCGCCGTAGAGCTTTTCGCCGATCTGGCGGATGAACTCCTTCTCGGCCCAGTTCAGCCGCTGGTCGCAAGCCGAGACGGCCAGGAGGCCCATCTCGCGCCAGCCTTCGCGTTTGACCTGCTCGGGGTCGCGACGCTTGCCGCCATAGCCGCGGGGATGCCAGTTCATCGCACACCTCCGCCGGTCTCGATGGCCCAGAGCAGGATGGCGACGGCGTCGGCCTCGTTGTCGTCGGCCGGTGAGAAACCGCGCGCCTGGACCGCGGCGATCACGGCGGCCTTGTCGGCATTGCCGCGGCCGGTGGCGAAGGCCTTGATGGTTCCGACGGGGACGCCCTGGTAGGCGACGCCGTGTTCCTCGCACCAGGCGGTCAGCTGGCCCAAGAGGCCGCCATAGACGTGCGCGGCGTCGGTCCCGACGTGACGCCGGACCTCCTCGAAATAGACCGCGCTGATCGGGCCGGCGTCGACCTGCAGCTGCTCAAGCCAACGCCTGAAGCGCAGATAGCGCATGCCGCCACCGTCGAACCGGGAGGATTTGAGCGACAGGCAGCCGCTGGTGGTGGCGCCCATCGACCGCAGGGCCCAGCCGGTCGTGGTGCCGAGGTCGAGGGCGAGGATGACCCCGCAAGAGGGTATGACGGATATGACGGGTTGCTGGTTATCACCGTTAGAAGCGCGCGCGTATGCGCGTGTAACGCCTATAAGGGGACTACCCGTCATATCCGTCATTGACGGTGAGCCACTGTGCATTTTTCAGAACTCCATCGGGTCGGTTGAGGTCGGCGCCTGGCGTAGTGCCAAGCCTCGGAAACCTCGGGCGGTCATGGTGTTGGCGCGCGCAAACCCCCGCGCTGTCAGGGTTTCGGAGAAGCGCTTGTTGGAGCCGGCATATTCGCCATTGGCCTCGGTCCAGCTCTTCCAGCTGGCGTAGAGTGCGCCCGACGTCTCCTTGCAGTTCGGGCCGAGGGTGCAGCGTTCATCGAGCCACCGGCCGACCGCGTCCTCGGCGTCGAAATACTCCTCGGTCGCAGCCAGCACGGATGCCGGCGGCTGGAGACCGATGCGCTGCCACTCCAGACAGCCCTCAAGCGCCCAGCCCAGGATGCCATCGCGCTCGGCCAGCAAACGGTCAGGCAGGTGCTTGTCGCGCCTGGCGGCCGGGATGGTGACGGTGAACGGGATCATGTGCAGACGACGGCGCATGGCCTCGTCGACGTTGCGGATCGATGGCTTGTGGTTGCCGACCACCAGCAGCTTGAACTGCGGGGTGAACTCGAAGAAGTCCTGGCGCATGAACCGGGCGGTGATCTTGTCGCCGCCGGTGAGCGCCTTGAGCTTGCTCTCGGCCCAGCGACTGCCTTGTTCGGTTTCGATGGCCGTGACCACGCGTGCGCCGCGCAGGCCCGCCATATCGGTCGGGTGGCGATCCCCATGGCTGGCCATGAACATGTCCATCGCCGCCACCGTGGCGTAGTCGCCCATCAAGGCTGTCAGGGTGTTGGCGAAGACCGACTTGCCGTTGGCGCCGGTGCCATAGAGGAAGAACAGCGCGTGCTCGCTGGTCACCCCGGTCAGGCAATAGCCCGCCATGCGCTGCAGATAGAGTTGAAGCTCGCTATCGCCGCCGGTGACCGTGGCCAGGAATTCCCGCCAGACCGGACATTCGCCTTGCGGGGACGCTGCGGTGATCTTGGTCATGTAGGACTGGCGATCATGGGCGCCGCCCTGGGCGGTATGCAGATCCACGACGCCGGCCGGCGTGTTGAGCGCCCAGGGATCGCGGTCCCAGACCTCGGTCGTCTCGGCATGGCGCCGGTCGGCGCGGGCGATGCGCTCGACGGCAGCGATTGTCGAAGCCGATGACAGCCTGGTCTTGAGTTGGATGCTGGGCGCCTTGCGCGCCGCAGCGCGGCAGACCTTGCGCGAGAGGTCATAGGCTTTGAGGGTGTCTTCCCGCACCCAGACTCTGCCGGTCCAGGTCAGCCACTGACCCCAGGCGGCGACATAGCGCCAGTCCTGCGCATGTTGGTGGGTGAAGATCTCGGCCAGGGCGTCCTCGGTCAGCTCGACAGGGGCCGTCTCGTCACCCTCGCTAGTGTTCTGCTGATCGGGCTCAGGGATGGCCCACTTGGCCCGGGCCCCGCGCATGGCCTTGGCCATCTCGCGCGCAGTGTCGTCGACGCTGTGGCCGTTCAGGGTGAGGCCAGCGGCCAGACCGATGATCTCGGCATCGGTGCGGCCCAACGCCACCATGTGGGCGACCAGCCGGACCATGTGGTTGTGCCACTGATCGCCGCGGCGGATTGCGGCGATGAGATCGGCTACCCCAATGCGGCCGGTGTCGATGGCGCGAGCGCCAGGCGCTGAATCGCGGTCAGGTGGATCGCCTCGGGCAACCGGGTCAGGGAAGGCCGAGGCCATCGCCTCGAACGAATAGGGGCCGCGCCTGTCGTCCCCGACGAAGGTGCGCAGGGTGGTCAGCTCGGTGCGGTAGCCACGCCGGGCCTTATGGGGGGCGGGATAGTTGACCGTGCCGGCCAGCCGCATGATCCGGGAGGGATTGATGACGGCGTCGCCGCCCAGGTGCGCGGCGATGGCGCGCTGACGGGCCGTCCAGGCCGGCAGGTTGGCGCAGGGTTCTTCCAGTCGCCAGTAGAAGTGGGGTCGCGACTCCGGCACCGCGCCGGTCATCACCAGCATGGAATAGCGAAGCGGCACGTGGGCGCGGGCGGCGGCGACCGCAGCGGGGTCGTCCAGGTCGGCGAAGTGCCACCAGGCCAGCGCTACGTCGGTGTCTGAGCCATGGCCTGATTGATCGGTGTCGGGTTTGCGAGGATTGACGCCCACATAGACGTTGTGGCCGCGGGCGTTCTGGTCAGCGGCGTAGCTGGCAGCCGCGTCGATCTGGTCCAGACCGAACCAGGCATTTTGATTGATAGCGGCCCGTTTGAGCGCCGGGTCGATCGGCCCGTGACGAATCTCGATCAGCCCGCCCTGCCCATCAGCCAGCACCGGAGCAAACAGCGCCAGGAGATGGGCTGCGATCACCGTGAGGTTTGGCTGAATCAAGGGCTGGACCACGCTCGTCATGCTTTCAGGGCTTTCGTGGAGGGGGCTTGCGCGTGCGCATCAGAACTCGACACCGGCGTGAGCAGGCGCAGGCGCCGGCGGCGGCGCCTGGATCTAGACCTGAACCTGGACGGGGGCTTGGACCGGAGCCTGAATAGGCCGCGGCGCACTTGACCACCGGAAGTTTGCCCTGCGAGGCTTCGGGGGCCGCGAGCCAGGCGTCGTAGAGGTCATTAGCCGGCCTCTACGCGGGCCTTGGGTCGGTAGGTGACCATGAAGGTCCGGACCCGGCCTTCGGTGTCGGGCCACAGCCTGCGGCCGGCGCGAAGCTGGCGGATCAGCTTCCAGTCATTGACGGCCAAGCGCCCGAAGGCGCTCTCGCTCAGCTGGTTGATGCGGACAAAGGCGTCGATCTCGTCGAGGAAGGGGATGTGTACCATGTGTCGAACATTACGGGAACGATCCCCGAGGTCAATGTGTGACACCGTTATCCATGCATATTGCGGGAAGTCTCCCGCAGTGCTATAGCTAGCCTATGACCGACAAGCCCTTGTTCGATCCCGCCCGCCTGCGTGCCCTCCTGGAGGAGGCCACCGGCCCCGACACCAAGTGGTCGGCCAGGTCGCTGTCCCTGGCTTCGACCGGCGGCCGTAGCCCCAATGTGGTGCGCGACATCATGCGCGGCAAAAGCGTCAACCCGACCCTGGACACCATCCTTGGCCTGGCCAGGGCGCTGGGCAAGGACATCTCGGAGTTTGTCCCGTCCGGAGCGTTAGGAGCGTCCACCCCCCGCGCGAGCGTGTCAGATCGGCTGAAGGTGGTGGGCGCAGTCGCCGCCGGCATCTGGCGCGAGCAGACAGACTGGGCCGAGGAGGATACCTACGAGATCGAGGTAGGCCCCAATCCGATCGCCGGCGGGGAGCGGTTCGCCCTGCGCATGGAGGGGTATTCCATGGACCAGATCATCCCGCCCGGATCTGACCTGGAATGTCTGCGGGTGACCTTCGGCGTGGTCACGCCGCAGCCCGGCGACATCGTCATCGTCCAGCGCAACCGTCACGACCTGCAGGAGCTGACCTGCAAGCGCCTCGAGTTTGATGGCCACAACTGGGTGCTCCGCGCCGAATCGACCCGGCCCGAGTTCCAGGACCCCATCGTCATCGGCCGGCCTGACGATGGTCATTTCGGCGATGATGAGACTGCGGTGATCGCGATCGTACTGCGCTCGCACCAGACGCTCTACAAGCGCCGGCGTTGATTGCGGGTAGCTTCCCGCACTAATAGTCCCGCATTTGCATTGACCGGGGACGGGTCCCGCTCTAACTTCACCTGAGATGATCCGGGCGCAGGTCGCCTGTTCATGACACCTCAGGACCCCCACCATGCGCACCGCCGCCGCTGCTGGCTTCAACGCGATTCCGGCCTATCAGCTGACCCGGGCCGAGCGGATCAGCGAGCTGGGACGTATCCTGGCGGTGGGCGCTTTGCGCCTGCGCGACAAGTCCAGTTCTCTATCTGCACACCGTGGAGAGAGTTGTCTCGACTACCGTTCCGACCAGAGCGGTTGTGACGCTCCCATCCACGGGAGATTGCAATGACCGAGACCCTACTGGTGCGCATCGCCGGCCTCAAATCCGCTGCCACCGCCGACCTGAAATCCCAATGGCGCGAGCTCTTTGGCAAGGAGCCGCCACCCTATAACCGCAACTACCTGCAGAGCCGCTTAGCCTACCGTATCCAGGAGCTGAGCCTGGGGGGCCTGAAGCCCCAGACCATCGCCCGGCTCGAGGCCCTGGGTGAGGCGCTGGACGGCGGCAAGCCGGAGAAGCGCAAGATCCCGGCAGCCAGCCGGCTGATCACCGGCACCCAGCTGATCCGCGAGTACCAGGGCGTGCCCCACACCGTGATCGTGCGCGACACCGACTTCGTCTACGAGGGGCGCCCCTACAAATCCCTCTCCGCCATCGCGCGCGCGATCACCGGCACGCGGTGGAACGGGCTGATGTTCTTTGGCCTCAAGCGCAAGGGTGACGCATGAGCCGCGCGCCGATTACGCCGCCTCTCAAGCGCCGGACCCGCTGCGCCGTCTACACCCGCAAGAGCTCCGAAGAGGGGCTGGACATGGAGTTCAACAGCCTCGACGCCCAACGGGAGTCCTGCGAGGCCTACGTGGCCAGCCAGCGGCAGGAAGGCTGGGTGCTGGTCCCGGACTACTATGACGACGGCGGGTTCTCCGGCGGCACGCTGGAGCGGCCGGCGCTGAAGCGGCTCCTGGCCGATATCGAGGCCGGGCTGGTCGACGTGGTGGTGGTCTACAAGATCGACCGCCTGTCGCGATCCCTGATGGACTTCTCCCGGCTGGTGGAGGTGTTCGACCGCCAGAACGTGACGTTCGTCTCCATCACCCAGTCGTTCAACACCACCACCTCGATGGGCCGCCTGACGCTCAACATTCTGCTGTCGTTCGCCCAGTTCGAGCGCGAGGTCACCGGCGAGCGCATCCGCGACAAGATCGCCGCATCGCGCCGCAGGGGCATCTGGATGGGCGGTCACACCCCGATGGGTTACGACGTCAAGGACCGCAAACTGATCATCAATGCAGGCGAAGCGGCCGTGGTGCGCGGCCTGTTCGAGCGGTTCGTGCAGCTGGGCTCGGTCGTCGAGCTGGTCCGCGACGCCACCGCCCACGGGCTCTGCAGCAAGAGCGGCCGGCCGATCGACAAGGGCCTGATCTACAAACTGTTCCGCAACCGGGTCTACCGGGGTGAGGCCGTCCACAAGGGGACCAGCTACCCCGGCGAGCACAAGGCGATCATCGACGAGGCGCTCTGGGACAAGGTCCACTCGATCATTGCGATCAGTCCCCGCACCCGAGCGAAAAACAGCCGCCGCACGACGCCGGCGCTGCTCAAGGGGCTAGTGTTTGGCCCGGACGGCCGGGCCATGTCGCCGTCCCACACCCGCAAGTCTGGGCGGCTCTACCGCTATTACGTCAGCCAGACCGTCATCAACCACGGGGCTGGCTCCAGCTCGATCGCCCGCGTCCCCGCCGGCGAGATCGAGGCCGCGGTGATCGAGCAGGTGCGTCACATGCTGCGCGCGCCGGAGGTGATCGTCGCGGCATGGCGCGAGGGTCATCGCCATGAAGACGACCTGACCGAGCAGGAGATGCGCGAGGCCCTGGTCCAGCTTGATCCCCTCTGGGAGGAGCTGTTCCCCGGTGAGCAGGCCCGCGTGATCCAGCTGCTGGTCGATCGGGTCGACATCCACCCGGACGAGGTGGCGATCCGCCTGCGCAATGACGGGCTCTCATCCCTGGCCGGCGAGCTCGCCAGCATCAGCACAGCCGAAAGGATCGCTGCATGAGCGCCACCGACACCTTCACGATCCGCATCCCCATGCAAATCCGCAAACGCGGTGGCCGCAAGCTGATCCTCGCCCCCGATGGCGGACCACCGATCTGGGCCGCTCCCAGGCCGCGGGTCGACAACACCATGATCAAGGTCATCGCCCGGGCGTTCCGGTGGCGAAAGCTGATCGAGACCGGGGTCCATGCCTCCATTGAGGAGGTTGCCGCAGCAGAGCGGATCAACGCGTCTTATGTGGGCCGCGTGCTGCGGCTGACGTTGCTTGCGCCGGAAATCATCGAGGCGGTCCTTGAAGGACGCCAGCCGGCAGGGATGACCATGGCGGGGCTGCTGACGCCGTTTCCGCTGATATGGGCGGAGCAGCGGGCAATGCTCGAGCCGTCGCGGGCACAGCCGCCAGCGCCTATAGGGTAGCCATGGGTATTCGGCGCTTCATCAGTGGTGTTGTTTTCGGCCTGACCGTTCTCTCAGCCACGTCGAGCCCGGCGGCGGCGCCGATCGTCGGCATAGCCAGTGTCATCGACGGCGACACCATCGAAATCCACGGCGTCCGTATACGTCTCCACGGCGTTGATGCGCCCGAAAGCCGCCAGCTTTGCACTCGTCCGACAGGCGAACGGTGGCGGTGCGGCCAGCAGGCATCCCTGGCCTTGTCGGATCAGATCGGGCGATCGACCGTGTCCTGCGATCCTCGCGACACCGATCGCTACGGGCGGACCGTCGCTGTCTGCAGTTCCCGCGGCGTGGATCTGAATGGCTGGCTGGTCACCCAGGGCTGGGCAGTCGCCTATCTGCGCTATTCGCGGGACTACGTCCGCGCCGGGGACCAGGCACGGGCGGCCAGTCGTGGCGTCTGGTCGGGACAGTTCGACATGCCTTGGGAGTGGCGGGCGGCCCGCCGCTCAGCTGCTACTGGATAGACCTGACACCTGGCGCCAGATGAGCGTCCGCAAGCGGACTCTTCCAAAGGCAGAGATGGGGGGTTTGCGGACATTGGCCGACGGACCACCGCCGCTGAGCCACACCATGCCGTCGCGCACGTCGATCCGTTGTTGACGGCGCAAGGAACCAGCGGTCGGAAACCTTTTCCGTGAGGGGCATCGAACGCCGTGGCCGAGAGCCCACCTTCTCGATGTCCGAGAGGAGTCCGACCGATCAGCGCCATGATTCGTAGCCCGCGCCTTTTTGGTGCAGGGTGAAGATTGACCTGTCCCGAGGCAGCCGCACTGTGGCAACGAAGTCAGCTAGAGCGCTCAATGCCCCCACGTCGTGGGTCGCACGCAAGACTCTCTCTCTGAAGATCGCCGCGTTCGAGTACGTTCCTGAATGAACCGAGCTACGCCGAAGCTCCGTATCTACGCTGAGCGTCTCATCGCTAACGAGATGAGCCAAAATGCGTCCTCCAAATCAAACCCCACGGCGGCCTTTGTCGTCATAGAAAAGTTGGGCCCGCAATTCGGCGCACTTATGGGCGCCGCCGGCTTTCGTGCCCTACTTTCGCGCGCGCTCGTGCTGGCCACCGCGGAGGTCGCTTGGCTCAGCGATCTGAAAGTCAAGGTAGATGGCTTGATCGAGGGACTGAACGAACTTAAGGCCCAAGCGAACCCGGAAGAGATCGCTGACGGCGGGATCGTTCTGCTCGCCCGGCTGCTGGGGCTGCTAGTGACTCTCATTGGCGAAGATTTGACGCTGCATCTGTTGGACAACGGCAACGACTTACAGTTGGCCCCGGAAGGTTGAAATGGCAAAAAAACCTAGCCCCGCGGCTAACCACAAACTGATGAAAAATGCCGCAAGCAAACCGGCAGGGGTCACGATCCGCAAACTGCCGACCGGCGTTCGCGGCCTCGACGACATCCTGGGCGGAGGCATCCCGGAATTTTCGTTCAACGTCATCGCCGGCATGCCCGGTTCCGGCAAGACCACGATGGCGCACCAGATCCTTTTCGCCAACGCGACGGAGGAAAAGCCCGCCCTCTTTTTCACCGTCCTCGGTGAGCCCGCGATCAAAATGTTGCGCTACCAGCAACAATTTTCCTTCTTCGATGGATCCAAGTTGGGCAAGGCCGTCCGCTTCATCAATCTGAGCGATCTGGTGCTGCATGACGATTTGGACGCTGTCCTTGCTGAAATTATCAAGCAGGTCACGGCAATTGGTCCGGGCGTCGTGGTGGTGGATTCTTTTCGCACCGTGATGCGTAAAACGCTGGCCGGTGCCGGCGAAATGGCGATGCAATCGTTCATTCAGCAGCTCACCCAGTTTCTAACTAGCTGGGAAGCCACGACATTTCTGGTGGGCGAGTTTGGCGAGGAGGAAACCCGCGGGAATCCACTGTTCACCATCGCTGACGGCCTCTTCTGGCTTTCGCAGAAGGTGGAAAGAAATTCCGTGGTGCGAAAACTGCAGATCGTGAAAGTTCGCGGGTCGGGTTCGGTGCCGGGATTGCACACCGTCCGCATCAACGACGACGGGTTGCAAGCCTTCTCGCGCACGCTGGGATTCATCCCCAAAAGTGGGAAGCCGGCCAAGCCCCGGCGGCTTTCCATGGGCATTCCTGATCTGGACAAGATGATGGGCGGGGGCGTTCTCGAAGGCGACAGCCTGCTCATCGCCGGGCCTTCGGGGACGGGCAAGACGGCGCTGGCCACCCAATTCATCGCCGCGGGGCTGCGCAATGGCGAACCGGGGATCATGGCGATCTTCGAAGAAAGACCGAAAGGCTACACCGATCGCGCCGACGGCTTTGGTTTGAATTTGAAGACGCCGCTGGAGAAGGGAAAGCTGGAAATCATCTACCTTCGTCCGCTCGACCTCTCGGTGGATGAAACCATGCAGGAGATCCTCGACGCCGTCGAAAGGGTCGGCGCGAAACGTCTGGTGATCGATTCACTGGTCAGTCTTGAGATGGCGCTGGCGCCCGGGTTCCGCGAGGACTTTCGCGAGTCGCTCTATCGGTTGATCGTGGCGCTGACGGGGGCCGGGGTCACGATCCTCAGCACCGTCGAAGTGGAGGATTCGTTTACCGGGTTCTCCTTCAGCCACTACACGATCTCGTTCCTGACCGATGACATTATCAGGATGCGGTATGTGGAAATTGATGGCCAGCTCCGGAAGGTCATGGTCGTGATCAAGATGCGCGGCGGCAATCACAGCAAGGACATCCGCGAATATGTCATCACCGACAAGGGCGTGGTTGTGATCCAGCCGCGATCCACGGATTACGACGGACTGACCACCGGAATTCCCACGCGGACCGGCCCGAGCCCGGCGCAAAAAGCAGAACCCCCTCCGGAGCCGAAGGCTAAGAAATAGAGGAAGCTTGGCCGGAGTAACTCGAGGTCCCCGGGCGATAGTCCGGCTCCGCTCCACATTTGTGGTATAGGTATCAGGAGACGAGCACCTCGTCGGGCTGATGACCTAAATGACTGAAGCCACGCAGCTCCATAAAAATATGGTCGCGATGAACGAGGCTCTGATCCTCAGTTCGCTGCGCCAGCAAGAACTCGTCGGCATCACAGAGGAGTTGAACGCCAAACTCCGGCGCGAAATCACCGAGCGCCAAGCAGCACAGGAAACCCTCCGCGCGAGCGAGGCGAGATTCCGGATGCTCTTCGAGTTCATCGACGAGGGCTTCTGCACCCTCGAAAAGCTCGATACCCGCCCCGGCGAGCCCAGCGACTTCCGCTACCTCTCCGCCAATGCCGGTTTTGAGCGACAAACCGGCGTCGGCGACGTCGTCGGCAAGACCATTCGCGAAGCGTTTCCGGAAGAGCCCGAGGCATGGTTCGACATCTATGACGCGGTCGTGGCGACGGGAGAGCCGATCCGTTTCGAGCGTGATCTGGTATCGCAGGGGCGGACGCTGGAGTTGTTTGCGTTTCGCTTCGAGGACGAAGCCGTCCTGAAAGTCGGTGTGATCTTCCTCGACGTGAGCCTGCGCAAATTTCATGAGGAACAGCAGGAGTTGCTCCTCAAGGAGATGGATCACAGGGTCAAGAATCTGTTCGCCATCGTCGGGGGAATGGTGACGCTGAGCGCCAGGTCGGCGACCACGCCGAAGGAACTGGCCGCGACCGTCCAAGGCCGACTCGGTGCGCTTGCCAGCGCCCACCAGTTGATCAGGCCGGGGCGTTCAGGGGCCCAGGCCACCAAGCGGGAAACCACCTTGGGCGAATTGATCCGAAAGGTTCTGTCGCCTTATGCCGAGCTGGCAGAAACCCGCGACAGCGCACGCACCGAAATCGAGGGGCCGGAGATTGCGGTCGGCGCTGAGGCTGCCACCAACATCGCGCTCTTCGTGCATGAGCTCGCGACGAACGCGGCCAAATACGGCGCCCTCTCGGTCCCTGGCGGGCGCGTCCACATTTCTTGGACAGTCGCGCAGGGCCGCTTCGCCCTGTCGTGGAGAGAAATCGGAGGACCCACCATCACGGCCCCACCCCAGCGGGAAGGGTTCGGCAGCGAATTGGCCCGCAGAAGCGTCAGTGGCCAACTTGCCGGAGACCTCGTTTTCCACTGGAATCCCGACGGGCTGGTGGTCCTTCTTTCAGCGGAAACGGAACGCTTGGCGCTTTGAGGACTTACCAAGGTTCGACATTCCCCAACATCGCGCCGGGGCATCCTCATTGCTGAACCAAGTATCAGTCCTCGTGGTCGAGGATCAGCCGTTCATCGCCTTAGACCTGGCGCTCGCCGTGGGGGACGTCGGCGGCAACGCCGTCGGTCCGGCCGCCAGTTGTAAGGAAGCCCTGGCCTTCCTTGCGACCGGGATCGTGGACGCCGCGATCCTGGACGTAAATCTCGTGGATGGGGACTCTTCGGCCGTAATGGAGGTCCTCGTGGGCCTCAACGTCCCCTTCATAGTCCACACGGCGGTTGATCTCCCGTCCGGCCTGGCAGCGCGTTTTTCAGATCTGGTCGTCCGGATCAAGCCTTGCCCGGCGGCGAGCCTGGTCGCGCAACTTGAGCTTCTACTCGCCGAGCATGCGCTCGCCCGTGCCGTCAGCCGACCGCCGGACTCAAGAGTCTGAATTTACTCTATAGTTGGTTAATGGCTCGCCTGCGGTTCGTTCTGGGTTTGTCTCGAGTGGCGGTGCTTTCGCAAACCTGCCGCGGCGACCGTCTCGAAGCATACTGAAATTACTGAAGTTTTCGTCGCCGTACCAAATCGCCACGGTGCGGAGGTCTGGAGAATATCAGCCCGTTCAGAGAGAAATCCGGCCACTTCCCGGGAAGCGCAGTGCGGAGCCAGTTTAGGGAAACCCTGTAATACAACGGGATTTTCCGGCCTCGCCCAAGGCGCAGAGAGATTTGTGGCGAGAGGCGTTGGCGGAGAGGGTGGGATTCGAACCCACGGTACCGGTAAAGGTACGCCGCATTTCGAGTGCGGTGCTTTCGACCACTCAGCCACCTCTCCGGAGCCGTCTGGAGGCTCCTTGAAAAGGGGCCCGCCGAGCGAGGGCGGAACCTACTCATAGCGCCCCGGCGGCGCAAGCCCGTCCGGCGCCGGAGTTTTCAGTCTTCGAAGGCCAGCACCACGACGCCGTCCGGGTCGGCGTGCAGGACGTCGCCGGGCAGGAAGACCACACCTCCGAAGGCGACGGGCGTATCCACCACCCCGTCGCCGCGCTTGACGCTGCGGATCGGCACCGAGCCGAGGGCCTTGATGCCGATATCCAGGGTTTCGAGGATGGGGGTGTCGCGCACCGCGCCATAGACGACGATCCCGGCCCAGCCGTTCTTCACCCCGCCGGCGGCCAGCATGTCGCCCACCAGGGCCATGGCCAGCGACCCGCCGCCGTCCACCACCAGGACGCAGCCCTCGCCGGGCTCGGCCAGGGTGGCCTTCACCAGGGAATTGTCCTCCCGGCAGCGGACCGTGCGGATGGGGCCGGAGAAGGCCTTGCGGCCGCCGTAGTCGCGGAACTGGACGAGGCAGACCTCGACCTCGTCCTCATGGTCGTCGCAGAGGTCGGCGACGCTTTTCGCGGGCTTCTGGGCGGGATTGTTCATGCGGTCAACGCGACCCCTTTGTAGTCGTCGCGAAGCTCGCGCTTCAGCACCTTGCCGATGTGGCTGCGGGGGAGGCTGTTCACCAGGATCAGATCGGCCAGGCGCTGGGTCTTGCCCAGGCGGCCGTTGACCCAGGCCTTCAGCTCGTCGGCGGTGACCTTGGCGGCGGGCTTGAGCGCGATGAAGGCCACCGGGGTCTCGCCCCAGCGGTCGGAATTGACCCCCACCACGGCGGCCTCCAGCACGTCGGGGTGCTGGATGATCTCGGCCTCCAGGTCAGACGGATAGATGTTGAAACCGCCGGAGATGATCATGTCCTTCTTGCGGTCCATGAGCGTCAGGAAGCCGTCGGCGTCGAACACGCCGACATCGCCGGTGCGGATGTAGCGAAGGCCCTCGGGACTGTGCCACTCGGCCTCCGAGGTCTTGCCCGGCTGGTTGTGGTAGCCGACCATCATGGCGCCCGAGCGGCCCACGACCTCGCCGATCTTGCCCTGCGGCACCTCCTTGAGGTCCTCGTCGATCAGGCGGATGTCGTGGCCGGGGATGGGGCGGCCGACGGTGTGCAGCTTGTCGGGGAATTCGTGGGCCAGCAGCATGCAGGAGCCGCCACCCTCGGTCATGCCGTAGAACTCCACCAGGCCGCCGGGCCAGCGCTTCAGCACGTCGGCCTTCAGGGCCGCGGCGAAGGGGGCGCTGGTGGAGAACTTGGTGACGTAGCTGGTCAGGTCGTAGCTGTCGAAGTCCGGCCGCTCCATCAGGCGGCGGTACTGCACCGGCACCAGCATGGCGTGGGTGGCGCGGTATTGCTGGGACAGTTTCAGGAACTGCTCGGCGTCGAACTTGGGCATCAGCACCACCGTGCCGCCGTTGGAGACGGTGGGCAGGAACGAGACCAGGGTGGTGTTGGAATAGAGCGGCGTGGAGACCATGGTCACCGCGGCCTCGGTATAGGCGCCGCGGCGGATCTGGCCCCAGCGCATGGCGTGCGGCTGGACGATGCCCTTGGGTGTGCCGGTGGTCCCCGACGAATAGATGATGTTGAAGGCCTGGTTGGGGGTGACGGTGACCGGCCTGGGCTTGGAGCCCTCGGGGGCGAGCCACTGCTGCAGCGGGATCCCCGCGTCGGAGCCGTCCAGCGAGACCCGCTGGGCCGTGATCTGATCGGCGACGCCGGCCAGCGCGTCGGACACGCCCTTGTCGAGGAAGAAGACCTTGGCCCCGCAATCCTTGAGCATGACCACCAGGCTCTCGGCCGTGGAGGAGGGCGCGAGCGGCGCGACGGCGGCGCCGGCCTTCAGGATGCCGAAGAAGGTGGCGCCATATTCCACCGAGCTGGTGGCGCAGACAGCGGCGACGCCTTGGTTCTCCACGCCCTCACGCTGCAGGGCCGCGGCCATGCGGTCCATGAAGCTGTCGAGCTGGCCGTAGGTCATGGTGGATTTGGCATCTACCAGGGCGTGCTTGGCCGGGCGTTCCTTGGCCTGCTCGCCGATCACCTCGACCAGCGTCCCGAAATCCTGGCTCAGCACTTGTTCGACGGACATCGACGGCTCCCTACCAAATGTTCAAATTTTATCGCGCCGTCATAGCCACAGGGGGCCGGCTTCGACAATCGAATATGGCGCTTGCCGAAACGATCTTCCGCGAGGGAAACTGATGACCGACCCCGCAGCATAGGCAGGGCGCCTCACCCGAAATTCAATCGGGCCGATTTCATTTGGGACGACACATATTATGGCCGACGAGATGATTTCCCTCGGCGCGAAGCTGAAGGCCTTCGCGCAATCCCAACCCGACGCCCCGGCGGTGACCTGTGGCGACACCACCCTTTCCTATGGCGAATTCCACAAGCTCACCAACCGCGCCGCCCGCGGCCTGCTGGCCTATGGGGTCAAGCACGGCGACCTGGTGACCCTGGGCCTGCCCAACTCCACCGACTTCGCCGTGGCCTGCTGGGCCATGTGGAAGATCGGCGCGACCCCGCAGCCGGTGGCCTTCCGTCTGCCCCAGGCCGAGCTGGAGGCCATCATGGAGCTGGCCAAGACCCCGGTGGTGATCGCCGAGTTTGAGGCCAAGATCGATCGGCCGCTGCTGAAGGTCGCCGACCTGCTGGCCAAGTCCGACGACGACAGCGACCTGCCCGACGCCACCTCGCCGGTCTCCAAGGCCCCCACCTCCGGCGGCTCCACCGGTCGACCCAAGCTGATCCTGGCGGGCCAGCCCGGGGTGACGACGAAGGAGACGCCGGCCGTCGGCGGCTGGCAGCTGACCTCGGCGTCCATCGCCGTCCTGCCGGCGCCGCTCTACCACAACGCCGGCTTCGGCATGATGATGAGCGTGCTGAACCTGGGCGCGCACCTGATCGTCCTGCCGCGCTTTGATCCCGAAGGCACGCTGGCGGAGATCGAGAAGCGCCGCGCCACCTGGATCTACATGGTCCCCACCATGATGAACCGCATCTGGCATCTGCCGGAGGAGGTCCGCACCAAGTACGATCTCTCCTCCCTGAAGACCCTCTGGCACCTGGCGGCGCCCTGCCCGCCCTGGCTGAAGGAGGCCTTCATCCTGTGGCTGGGCGGCGAGGTGATCCAGGAGCTCTATGCCGGCACCGAGGCCCAGGCCTCCACTGTCATCTCCGGGACCGAGTGGCTGGAGCACCGGGGTTCGGTGGGCAAGGTGCGGATGGGCGAGATGGTCGCCTTTGACGACGACGGCAATCCGCTGCCGCCCCGCGAGATCGGCGAGATCTACATGCGCCGGCCCGAAGGCATGGCGCCCAGCTACAAGTACCTGGGCGCGACCGCCAAGGTGCTGCCCGGCGGCTGGGAGAGCCTGGGGGACATCGGCTGGTTCGACGAGGACGGCTATCTCTACCTGGCCGACCGCCGCACCGACATGATCCTGGTGGGGGGCTCCAACGTCTATCCCGCCGAGATCGAGGCGGCCCTGGAGGAGCATGACAGCGTCCAGTCCGTCGCCGTGATCGGCATCCCCGACGACGACCTGGGCGCCAAGATTCACGCCATCGTCCAGACCCGGGGCGTGGGCGACGAGACGGCCCTGCGCGAGCACCTGAAGACCAAGCTCGTCACCTATAAACAGCCGCGCACCTACGAGTTCGTGGACGAGCCCCTGCGCGACGACGCCGGCAAGGTGCGCCGCACGGCGCTCCGCGACGCCCGCATCGCCAAGCTGAAGGAAGGCCAGCCGGCCTGACGCTCTCTCCGCTCCTCCCCCGCCGGGGTCGAGGAGGAGACCGCACTTCCGCTTCCCGGCGCGCCGGGCTAAGCCAACCGCAATTCATTAAGAGACGAATTTCTAGGAAGGGGATCGATGAGTATTAAGGGCAAGGCCTACATCATGGGGGCCTATGAGCACCCCACCCGGGACGCTCCCGACAAGTCGACGCCGCAGCTGCACGCCGAGTGCGCCAAGGGCGCCCTGGCTGACGCGGGTCTGACCAAGGACGATATCGACGGCTACTTCTGCGCCGGCGACGCGCCGGGCTTCGGCGCCATGTCCATGGTCGATTACATGGGCCTGAAGAACGTCCGCCACATGGACTCCACCGAAACCGGCGGCTCATCCTACCTGCTCCACGTCGGTCACGCCGCCCAGGCGATCGCGGCGGGCAAGTGCACCGTGGCGCTGATCACCCTGGCCGGCCGTCCCCGCCAGAACAAGTTCTTCCCCGGCGGCGGTGGTCGCCCCGGCCAGCTGTCTGACGGTCCGCCCGAGGCCGGCTTCGAAAACATCTACGGCGGCTCGACCCACAACACCTACGGCATGTGCGCCATGCGCCACATGTACGAGTACGGCACCACCAGCGAGCAGCTGGCCTGGATCAAGGTGGCCGCCAGCCATCACGCCCAGTGGAACGAGCACGCCTTCCTGAAGGACGTGGTCACCGTCGAGCAGGTGGTGAACTCGCGCATGATCTCCGATCCGCTGCACCTGCTGGACTGCTGCGTCGTCACCGACGGCGGCGGCGCCCTGATCGTCACCAGCCCGGAAGTCGCCAAGAGCCTGAAGCGGCCCCTGGTGAAGGTGATCGGCGCCGGCGAATCCCCCAAGGGTCCGCGCGGCGGCAAGGACCTGGACCTCACCCATTCGGGCGCCCTGTGGTCGGGACCCATCGCCTTCGGCGAGGCTGGCGTCACCCCACAGGACATGAAGTACGCCTCGATCTACGACAGCTTCACCATCACGGTGCTGATGCAGCTTGAGGACCTCGGCTTCTGCAAGAAGGGCGAGGGCGGCAAGTTCGTCTCCGACGGCAACCTGATCTCCGGCGTCGGCAAGCTGCCCTTCAACACCGACGGCGGCGGGCTCTGCAACAACCACCCCACCAACCGCGGCGGCATCACCAAGGTGATCGAGGCGGTGCGCCAGCTGCGCGGCGAGGCCCATCCCAAGGTGCAGGTTCCCAACTGCGACCTCGCGCTCGCCCACGGCACGGGCGGATCGCTGGGCACCCGCCACGGCGCGGGCACCGTCATCATGGAACGGGAGGCGTAAGATGAGCGAAGCCCAAGACAAGCCGGCCGAGGGCCGCAAGATCCCGGCCCCGGCCGTGACCATCGAGAGCAAGCCCTTCTGGGACGCGGCCGAACAGGGCAAGTTCCTGATCAAGCGCTGCAACGCCTGTGGCGAACCCCACTGGTATCCGCGCGCGCTCTGCCCCTTCTGCTTCTCCGACGACACCGTCTGGGAAGAGAGTCCCGGGGAAGGGGTGATCTACACCTACTCCACCATGCACCGCTCGCCGACCGGCCCCTACGCCATCGGCTACGTCACCCTCAACGAGGGCCCGGCGGTGTTGACCAACTTCGTGGACTGCGACCTGACCAAGCTGGCCATCGGCCAGAAGGTGAAGGTGAAGTTCCAGGCCACCGAGGGCGGCCCGCCCGTCCCGGTGTTCTCACCGGTCTAAGCGCGACGACCGGAGGGGTTCGCCCCGCCGGTCAGTCCGCCTTCAGCCCCATCTCGGCGGTCACCTCAGCGGTGTCTTCGCCGAGCCTTGGCGCGTGGCGGCGGATGTTGGACGGCGAGCCTGTGAACCTCACCGGCGGCTTCATGGCGTTGTAGGGCCCCGAATGCGGGTGGTCGTAGCGCTCGAAAAAGCCGACGGCCTTCAGGTGCGGATCGTCGGGCAGATCGTCCAGGCGCGCGGTCTTGACGATGGGGATCGACAGTGGCTTGAGCAGGTCCAGCCACTCCTGGGTGGTCTTGGTCTGGGTGACCTCGCCCACCAGACCGTACAGCTCGCCGATGTGCTTGGCGCGCGTGGCGTAGTCGGAGAAGCGCGCGTCCTTGCCAAAGGTCTCGGCCATGCCCGCCGCGGCGAAGAACTGGTCCCACTGCTTGTCGGTATAGGGCAGTAGGCCGATGTAGCCGTCCTTGGTCTGGTAGGGTTTGCGGTTGGGATTGGCCACCCGCTGATAGGCCCACTGGCCGGTGGGCGGCTCAAAGGTGTGGTCGTAGAGGTGCTCCACCAGGGTGAAGCTGGTGACGCATTCCAGCATCGGCACCTCGATGAACTGACCCTGGCCGGTGCGTTCCTTGTGCAGCAGGCCCGCCGTGATCGCCTGACACATGAACAGGCCCGAGACCTTGTCGGCCACCAGGGTGGGCAGGATGCGCGGGGTGGGATTGCCGTCGGTGCGCGGCAGCAGGTCGGCCAGACCCGAGGCCGACTGGATCAAGTCATCATAGGCCGGCTCCCCGGCATAGGGACCGTCCGAGCCGTAGCCCGAGGCGTGGACATAGACCACGTCGGGCCGCAGGGCCTTCACGTCCTCATAGGCCAGGCCCAGGCGTTTGAGCCCCTCGTAGCGCACCGAGACCGCGAACACGTCGCAGCTCTTGATCAGCGCCTCCAGCAACGGCCGCGAGGCCGGGTCGCGCATGTCCATCAGCACCGAGCGCTTGTTGCGGTTGATGGTCAGGAAGATGGGTCCGAGATCGCGCGGCGTGCCCTCCGGCACGTGGCCGGCCCAGCGCATGATGTCGCCGCCGTCGCCGCGGCCCGAGCCCGGGTCCTCCAGCTTGATGACCTCGGCGCCCTGATCCCCCAGCATCTGGGTGGCGTAGGCGCCGAACACCACGCTGGTCAGGTCCAGGATGCGGATGCCCGCGAGCGGCCCGGTGGCCTTGTCCGCAAGTTGCTTGGTGTCGGTCACGTCGAAGCTCCCCGTCGTTTCTTGGGTCCTGGAAGATCATTGAAGCCGGGGTCGGCGCAAGAGGTCACGCCGGGGCACGGGGTCTGATGAATTGCGCGCTTGCCGTCCGGCGCGGCAACCCGGCTAATTCGGAGCAAGGCCGGATCAACGGGCGTCGAGGACGGACCATGGACTTCGAACTTTCCGAAGAGCACCGGATGCTCAAGGATCTGGCGCAGAAGTTCGTCCGCGACGAGCTGATGCCGCTGGAGCCCCGGGTCCTGGAGCGCGAGGCGCAGGGCAAGGGCGTGGGCCTGACCACGGAGGAGCGCGAGAAGATCGACGTGGTCTCCAAGCGCCTGGGCCTCTGGGGCCTGGACGCGCCGGAGGATGTCGGCGGGTCTGATTTGCCCCAGGTGGCCCTGGTGGCGGTGAACGAGGCCCTGGGCTCGACGGTGACGCCCTACACCCTGCCGCCGGACAGCCCGAACCTGCGGATGCTGATGGCCACGGTGACCGAGCGCCAGCGGGAGGCCTATCTCGCCCCCTATGTGCGCGGCGAAACCATCAGCGCCATCGGCATCTCCGAGCCCGGCGCCGGCGCCGACCCCGCGGGCATGATCACCAAGGCCGTCCGCGACGGCGACGACTGGATCATCGACGGAAGAAAGATCTGGACGAGCCGGGCCGCCGAGGCCGACTTCACCATCGTCATGGCGGTGACCGACAGGGAAAAGGGCGCGCGGGGCGGGATGAGCGCCTTCCTCGTGGACGGCGACAATCCGGGTTTCAAAGTGCTGCGCAAGATCCCGATGATCGGCGGGGCCATGACCTATGAGGTGATCCTGGAGAACTGCCGGGTGCCGGGCTGGAAGCTGCTGGGGACCGAGGGCCAGGGGTTCGCGCCCATGCAGGTGCGGCTGGGGACGCGGCGGATGGAGATGGCCGCCTGGTGCATCGGCCTGGCGCAACGGGCCCTGGACATGATGTGCGCGTACGCGCCGCAGCGGGTGACCTTCGGCCAGCCGCTGTCGGACCGCCAGGCGGTGCAGTGGTGGGCGGCCGACGCGGCCATCAAGATCCACGCCGCCCGGCTGATGACCTATGACTGCGCGGCCAAGCTCGACCAGGGCCGCGACGTGCGCAACGAGATCTCGATGATCAAGGTGTTCGCCACCGAGATGGCCTGGGAGGTGATCGACAACGCCATGCAGTGCTTCGGCGCCATGGGCATGACCAAGGAAATGCCCTTGCAGCTTATGGCCTCGCTGGTACGCAACATGCGGATCTATGACGGCCCCTCCGAAGTCCACCGCATGGTGGTCGCGCGCAACCTGATGGGAACGAGACGATGAGCAGCTACGACCACCTGAAGGTCACCCATGACGGCCACGTGGCGACGGTGGAGATCGACCGGCCGCCCTTCAACCACGTCTCCGTGGAGTTGATGAAGGACCTGGCCGACGCCCTGGAGACCCTCGACGGCGACGGCAAGACCCGGGTGGTGGTGCTGTGCTCGGCGGGCAAGGCCTTCTGCGCCGGCGCCGACCTGGTGGCCAGCGACGGGATCGCGGGTTCGGGCATGGGCGGCATCGGCAGCCTCTATGACCAGGCCGTGCGGCTCTATTCCATCGAGACTCCGATCGTGGTGGCCGTGCAGGGCGCGGCCGTCGGCGCGGGCCTGGGCCTGGCCCTGGTGGGCGACTTCCGGGTGGCGGCGCCCGAGGCGCGGTTCACGGCCAACTTCGTCAAGCTGGGCTTCCATCCGGGCTTTGGCCTGACCCACACCCTACCGCGGCTGATCGGCCAGCATCGCGCCAACCTGATGTTCCTGACCGGACGCCGGGTGAAACCGGAGGACGCCCTGGCCTGGGGCCTGGTGGACGAGATCGCGCCGCTCTCCGACCTGCGCGCCGCAGCCTCGCGCCTGGCCCAGGAGATCGCCGAGAACGCGCCGCTGGCCGTGGTCGCCACCCGCAAGACCCTGCGCGCCGACCTGGCCGCCGCCGTGCGGGCCCAGACGATGCACGAGCACGAGCAGCAGACCCTCCTGCGGGCCACCGACGACTATGCCGAGGGCGTGAAGGCGGTCTCCGAGCGTCGGGTCGGCCATTTCACCGGCCACTAGAGGGATGGCCCACCCGCTGGACCGCCCGGTCTGGAGCACGCTGAGCACCCGCCAGCGGGCCCTGGCCCTGGGCGACGACCGGGCCCTGCGCTTCGAGCCGCGCTACAACGTGTTCGGGGCGTCGGCCGACGGGTCGGCCGAGAACCTCGAGGCCTTGGCCGAGCTGATCCCGGCGGACGGCGCGTTGTGGGTGGTGGAGGCTGAGCCCTTCACGCCGCCGCCGGGCGTGGTGGTCGTGAAGGCCGCCGTCTGCGCCCAGATGGTGGCCGAGGCGCCCAAGCCGGGCGACCCGGACTTCGCCTATGAGGATCTGACGGAGGCGGACGCGCCGGCGATGCTGGCGCTCGCCACCCTCACTGAGCCCGGCCCGTTCTTCGAGGCGACTCACCGGCTGGGCGCCTTTGTCGGGATCAAACAGGACGGGCGGCTGGTGGCCATGGCCGGCGAGCGGATGCGGCCCCAGGGTTTCACCGAGGTCAGCGGGGTCTGCACCCATCCCGACCATCGCGGGCGGGGCTATGCCGGGCGGTTGATGCAGGTGGTGGCCGGGCGCATCGTGGCGCGCGGCGAGACGCCCTTCCTGCATTCCTACGCCAGCAATCTGGGCGCGATCAGCCTGTATGAGTCGCTAGGGTTCGCCATCCGCCGCGAGGTGACCGCGACGGTGCTGGCGAAAGTCTAGATCGCCCTGCGGCTGTCCCAATCGATCTGCTGAGCCGAGATCGGCGCGGCGGCGTGGGTGCGGGAATAGGCGCTGGCGACACTGCCGGCCCCGGCCAGCATATAGGTCGCAAAGCCCACGAAGAACGCGAACGCCGCCAGCCAAACGAAGGGTCGGACCAGGTCGAACGGGTTGGGCTCGGTTCGGGGGAGCGACATGGGGCAGGGTCCCTTGGTCTTCGAATACGCCTGACACGGGAACGACCGATCGCCGCGAAGGTTGCGACGCTCTGTGCACAGACTCTCATGATTCGCGTATGTGGCGAGTGGACGGACTGTCGCATAGGCGACTTAGGTGCGGGCGGCTTGTGGCTGGGGCCCATAGGCTCTAGCTGGCGAGATCTGTTTCAAGGGGCCGCATGACACTCTCCCGCCGCCTGCGCCGCCTGTGGCTCGACGTCCATCTGTGGATCGGGGTCGGCCTGCTGGGGGTCATCATCCCGCTGGGGCTGTCGGGGTCGATCCTGGTCTGGCACGACGCCCTGGACCGGACTTTGCTGGCGAAACGCTACGCGGTCAGCGGCCCCGCCGGCGCCTTGCCGCCCCAGGCCTATGCCGACGCCGCCCAGGCCGCCTTCGGCGACGCCGCCCAGCTGATCCAGATCCGATTGCCCTACAAGGCCGGCGACCCCGTTGTGGCGGTGGGCCGCATCCCCGGTCCGCCCGGCCCGGACGGCCGCCCGCGCAGCCTGAACGCGTGGATCGACCCGCCCACCGGCCGGGTGCTGGACCGGGCCGAGGTGGCGAAAGATTTCAGCATGGCCCTGCACCGGCTGCACGGCACGCTGTTCATCCCCAGCGTCGGCCGCAAGGTGGTGGGCTGGCTGGGTGGGGCGCTGTTGGTCTCCTGCGCCACCGGCCTTTGGCTCTGGTGGCCGCGCCACGGGGCGTTGGGCCAGGCCCTGCACTGGCGGCGGGGGCCCTCGACCCTGTTCAATCTGCATCATCTGGTGGGGTTCTGGATCTGCCTGCCCCTGGCGGTGGTGTCCCTGACCGGGGTCTACATCGCCTTCCCCCAGACCAGCCGCGCCCTGTTCGGCGTTCCCCAACCCCCGGCCGGCCCGCGCGGCGGGCCCAATCGGTCGGCGGCGCCCCTGGCTCATCCCAACCTCACCTTGCCCGACGCCGTCGCCAGCGCCCAGGCCGCCGCACCGGGCGCGAGCCTGGCGGTGATCAACCTTCCCACCCAAGGCGCGGACCCGGCCTGGAAGATCCAGCTGAGCCGGCCCGGGGCAGGGGAGCCGGTCACGGTCGCGGTGAACGATACGACCGGCGCCGCCCAGGCTGAGCGGGCCAGCCCCAGCGCCGCTGGCGGCGGTCCTGATCCGCTGTCGGCTTGGATGCGTCGGGTCCACGACGGCGCCGACATGGGGATCGTCTGGCAGACCCTGCTGGTCCTGGCGGGCCTGGCCCCGACCCTGCTGTGTCTGACCGGCCTGATCATGTGGCTGCGCCGCCGCGCGCGCCGGCGGGCGATCATGCGAGGCGCCACCGCCTAAGGCCGCCGATCCCCCCTTGCCTCCCGCGCCGATGACCGTGAGGCTTAGGCAAAAGGGGAAACGCACATGACCTGGCAGGCCATCGACTATGACACCCGCGGCCACGTGGGGATCGTCACCCTCAACCGCCCCGAGAAACTGAACGCCATCAGCGGCGACCTGCGGGCCGACGTCCACGCCGCCTTCGCCCTGGCCCAGGAGGACGACAACATCCGCGCGGTGATCCTCACCGGGGCCGGCCGCGGCTTCTGTTCCGGCGCCGACCTCACCGGCCAGGTCCCGCCGCCTGAGGCCAGCCAGAACGCCCGCCTCGACGAGATGAGCTGGGTAGGGCGCTGGGCCAAGCTGTTCCACGACTTCGATAAGCCGCTGATCGGCGCCATCAACGGGGTCTGCGCGGGGGCCGGCATGAGCGCGGCCCTCGGTTGCGACGTCCGCATCGGCTCCGAGCACGCCCGCTTCAAGACCACCTTCGTGGAGCGCAGCCTGTCGCCCGATAGCGGCATGAGCTGGCTGCTGCCGCGCATCGTGGGCTACGCAGACGCCGCCGACCTGATCCTGACCAGCCGCATGGTCCTGGCCGACGAGGCCAAGTCCCTGGGCCTGCTCAACCGCCTTGTGGCCCACGATGACCTGCTGGACGCGGCCCTGGCCTATGCGCAGGAGATCACCCGCTGGCCACCGCTGGCGGTGCGCACCGCCAAGAAGGTGCTGCAGACCAACTTCGAAAGCGACCTCGACACCGCCCTGAAATACGAGTCCGTCGGCCTCTCCTTCGCCCGCCGCGCCACCAACGATGTGAAGGAATCGCGGGCTTCGTTCCTGGAGAAGCGCAAAGGCGTCTACACAGGGACCTGACTTGGCGTCATAAGGCCCCCATCACATTCAAGGGGAAACGCCATGGCTCAGGACAGCGCCGCCAAGACCTTCGACTGGGAAGATCCCCTGGACATGAAGTCCCGGCTCTCCGAGGAGGAGACCATGGTCTGGGACGCGGCCCGGTCCTACGCCCGCGAGAAACTGCTGCCCCGGGTGGTCTCGGCCTATGCCGAGGAGCGGTTCGATCGCGAGATCATGACCGAGATGGGGGCGCTCGGCTTCCTCGGCCCGACGCTTCCCGAGGAATACGGCGGCGCCGGCGTGAACCACGTGGCCTATGGCCTGATCGCCCGCGAGATCGAGGCCATCGACTCTGGCTACCGCTCGGCCATGAGCGTGCAGTCGTCCCTGGTCATGTACCCGATCTACGCCTTCGGGTCGGAAGAGCAGAAGCGCAAGTATCTGCCTGGCATGGCCAAGGGCGAGATCATCGGCTGTTTCGGCCTCACCGAGGCTGACGGCGGCTCCGACCCCGCCTCCATGCGCACCGTGGCCCGCAAGGCGCCCGGCGGCTACACCCTGAATGGGTCGAAGATGTGGATCAGCAATTCGCCGATCTGCGACGTCGCCCTGGTCTGGGCCAAGCTGGACGGGGTGATCCGCGGCTTCCTGGTGGACCGCGGCTCGGAAGGCTTCACCACGCCGAAGATCCTCAACAAGCTCAGCCTGCGCGCCTCTATCACCGGCGAGATCGCGCTCGCCGACGTCTTCGTGCCGGAAGACCAGATGCTGCCAGGCGTCTCTGGCCTGCGCGGGCCGTTCTCCTGCCTGAATAAGGCGCGCTACGGCATCTCGTGGGGGGCCATGGGCGCCGCCGAGTTCTGCCTGCACGCCAGCCGCGACTATACCAAGAGCCGCAGCGTGTTCGGCAAGCCGCTGGCCGCCCGCCAGCTGGTGCAGAAGAAGCTGGCCGACATGCAGACCGAGATCGCGCTGGGCTTCGAGGGCTCCCTCGCCCTCGGCCGCCTGCTCGACCAGGGCGCGTGGGTGCCGGAAGCCATCAGCCTGATGAAGCGCAACAACTGCGGTAAGGCGCTGGCCATCGCCCGCGAGGCCCGCGACATCCACGGCGGCAACGGGATTTCCGGCGAGTACCATGTGATGCGGCATGCCGCGAACCTGGAGACCGTCAACACCTATGAAGGCGCCCACGACGTCCACGCCCTGATTCTCGGCCGGGCGATCACCGGCGAGAACGCCTTCTAGCTCCACAAGAAAAAGGCCCAGGGCGGGGATCCGCTCTGGGCCAGTTTGCGTCCGGGGAGGACACCGCCTTCGCGGATCTTAGGACTCCAGCTCCTTGACCTCGCCGGAGCCGGAGACGTTCTTTTCGAGCTTCAGGGGCCGGGTCGTCAGCTCGACCTCGCCCGATCCCGAGACATCCAGCCTGGCGCTGGAGCGCGGCGCGATCGAGGCCTGGGCCGCGCCCGACAGGGTGACCTCGGCGCTATCGGCGTCGAGACCGGCCAGATCGACCTCGCCGGCCCCGGTCATGTCCAGCTTCAGCAGACGGGTCTTGCCGCGGCCGGTGACCTTGGACATGCCGGTGGTGCTGATCTCCAGGCTGTCCTGGTCGTAGCCCTCCAGGGTCAGGCGATCGATGCCGGTCAACTCGAAGCGGGTGACCTTCGGCGCGGTCATGACGATCTTCAGCCGCTGGCCTTCATTGCTCACCGTGTCGGTGAGACGGCCGCCCGACAGGGTGAGCGTATCCAGGGCGCGCTTAGGACCCGTGACGGTCAGCTTGCCGGGACCCTCGGACCCTTGCGTGAAGGTGACGTCGGCGGGGACATCGAGAACCAGGGTGGTGGCGCCGTCCCAGGCGATCTCCTTGGTGGCCGAGGCCCATTCGGGATCGCCCTTGTGGCGGTTGCGCCAGTCGCTGTGACGCTTGCCGTGGTCGTCCCAGCCGATGTTCCAGTCGTGGTTCGACCAGTGGTCCCAGCCTTGGGCTGCAACGTCGCGGCTACCGAGGGCCACGGCGCCGCCCAGGGTGACGACGCAGGTGAGGAAGCCGACCACGGCGATGATGACAAGAAGGCGGATCATGTCAGGGGCCTTCAAACTTGAGGTTCAATGGCCGGCTTCAGCAGCCGGTAGTGGAGGCGCCCGTACCAGACGAGCAGGTTCACGAAGCCGACGGTGACCAGGCACAGCACGGCGCCCAGGGACACCGAGCCCGCCATCAGGCCTATGCCCGCCAGCATGGCCGCGGCCACCCCGCCCGGCGGATCGAGGAACGGACCGGCGGCGAAGACGAAGCCGCCTGAGCCGAACACCGCGATCACCGCCACGAACAGGCCCAGCAGGGTCCCGGCGATGGAGAGCACGATGGGCAGCAGGATCAGCAGGTCGATGGCGCCGAGGCCGAGCACCGCGAACACCGCCGAGGCGGCCGCCGACGGATTGCGCTCGGACTCCCAGCGCTTCAGCCCGGCCTCGGCGCGCAGTTCGCGGGCCAGGCGGCCGGGATCGCCGAGGGCCGCGGCCACTTCGGCGTCGGTGCGGCCGGCGGCCTCGCCCTCGGCGAAGTGGGCCTCATAGTCGGCGACGATGTCGGTGATGGCGTGGGCGGGCAGGCCGCTGAGGCCGGCCTTCAGCCGGGCAAGGAACGCCTGGCGGGTCATTGGGCCTCTCCCAGGATGACGTTGATGGCCTTGGAGAACGAGCCCCAGGCCTGCTTCTGACCGGCGAAGCTGGTCTTCCCAGCCTCGGTCAGGCGATAATATTTGCGCGGCGGGCCCGAGGAGGACTCTACCAGATAGGTGTCCACCAGGCCGTCGGCCTGCATCCGCCGCATCAGCGGATAGATGGTGCCTTCCCCCATATCGATCCCTTCGGCCAACCGGCTGGCGATCTCGTAGGCGTAGTTGTCGCCCCGGGAGAGGAGCGCGAGCACGCACATCTCGAGCACCCCTTTCTTCAGTTGAACTTCCACGGCTTCCACGCGGCCTGCCTCCTAAACCTGCGATCGAACATCGCAAGGTACTGCTTCATACAAGGTAGTGAGCGACGCACGATAGTGAATTCTCTGTAAGCTTCGCAGACGGGCATCGCTGCAACTTTGGCTGGCAAAAACGGTTCTTTCGAACGTTGCGTTTACGCTTCGGGGCTAAGAATTCGCCCCGAACTGGGGGATTTTCCATGCCGGAAGAGCGTGCGACCAACACGCCGACGGAGCACGGGCCGATGATCGAGTGGCTGTTCGCCAACAGCCAGGAACTCATGCTCGTCATCGGTCCTGATGCGCGCTTCAAGCTGGTGAACCCGGCCTGGACGACGGCCACCGGCTGGGCCAGCGACGAGATCGTCGGCAAGTACGCCGCCGAGTTCATCCACCCCGACGACCTCCCCGACTTCGGAAAACTGGCCGAGCGCCTGTTCGAAACCCGCACCGGCCAGAACGTCGCCCGCATGCGCATGAAGGACGGCGCCTATCGCTGGTTCGAGGGCCGCAGCCAGCTCACCGACGACGGCCACATCATCGGCGTCTTGCGCGACGTCACCCGCGAGCGGGAACGCGAGGCGGAACTTGAGGATGCGCGGCGCACCCGCCTGCTGCTATCGGAATCGGCCGGCGTCGGAACCTGGACCTTTGAGCCTCTGACCGGACGCATAGACTGGTCAGACGACATCCGCGCCATCACCGGCTATGGCCCCGAGGAGGTGGTCACCATCGCCGATTTCGAGGCCATCCTGCATCCCGACGAACGGGAGGCGGTCCGCACGGCCTTCAACCGGGGCGTTCTTCAAGGGGAGCCTCAGACCTTTGAACAGCGGATGCGGAACAAGGACGGCCGCTGGTCCACCTGGCGCACCACCTTCCATTGTGTCGCCCGCCGACGGGGCTATTTCGCGCTCAAGGGCATGTCCCAGGACATCACCGAACTGGCCGCGGCCCGCGACGTGGCCCTGGCCGCCGAGCGCCAGATTCGCCAGCTCATCGAGGACGCCCCCTTCGCGGTGGCCATGTTCGACCGCGACCTGCGCTACCTGATGATCTCCAACCGCTGGCGGCACGCCTTCAGCCTGGTCCACCGCGACCATGTGGGCCTGCGGCTGGAGGACGTCTTCCCCACGATCCCCAAGAAGTTCCTGGCCGCCCAGCGCCGGGCGCTGAAGGGTGAGGTGGTCTCCAGCAAGGAAGACCGCTTCACCGACAGTCAGGGTGGCAAGCACTGGGTGCGCTGGGAGGCGAGGCCCTGGATGAACGCCGCCGGCGAGATCGGCGGCATGCTGGTCTATGTGGACGATATCTCGGCGGTGGCCAGCGCACGGCGCGAGGCCCAGACCAATGCCAGGCGCCTGAAGGTGGCGCTGAGCGCCGCCGACGCCGGGGTCTACGAGATCGACCACGTCAATAAGACCTTCTGGGCCAGCCCGGAGTTCAAGAAGCTGATCGGCCGCTCCTCGCGCAGCTACCGCGACGCCCTGAAGCTGAACTTCCCCAAGTTCCACGCCGACGACATGGCCGGCGTCCGCCAGGCCTTCCTCGACATCAACGGCGAGACGCGCAAGTCCGGCGAGGCCTTCGAGGCCCGCATCATGACCCCGTCGGGCGAGGCCCGCTGGATGCGGGTCTTCCACCACCTGAAGCGCGACTCCAAGGGCCGCTGGCTCAAGGGTGTCGGCCTGGTGCATGACTTCGACCAGCGCAAGCGTCAGGAACTGGCCCTCATCGAGGCCCAGGAGGCCGCCCAGGCCGGCGCCGAGGCCAAGGCCGCCTTCCTGGCCAATATGAGCCATGAGATCCGCACGCCCATGAACGGGGTGATGGGGGTCCTGCACCTGTTGAAGACCGAGAGCCTCACCGAAGATGGCCGGGCCATGCTGGAGGAGGCGCTCTCCTGCGGCCAGATGCTGGCCGAGCTGCTCAACGACGTCATCGACTTCTCCAAGATCGAGGCCGGCGCCCTGGTGCTTGCCGAGGAGTCCATCGATCCCGCCGCCCTGGTCCAGGGGGTCACCCGCCTGCTGCGGCCCCAGGCCGAGGCCAAGGGGCTGGAGCTGAAGCTGGAGGGCATGGCCGACATCGGCTGGGTCCGCACCGATCCGGTCCGCCTGCGCCAGGCCCTATTCAACCTGGTGGGCAATGCGGTGAAGTTCACGCTGGAGGGACAGGTCACGGTCCGCGCCGCCCTGCATGAGACCAGCGCCGGCCGCGTGCTGCGCTTCGAGATCGCTGACACCGGTGTCGGCATTCCGGCGGACGCTCAGGCGCGCATCTTCCAACGCTTCGACCAGGGCGACGCCTCCACCACCCGCAAGTTCGGGGGGTCGGGCCTAGGCCTGGCCATCACCCAGAAGCTCGCCGAGATGATGGGCGGCGCCGTGGGCTTCACCTCCGTCGAGGGCCAGGGTTCGGTCTTCTGGCTGGAGGTCTGCGCCCCCAGCGCGCAGGCCGTGGTCGCGGTCGTCGACACCGGAGAGCCGGTGCTGGAAGGGCTGCGCATCCTGGTGGTGGAGGACAATTCCACCAATCGCATGATCGCCACCAAGCTGCTGGAGAACCTGGGCGCCAGCGTCGAGACCGCCGCCGACGGCCTGCTGGGCGTCGAGGCCGCGGCCCGCGGCGGCTTTGATCTGATCCTGATGGACGTCCAGATGCCCGGCATCGACGGTCTGGAGGCCTGCCGCCGCATCCGCGCCCTGGGCGGCGTGGTGGCCGCGACTCCCATCGTTGCGCTCACCGCCAACGTGCTGTCCCACCAGCACCAGTCCTATCTGGAAGCCGGCATGGACGGCGTGGTCGGCAAGCCGATCTCGCCCACCGCCCTCCTCACCGAGATCGCGCGACTGAGCGGGCCTTCCGCCGAGCTTGAGGCAGAGGCGGTAGCCTAGATTAAATCCGCTCATCCCGGCGAAGGCCGGGACCCAGATTCATCTCCGGCGCCCCGACCTGATCTACCCGTCCATTTGCGTTCCGCCCCGGAGCCTGGCGGGCTTCACCTGTGTCCCGGCCTTCGCCGGGATGAGCCGGTAGAGGTGGTTGCCCTTCCACCCCCGCCCAAGCCAATGCTAGACCTTGCCCCACAAAGAGCTCGGGGGAGAGACGCGTGGCTGAAGCGGTAGAACCGGCGAAGGAAGCTTCGCTGCGGACGGTGGTGGCGGCCTCGGCGGCGGGGACCACCTTCGAGTGGTACGACTTCTTCGTCTTCGGCAGCCTGACCCAGGTCATCTCCAAGACCTTCTTCTCGGGCCTCCCCGAGACCGCCGGCTACATCGCCGCGCTCGCCCTGTTCGGCGCGGGCTTCGCCTTCCGACCCCTGGGCGCGCTCGTCTTCGGCCGCATCGGCGACCGGGTGGGTCGCAAGGGCGCCTTCCTGTTCACCGTCGTGCTGATGGGCGGGGCCACCGTGGCCATCGGCCTGCTGCCCTCCTACGCCCAGGCGGGCCTCCTGGCCCCGGCCCTGCTGGTGCTGATGCGTATCCTGCAGGGCTTCGCGCTCGGCGGGGAATACGGCGGCGCGGCCATCTATGTGGCCGAGCACGCGCCTCCGGGCGCGCGGGGCCGCTCCACCAGCTGGGTGCAGACCTCGGCCGCCTTCGGCCTGTTCGCCGCCCTGCTGGTGATCCTGGCCACCCGCATCGTGGTGGGCCGCGTCGCCGGACCCGAGGCCTTCGACGCCTGGGGCTGGCGCATCCCGTTCCTGTTCTCGGCAGGCCTGCTGGCGGTCTCCATCTTCATGCGCCTGAAGCTTTCGGAGAGCCCGGCCTTCGCCAAGATGAAAGAAGAGGGCGAGATCGCCAAGGCCCCCTTCACCGAGGCCTTCGGCACCTGGAAGAACCTGAAGATCGTGCTGCTGGCCCTGGTGGCCATCATGTTCGCCCAGGGCGCCGTCTGGTACACGGCCTTCTTCTACACCCAGACCTTCATGGACAAATTCCTGAAGGTCCCGGCCGAGACCATCAACCTGCTGATGATGGCCGCCACCGCGGTCAGCGCCATCTTCTACGTCGTCTTCGGCTGGCTGTCGGACAAGGTGGGCCGCAAGCCGGTGATGCTGTTTGGCATGACCCTGATGCTGATCGCCTACTTCCCCGGCTTCCACATGCTGGCCAAGACCGCCAACCCGGCGCTCGCCGAAGCCGAGGCCCGCACCCCCATCGTGGTGGTGGCCGACCCCGCCGAATGCTCCCTGCAGTTCGACCCCGTGGGCAAGGCCGCCTTCACCTCCTCCTGCGACATCGCCAAGAGCACGCTGGCCAATGCGGGGGTCTCCTACAACAACGAGAAGGGCGCTCCCGGCGCCAAGGCCCAGGTGAAGATCGGCGAGACCGTCATCGAATCGGGCTCCATCGCCGGCCTGAGCAAGGACGCCGCCAAGGCCGCGAAGACGGAAATCGAAGGCCGCATCAAGGGCGGGCTTACCGCCGCCGGCTATCCCGCCAAGGCGGATCCCGCGCGGATGAACCTGCCCGGCGTGTTCGGGGTGCTGATGGTCTTCGTCATCGCCGCCACCGCCCTGTTTGGGCCCATCGCCGCGACCCTGGTGGAGCTATTCCCCACCCGCATCCGCTATACCGCCATGTCCCTGCCCTACCATATCGGCACCGGCTGGGTCGGGGGCTTCGTGCCCTTCACCGCCTTCGCCATCGTGGCGGCGGTGGGCAACATCTATTCGGGCCTCTGGTATCCCTTCGCCTTCACGGCGATCTCGGTGGTCACCTGCCTGCTGTTCCTGCCCGAGACCAACAAGCGGTCCCTGCACGACTAGAGCGGGATGAGGAAAACTGGGAACCGGTTTTCCGCCCGCATCCCGCTCCAACCGGGAATGAGCCCGTCAGGCGGTCAGCACGCTGACCGCCTGAGCGAACTCCGGCGATTTCATTCCGGCCAGCGCCTGCGCCAACCGCGCCTTGCCGTAGGCGACCTGGCCTTCCCAGCCGTCCAGGAGGAAGGTCCCGGCGCCGATGCCCTGGTGGATCTCGGCGAGCGACGGCCCCTCCAGCCCGCCGGACGCCTGTTCCCCAGGCCGCATACGCGCCACGGCGGTCAGCATGATCAGGCCGTAGAATAGGTGGTTCACCTGCCGCATCACGGCGTGCCGCGCCCGCTGCCGGGCGTCCGGCGCCTGGCCGAAATAGGTGCGCAGCAGCAGGTCTTCCTGCGCCGTATCGTGGGTGATGAAGTTGGCCAGGGTCGCCAGGTCCACGTGACGGTCGGCCAGGAACGAACTTTCCCAATCGATGAACCACAGGCGGCGCCCATCATAGAGGATGTTGCGCGGGTTCAGGTCGTTGTGGCTGGAAACCAGGTCCGCCGGATCGGTGCGATAGACCGCCCGCACCGCGCCGTAGCGGTCCAGCAGTTCCGAAATCGCCTCAGGCGCCAGCAGGCCGGTCGCCTGGAACCCGGCCCACACCGCGTCCATGCCGTCCATATAGTCCACCAGCGGCGGGAAGGCCGGCGCCTGGTGCAGGGCGCGGATGGCTTGGGCGGCCTCGACGATCAGGTCCTCCCGCGTGCCCGCATAGTCCAGCGCCCAGGACTGCTCAGGGATGAACTCCATGATCGCCACCCCGGTGGTCGGATCGGCGTAGCGGACGCGGGGCGCCAGGCAGGCTTTCGCGGCGATGGCCATGCACCGATACCAGCGATCAGGGTCCTTGAAGCTGTCCCGCTGTGTCTCGACCCGCAGCAGATAGGCGATGGCGCCTACCCGGATCCGATAGGTCAGGGCGCCGGAGAGCCCGCCGCTGATGGTGGCGATGCTGTCCATCTCCGCCGTGCCGAAGGTCGCCAGCAGGGCGCGCTCGACGTCGGGGCGTTTGGCGTGGGGAATGGGCATGGGGCAGCTCCAGGTAAGCCCCATCTTTTACCCGGATATAATACGAAGTCAATATTACCCGGATAAATACCTAGAGCGCGCCCCGCGACGTCCGCGTCGCCAGCCTTCCCACCAGGTCGGAGACCAGCACCGCGCCCACGGCGATGGCCGCGGCCACCAAGCACAGCATTCCGGCCCGGGCTTCGTCCCCAGGCGACTGGGTGGCGCCATAGATGGCGGCCGGCAGGGTCAGGGTCTCGCCGGGGATGGCGGCGACAAAGGTGATGGTCGCGCCGAACTCGCCGAGCGCCTTGGCGAACCCTAGGATCGCGCCCGCCGCCACGCCCGGCAGGGCCAGGGGCAGGGTGATGCGGAAGAACCGCACCAGGGGCGGGGCGCCCAGCGTGCGGGCCACCTCGTCGACCTCCTTGTCCAGGGCCTCGATGGCCAGCCGCATGGGCCGCACCATCAGCGGGAAGGCCATGATCCCGGCAGCCAGGGCTGCGCCTGTCCAGTCGAAGGCGAAGACGATCCCCACCTTCTCCAGAGCTTCGCCGATCAGGCCCCGGCGTCCAAACAGCAGCAGCAGGCCATAGCCCGTCGCCACCGGCGGCAGCACCAGCGGCAGGGTCACCAGCACGTCCAGCAGCACCCGGACCGCGAAACGGCCCCGCGCCTGGGCCAGCGCCGTGGCCAGGGCAAGCGGAAGGCCAAGGGCGGTGGCGGCCAGGGCCACCTTCAGGGACAGCTGGATCGCCGCCCAGTCGTCAGGGGTCAGCGCCATCACGAGGCGGACGCCAGGACCTCGACGGACACCCCCGCGGCGGCCAGAAACCGGACCTCTTCCGCAGGCGGCGCCTGGACCACCACCCGGACCACCCGGCGGCCGGAACGGGCCAGGTCGATCATCGCCTCAGGGGTGGCCTCATCCGGCGTCATCCGCTCGGCGTCGCGCCGCGCCATCGCCAGGATGTCGGGGTCGGCCCCCGGATCGGCGGCGATCACGTCGGCAGCGGCGAGCGCCCGGCTGGCGCGCAGGGTTAGCAGGTCAGCAGGCCCGCGCCCGGCCACGAACTGCACCTTGCCCGCCGCCTTTGGGCCCTGGGCGATGGCGGCCCGAAACAGGCTCTGGGCCTTCTCCATGTCGCCGCCCTGGGCGGCCTCGGCGACCGCGCCCGACAGGGTTTCGCGCAGGAAGGCGCGCCGGGCGTGCAGCTCGGGAAACCTGGCGCGCACATCGTCCTGGAAATTCCGGAACAGGGCCGCGACCCGGCCCGTGCCCTCCGGCACCCGCTGCTCAATGTCGTTGCGCAGCATGGTGGCCAGCATGGGCGAGGCGCCGCCAGTGCCGATGGCCGCCACCACCTCGCCACGGTCGATCACCGCGGGCGTGGTGAAGTCGCATAGCTCGGGACGGTCGGTGACATTGACGAGGGTGCGGGCGGCGCGGGCCGCCGCCGCCGCGCCCTTGGCGAAGGCCTCGTCCTCGCCGTCGATGAACACCAGCAGGGCGCCGGAATAGCTGCCGGTCAGGAAGGCGTCAGGGCCCTCCACCCGCACCAGCGTCGCCGGCGACGAGGCCAGCAGGCGCAGCTTGTTCAGCGCGCCCTCACCGGAGCCGGCCACGACGATCCTGGCGCCGGCCAGCGGGAAATAGGCGGGAAAGGCGTCCACCCTAGCCGGTTCTGCAGTTCCGGTAGGGCCCTGCCGCTGCGCCGTCGAGGTCGGCGCTCGACCCCTTGGTGGTGAGCGTCACGCCGCCGGCCGAGAAGATCGGGTCGCCATGCTTCTTCTTCACCTGGCGCAGGGTGGTGGTCTGACCGCCGGCGGTGACCCGCACGATCCGGCCGTCCAGGGCGTAGGAGGCCACGAACCGCTTCCCGGCCCCGCAGGCATAGGTCATGGGCGCGTCACTGGCGTCCTCCGGCGCGACGGTGGCGCAGCCCGCCAGGATCAAACCGGCGGCCAGCGCGATCCAGGGGGCCAGTCTCATTTCAGCCCCCTCAGATAGGCCACCACCGCGGCGCGGTCAGCGGGGGCGGCGACGCCGCTGGGCATCTTCGTCCCGGGCGCGAACTTGGCGGGCGCGGTAAGGTAGGCGTCGAGATTGGCGTCGGTCCAGGTGGCGCCGGCCTTGGCGGTCAGGCCGGCGGAATATTTGAAGTCGCCCAGGCTGGCGATCTTGCGGCCGGCTACTCCGGCCAGGCTGGGCCCCATGGGCGAGCTCTTGGCGGCATGGCAGGTCTTGCACTGGAACTGGAAGGTCTTGGCGCCATCGGCGGCCAGGGCGGGAGACCCCGTCAGCAGCCCGGCGATGGCGAGAATGGCGAGAACACGGCGTGTCATGAAACCCCTCCGGAGACGTCGTCGATCTACCTAGCGCGTCGCGGCCCCGCCCGCCACGACGGCGACATTTACCGCGGCGACTAAACGACGTTAAGATGCGGCTTGGATCTCATTCGGGGACGGGACAGACCCATGGCCATGACACTCGACGTGAACGGCAAGCCATTGGCGGTGAAGGCCGCGCCTGACACGCCCCTGCTGTGGGTGCTGCGCGACGAGCTGGGCCTGACGGGTTCGAAGTTCGGCTGCGGCGTGGCCCAATGCGGCGCCTGCACGGTGCTGGCCGATGGCCAGCCGATCCGCTCCTGCTCCATGCCCATCGAGGGTCTGGCCGGGGTGAAGATCACCACCATCGAGAGCCTGGGCGGGAACTCACCCCTGCAGCAGGCCTGGGTGAAGCACGACGTGCCGCAATGCGGCTATTGCCAGTCGGGGCAGTTGATGAGCGCCACGGCCCTGCTGGCCGCCAAGCCGAACCCCAGCGACGCCGACATCGACGCGGCCATGGACGGCAACATCTGCCGCTGCGGGACCTATCAGCGGATCCGCGCGGCCATCAAGGACGCCGCGGGCATGGCGGTCGCCGCCCCCGTCCCGGCCACCGTCGCGGCGCCCGCCGCCCCGGCCAAGAGCTAGGAGCCGCGCACCATGAACAAGATCCTTTCCCCCCGCGAAACCTCCGGCGCCACCCGGCGCGATCTCGTGGTCGGCGCGACCCTGGTGGGCGGCGCCCTGCTGGTGGGCTGCTCTCCCGGCGACCTGCTCAGCGTCGGCGCCAAGGAAGATTTCGGCGCCTTCGGGCCCTTCATCAAGATCGGCGCCGACGGCGCGGTGACGGTGATCTCCAAGCACATCGAGTTCGGCCAGGGCAACCACGCGGGCCTGGCGGCCATCGTCGCCGAGGAACTGGACGCCGACTGGTCCAAGGTAACGGTCGAGCAGGCGCCCGCCATCGCCAAGGTCTACGCCAATACCGGCATGGGCGTGCAGGGCACCGGCGGCTCCTCGGCCATCTCCAATTCCTGGAACCAGCTGCGCCAGGCCGGCGCCGGCGCCAAGGCGATGTTCGTCGAGGCCGCCGCCAACAAATGGAACGCGCCCGCCGGCGAGATCACCGTCAAGGACAGCGTGGTCAGCCACGCCAAGACCGGCAAGTCGGCCACCTTCGCGCAGCTCCTGCCCGAGGCCGGCAAGGTCACCCCGCCCAAGGCGCCGGTGCTGAAGGATCCCAAGACCTTCACCCTGATCGGCACCGACCGCGTGCGCCGCAAGGACGCCCAGGCCAAGAGCGACGGCACCGCCCGCTTCACCCAGGACGTCCACCTGCCCGACATGCTGACCGCCATGGTGGCGCATGCCCCGCGCTATGGCGCCAAGGTGGCCAGCTTCGACGCCGCCGACGCCAAGAAGGTGCCGGGCGTCGTGGAGGTCTACCAGATCCCCACCGGCGTCGCGGTCGTCGCCGACAACACCTGGGCCGCCCGCAAGGGGCGCGAGGCCCTGAAGGTGACCTGGGACGAAAGCGGCGCCGAGAAGGCCAGCTCCGAGACCATGGCCGCGAACTATCGCCAGTGGGCGGCCGGCAAGGGCAAGCTGCCGGAGAAGACCGAGTGGGCCGCCTTCGAGACCAAGGGCGACGCCGCCAAGAAGGTCCAGGGCACGATCTTCGAGACCACCTACGACTTCCCCTATCTCGCCCATGCGGCCATGGAGCCGATGAACTGCGTGGCCCAGGTCGGGGTCGGCAAGGCCAAGCTGACCTTCGGCTCGCAGATCCCCACGGTGGACCAGCTCAACACCGCCAAGATCGTCGGCATGCTGCCGGGCGCGGTGGAGATTGAGACCCTGTTCGCCGGCGGCTCCTTCGGCCGTCGCGCCAACTTCCAGTCGGACTACGTCGCCGAGTGTGTCGAGATCGCCAAGAAGGTCGGCAAGATGCGGCCGGTGAAGCTGGTCTGGACCCGCGAGGACGACATGGCGGCGGGCTATTTCCGCCCCCTGACCCACCACGCCCTGAAGATCACCCTGGACAAGGATGGCTATCCGGTCGCCTGGCGCCACCGCGTGGTGACCCAGACCCTGATGAAGGGTTCGCCGATCCCGTCCAAGGGCATCGACGAGACCACGGTCGAGGGCGCCAAGGGTTCGCCCTATCTGAAGGCCACCCCGGTGGTGGACGCCCAGGTGCTGATGCCCGATGTGGGCGTGCCGGTGCTGTGGTGGCGTTCGGTGGGGGCGACCCACACCGCCTTCGTCATGGAGCACACCATCGACCAGCTGGCCCGCAAGGCCGGCAAGGACCCGGTGGCCTATCGCCGGACCCTCTATGAGAAGGCCGGGGCCACCCGCCATCTGGCGGTGCTGAACCTCGCCGCCGAGAAGGCCGGATGGGACAAGCCCGCAACCGCCGGCTGGTCGCGCGGCGTCGCCGTGCACGAGAGCTTCGGCACCCTCGTCGCTCAGGTGGCCGAGGTGAAGCTGGTGGATGGCCAGCCCAAGGTCGGCCGCGTGGTCACCGCCGTCGACTGCGGCACGGCCATCTCCCCCGACCAGATCGCCGCGCAGATGGAAGGCGGCATCTGCTATGGCCTGTCGGCGGCGCTGTTCGGCAAGGTGACCCTGAAGGACGGGGTGGTCGAGCAGACCAACTTCGACACCTACCGGGTGCTGCGCAACTCCGAAGCCCCGACGGTGGAGACCTATATCGTCCCCTCCGGCAACGCGCCTTCCGGCACCGGCGAACCCGGCACCCCGGTCATCGCCCCCGCCGTCGCCAACGCCCTGCTGGCCCTCAACGGCCAGGCGACGACGAGCCTGCCCTTCGTGAAGGCCTAGCCGCCGATCAGGTCGTCCAGATCACGGGCGCCGTGGAGGATTCTCAGGATCTCCACGGCGTCTGGCTCGACCCGATAAAAGATTAGATAGTCACCGACGGCCCAGGCTCTGACACCGGGCAAGAGATCCTCTCGCAACGGCGCCATCTCGGGAAACTCGGCCAGCCGGCCTTCCGCCGCCTCAAGTTTCAGAATCACCCGCTCGGCGGCGGCCGGACTGTCTGCCGCGATGTAAATCCAGATATCGACAAGGTCGGCTTCCGCGCGACGCGTTCGCCGGACTTCCCAGCTCAAGAGAACTTTCTCTCTGCGAGAATGCGCCGCCCTTCGGCTGAAATTTCCTCCACGGTACGTCTTCCGGGCGCAATGCCGCTATCGATGCCTTCTTGGATAAGCTTCCGCAGTTCCGATAACTTGGCGGCACGGCGCTCGCGCTTGTCGGTCCAATCCCTCAGTGCTTCGCGGATCACCTCGCTGGAGGACGCGTAGTCGCCCGTCCGAACGGCGACCCGAACCTGCTCGGCCAGTTCACCCGTCAGAGCGATAGACAGCTTTTCGACCTTGGACATGGCAAATCTCCTTGGCGAAGAAATACTACTTCTTCGCACCAACGTCGAGATCGGACGGCTTGTCGACATCGAACAACACGCCGTCGTCGGGGGCCTGAACCAGCACGAGCTCGTCGCCCAAGCCCTGCAGCACGGCCCGCGCGCCGGCGTCGCCCTGGAGGGTGAGTAGTTGCGGAATCAGGGCCGCACCGATCACCGCCGGGTGGCCGCGCTTGCCGCCGAACGACGCCGCGGCGGCCGGCGCGCCGTCACGCACGGCCTGGGCCAAGGGCGCCAGCACCGAGACCGGGATGCGCGGCATATCGCCCAGGAAGACGAACACGCCTTGCGTATCCGCCGGCAGGGCGGCGGCGCCATGGCGCAAGGAGGCGCCCATGCCCTCGGCGTGGTCCACGGCATGGACGATCCTCAGGCGCTCGTAGCAGCCGGCCTGCCGCGCATAGGCCGTCACCGCCGCGCCGACCCGGCTGGGGTCGGAGCCGGTCACCACGGTCACGCCGCGCACCGGGGCCGCGAAGGCCGCGCGCAGGGCGCCGTCCAGCAGAACCCCCTCGCCATAGGGGGCCAGCAGCTTGCCGCCGCCGAACCGCGTTCCGGCGCCCGCCGCCAGGACGATCGCCTCGAATCCGCCCACCCCTGTCACGCGCCGTGGTTCCCCTCTATGTTAGGCTCCGCATGACGCCCTATGACGACGCCCCTTCGCAAGTGACTTCGCGCCCGGCCCTGATCGACGGGTTCGGTCGGACCGTGACCTATCTGCGGGTCTCGGTCACCGACCGCTGCGACCTGCGCTGCGTCTACTGCATGGCCGAGCACATGACCTTCCTGCCCAAGGCGGAGGTCCTGACCCTCGAGGAGCTCGACCGTCTCGCCACCGGCTTCATCAAGCTCGGCGTCCGCAAGCTGCGCATCACCGGCGGCGAGCCCCTGGTGCGCAAGGGCGTCATGGGGCTGATCGAGAACCTGTCGCGGCACCTGAAATCGGGCGCCCTGGACGAGCTGACCCTGACCACCAACGGCACCCGCCTGACCGAGTTCGCCAGCGACCTGGCGAAGTTCGGCGTCCGCCGGATCAATGTCTCCATGGACACCCTCAAGCCCGACCTGTTCCGCAAGCTGACCCGGGGCGGGGACCTGGCCAAGGTCATCGCCGGGATCGACTCGGCGCTCGCCGCCGGGATCGCTGTGAAGGTCAACGCCGTGGCGCTGAAGGACGACAACGCCGCCGAGCTTCCTGACCTGATCGCCTGGGCCCACGCCCGTGGCGCCGACATGACCCTGATCGAGGCCATGCCGCTGGGGGAAATCGAGGTGGACCGCACCGATCAGTTCCTGTCGCTGAAGGACGTGCGCCGGGAGCTGGAAAGCTTCTGGACCCTCACCGACTCAGACCACGTCACCGGCGGCCCGGCCCGCTACGTCACCGTCGAGGAAACCGGCGGCCGCCTGGGCTTCATCACCCCGCTCAGCCACAATTTCTGCGAGGCCTGCAACCGCGTGCGGCTGACCTGCACCGGCACCCTGCACACCTGCCTGGGGCGAGAAGACGCCAGCGACCTGCGCGCGGTGATCCGTGGCGGCGCCGACGAGGCGGGCCTGGAGGACGCCATCCGCCTGGCCGTGGACGCCAAGCCGGAGGGCCACGACTTCCAGATCGTCCGAGCCTCCGCCCCCGCCGTCGCCCGGCACATGTCCACCACGGGGGGCTAGAGCATGTCAGGCGCAAGTGGAAACCGGTTCGCCGCCCGGACATGCTCTAGATTCAAAGAGATCGGCCCTCTTCATCCGATCAGGTTGATTCAACCTGATCCGGAGAGGGTCTAGCGTGGCCAAGGTCCTGCTGTTCGGACGCCTGAGCGATATCGCCGGCTGGCGTGAGCGCACCCTGGATCCCCTGCCGGCGTCGCTGGCCGCCCTGCGCGCCCAGCTCTGCGCGGAGGACGAGGGTCTGGCCGAGGCGCTGTCGGCCCCCGGCGTCCAGGTGGCGCTCGACCAAGCCATCGTGCGCGGCGACGCGGCCCTCACCGCCCGCTCCGAGGTGGCCTTTCTGCCGGCCATGAGCGGCGGATGATCGCGCTGACCGACCAGCCTTTCGACCCCGGCGCCCTGCTGACCGCATTCTGCAAGAACCGCAGCGAGACCGGCGCCGTGGCCACCTTCACCGGCCTGGCCCGCGCCGAACAGGGCGCCACCACCACCCTGGAGCTGGAGGCCTATCCGGGCTTCACGGAGGCCGAGATCGGCCGTATCGCCGACGGCGCCCGCGAGCGGTTCAAGCTGGACGACTTTTCCATCACCCATCGCGTCGGGAAGATCGTGCCCGGCGAGGCCATCGTCTTCGTGGCCACGGCGGCGGGCCATCGCCGGGCGGCCTTCGAGGCCTGCGATTTCCTGATGGACTACTTGAAGAGCCGGGCCCCCTTCTGGAAGAAGGAGACCGGTCCCGACGGCCAGGCCCGCTGGATCGAGCCTAAGGCCCAGGACCACGCCGACATCGCCCGCTGGGAGGAACCCACCCCATGAACGCCCCTGTCCTGGTCCCCGGCGGCCGCATCGACGAGAAGCTGCAGATCGTCCCGGTGCGTATCGCGGTCCTGACCGTCTCTGACACCCGCGACGAGGAGAGCGACACCTCCGGCCATGTGCTGGCCGAGCGCATCACCGGCGCCGGCCACGAGCTGGCGGCCAAGGAGATCGTCAAGGACGACGTCGACCAGATCCGGATGCAGATAAAGGCCTGGGTCGCCTCGGGGACCGTGGACGCGATCATCACCACCGGCGGCACCGGCATCACCGGCCGCGACGTGACGCCCGAAGCCGTCGAGCCGCTGTTCGACAAGAAGATCGACGGCTTCTCGGTGGTCTTTCACCTGGTGAGCTACCAGTCGGTGGGCCTGTCGACCCTGCAGAGCCGCGCCACCGCCGGCCTGATCGGCGGGGTCTTCGTCTTCTGCCTGCCCGGCTCCAACGGGGCGGTGAAGGACGGCTGGGACAAGGTCATCTCCGCCCAGCTCGACAGCCGCCATGGCCCCTGCAACATGGTCGAGCTGATGCCGCGCCTGCTCGAGAAATGAGCCGCCTGACCCACATCGACGAGACTGGCCGCGCCAATATGGTCGACGTCTCGGCCAAGGCGGTGACGGCCCGCGAGGCCATCGCCGAGGGGTTCGTGCGGATGTCGCCCGAGACCCTGGCCCTGGCGCTGTCCGGCGACGCCAAGAAGGGCGATGTGCGCGCCACGGCCGAGATCGCCGGCATCATGGCGGCCAAGAAGACGTCGGACCTGATCCCGCTCTGCCATCCCCTGGCGCTCTCCAAGGTCGAGGTCCGCGTCGAGCCCGGCAAAGGCGGCCTGGCGGTCACCGCCCGGGTCCGCACCACCGGCCAGACCGGGGTGGAGATGGAGGCGCTCACCGCCGTCTCCGTCGCCTGCCTCACCGTCTATGACATGCTGAAGGCCGCCGATAAGGCCATGACCATCGAGGCCGTGCGCCTGAGGTCGAAGACCGGCGGCAAGTCCGGCGACTGGAAGCGCCCGTGAAGCTGATGACCGTCGAGGCGGCGCGCGCCGCCATGGTGGGCGAGGCGACCGCCCTGCCGGCCGAGAGCGTCCCGCTACAGACCGCCAACGGCCGCGTGCTGGCCGAAGATGTCGCCGCCGTCCGCGCCCAGCCCCCCTTCACCAACTCCGCCATGGACGGCTGGGCCGTCCGCGCCACCGATACGCCGGGCGCCTTGACCGTCGTCGGTGAGAGCGCGGCGGGCCATGGCTACGAGGGTGTGCTGTCCGCTGGCCAGGCGACCCGCATCTTCACCGGCGCGGCCCTGCCCGACGGCGCCGACAGTGTGGTGATCCAGGAGAACGCGACGCGGGACGGTGACCAGGTTACGGTCCCCGCCGCGGCGCCCGGCGACAATATCCGTGAGGCGGGCAAGGACTTCCGGGCCGGTGACATCCTGCTGACCCACGGGACCCGCATCGACCCCTGGCGGCTGTCGCTGGCCGCCTCCGCTGGCCGCGCCGAAGTCTCGGTTCACCGCAAACCCCGCATCGCCATCCTGTCCACCGGCGAGGAAATCGTCGAGGCGCCCGCCACGCCGGGGCCGTTTCAGATCTACGACTCTGGCGCGCCGGCGCTGAAGGTGATGTGCGAGGCCTGGGGCGCGGAGGCCAGCAAGCTGAGCGGCATCCGCGACCAGCTCGATGCGGTGATCGCAGCCATGCGCGGCGCCGACGCCGACCTGATCGTCACGGTGGGCGGCGCCTCGGTGGGCGACCACGACCTGGTGCGCAGCGCCGCCGAGTCCCTGGGGATCGCGTACCGCGTCGAGAGCGTGGCGGTGCGGCCGGGCAAACCGACCTTCTTCGGCGTCCTGGCCGACGGCCGCCGGCTGCTAGGCCTGCCGGGCAACCCGGCCTCGGCCTTCGTCTGCGCCGAGCTGTTCCTCAAGCCGCTGATCGCCGCCTGGACCGGCGCGCCCCCCGCCCCCCGCATGGCCACGGCCCGCCTGGCAGAGCCGCTGTCGGCCAACGGCGCCCGCGAGCACTGGATGCGCGCCAAGCTGACCTACGCCGACGGCGGCCTAGTCGCCCAGCCCTACCGCGACCAGGACTCGTCCCTGGTCACGGTGTTCGCCGCCGCCGACGCCCTGCTCAAGCGCCCGATGAGCGCCCCTGCCTCGGCGGCAGGCGACCTCGTCGAGGTGCTGCTGCTGGACCGGGCGGGGTGAGAGGCTAGAGGATGAACTGTGAGCTTCCCGCAGGCGGGCCATAGGTCGTGAACCTCAGCGCAGCGTCAGCAACACTGTCGCCGTTGACATCGAATTGGACCACGTAGCCCCCCCAGGTGGCGTCCCATAGCTGGATGGCCTCACCGGCGTGACCCGTGAAGCCTGCCCCAGCCGCCAGGAGCTGGAAGGCCTGGTTTCCAGCAAGCGTCGTGTCGGCGTCGATGGCCGAGACGTCGATGATCGGATGCCACTCGGCACCATAGATCACGTCGGCCTGATCGCCATTGCCGAGTTCCGCCAGCGTCCTGAACACGAAGTGGTCGGCGCCCCCAAAGCTCAGCAGCGTGTTGGTCGCGTCGCTGGCGTAAATGGTGTCGGCACCTTCGGTCCCATATACATCTTCCACCGAAGACAGGGTCAGGGTGTGGCCAGCGCCGATTTGCTGCGACCCGGTTGCCGCGAGATCAAGGGTCACCCCGGCCCCGAGATTGGGGCCGCCGCCGAAGAAGACAAGGGCGTCCTTCCCCTCACCTCCCACGAACAGAATGTTCGATGAGCTCTGGTCGCCGATGGTGATGTAGTCGTCGCCTGCGCCGCCCTCCAGAGTGTCCGCGCCGCCGGCTCCCGCATCGAGGTGGTCGCGACCACCGCCCCCCACGAGATAGTTGCTGCCGCCATCCCCGGTGATGTCGTCGTCGAAGTCCGTTCCGCGCACATTTTCGATCGACGACAACAGGTCGTAGGTCCCGCCCGACCCGGAGATTGCATATGCGGTGGTGAGGTTGACATAGATGGCCTCTACGCCGCCCTGGTAGGTGACCGTGTCCAGGCCGGCGCCGCCATCCAGCAGGTTTCGGCCCAGGCCGGAGGCGAGCAGGTCGTCGCCGTCACCGCCGAAAATCGTGTCGTTGTCGCCACCGCCAGACAGGAAGTTGTTCGAGGCGTCGCCGGTGATGTTGTCCGAATAGGCGCTGCCGATGACGTTCTCGATCGAGATCAGGCTATCGTGGCCGTGACCTTCGGCGGTCTGGGTCGCCAGAGACACAGTTACACCGCCGACAACGCCGTCATCGAAACTGACGGTGTCGATGCCGGCGCCGCCTGCGATGTTGTCGTCGCCCGCGCCGGCGAGGATGAGATCGTTCCCGGCGTCGCCATCGACATAGTCCGCGCCCCCACCGGCCACGATCGTGTCCGCGCCCGCCCCGCCGAACAGGTAGTTGTCCACGTCGTTGCCGACGATGCTGTCGGCGTCGCCGCTGCCGTAGACGCTCTCGATCGAGATCAGGTTGTCATGGCCGTGGCCGTCGGCGGTCTGGGTAAGGAGCGAGACCACGACGCCGCCGGCGACGCCGTCGTCGAAGCTGACCGTGTCGTCGTTCGCGCCGCCGTCGATGGTGTCGTCACCCGCGCCGCCGGCCAGGAAGTCGTCGCCGGCACGACCGACGAGACTGTCATTACCCGAGCCGCCGAAGATGTAGTTGGCGCCGGAGGTCCCGCTGAGGGTGTCGGCATAGGCCGAGCCGTGGACGTATTCGATGGAGACCAGCTGGTCGGTCCCGGCGCCCAGGGTGTTCTGAGCGGTGGTCAGGGCCAGGTCGACCTTCACGGCGGAGCTGGCGTTCTCGTAGCCGGCCCAGTCATTGCCCGTGCCGCCGTCGATCCGGTCATTGCCGAGGTCGCCCATCAGGTAGTCGTCGTTGGCGCCGCCCGAGAGGGTGTCATTGCCGTCACCGCCGGTCAGGACGTCTTCGCCGCCGAGACCGGAGAGCGAGTCGTCGCCGCCCAGGCCGTACAAAGTGTCGGCGCCCGCGCCGCCCGTGAGCTTGTCCTTGCCGGACCCACCGTTGAGAAACATCGACCCCTCCCACACCGGCCTGACCGCCGAGTGCCGCAACCTAGGGGTGGAGCGCAGGGCGCCAATCGCGCGCAACCTGGGGGCGTCAGGTTAAGCTTAAGGCGCCCCTCGGAGAGGGCGTTTCCGTTAAGACTTAAGGGATTCCACCTCGTCCCAGGTCAGGGTCCGCCCCGGATAGGCCACCGCCGCGAAGGGCCAGTCGGTCTGCAACCAGGATTTGAGGACCTGATAGAGGGGTTGGTCGAGATGGGGGTGGCTGCTGCGGGCCCAACAGAAGGCCTCGGCGTCGTAGCCGGTCAGGTCCGTGGGATTGATGTAGACGCAGCCCAGGCAGATCGACTTGTCGTAGGACATCACCGTGTAGGCGAACGACCGGCGGACCTTGAACTCCTTGTGGTGCCAGCCGAGGTCGATGAGGTCGTCCTCGAAGCTCAGTCCCTCCGGCCAACGGGTCTGGCGCGAAAAGATGCTCTGCAGCTGCGCCACGCTGGTCATCACCGCGTCGTAGTCCTTCACCACGTCGGTGATCAGCAGGGGCCGCAGGACGAAGTCCGGGGTCTCCAGACGCAGCGGCACGACGAAGTCAGGCGGGACGAGGTGTTTCATACGCTCTGCATGCGGTTCGACGACGGATGCGCCAAGAGGTCCGATCCGTGATCGACCGTCTACGACGAAAGGCGCCTCGAAATCAGGCGTCGGCCTTGTCGCGCTTGGACACCGGCTCGCGCGGCGTCTCCGGCGTGCGCGCATGGCGCAGGGCCATGATCTCGCCGATCACCGAGACGGCGACCTCCCAGGGCGCCTTGCCGCCGATGTCGAGGCCGATGGGAGCGTGGACGCGCAGCAGGACACTCTCGGGCACGCCCGCCGCACGCAGGGGCGCCAGGCGCTCGGGCAGGCGCTTGCGCGCGCCCAGCAGGCCGACATAACCCGCCTGGGACGGCAGGGCGGCGGCCAGCGCCGTGCGGTCGGTCTCAAGATTGTGGGTGGCGATGGCGATGGCGGTCCAGGCGTCGGTCCCGATGGCGGCCAGGGCCATCGCCGGCTCGGAGCGCAGATAGGCGACGCCCGTGATGGGCGGTCCCGCCTCCGGGCCCTTGGGACGGACGAGCGTGGCCTCAAATCCGCTCTGGGCGCCCAGTTGGACGATGGCGAGCGCCGTGGGGTCGGAGCCGAACACCACCAGACGCGGGGTCGGGTCGTAGGGACGGGCGATGGCGCCCTCCCAGGCGGTTTCGGTTCCGGGCTCCACGCAGAGCCGCTTGACCCCGTCGCTGATCCAGACGGCGGGCCGCCGCTCGGCCTGGGCGGCCAGCAGTTCAGCCAGCGCCGGATCGCCGGCCGGAACCCGCTCCAGGAAGATTTCGATGCGCGCGCCGCACAGCAGCTGGATGTCCGGCCAGGGGCTGCCCTCGCCATAGACCAGGCGCCGGGGCGCTCCGTCCTCAAGGCAGGAGGCGGCATGGTCGGCGATATCGCTTTCCACACAGCCGCCTGAAAAATAACCAGAGACGATCGCCTCGGCGAACACCATCTGGGTTCCCACCGGCCGCGGGCCTCCGCCCTCCACCGCCACCAGGGTGGCGAGCGCAAGCGGTTGATTTCGTTGCGCGGCTTCCCGCAAAGCGGGGCGCACATCCTCGGCCATGCCGAACAATGGCCACTCGGGCAGGGGTTCTCTCATCCCGGTCAGCTTAACCCCCGTGAAAGGTTCCAGACACCGCTTCTTTAGGCCTTGCCCCGTAAATGGTGACTCTTAAGTCTCGCAACCAGCGTTGTTCATGACGTCTCCGCTTTCCAAGCTCGGTCTCGGTTCCGCCCAGTTCGCCCTCGAACAGGCGAGTCTGCGTGGCCGCCCGCCTCAGGCCGAGGTGCGCGATATCCTGGACATCGCCGCGCGCACCGGACTGGCCTGTTTCGACGTCGCCGGCTGGTCTCCCCAGGTGGAGAGCGTGCTGGGGGACATCATGCCCCGGCCCAACCCCTTCAAGGTCTCGATCTCCACGGTCCGCCCCGATCGCGGCCCCGACTTCGTGGAGGCCGAGGTCCACGCGTCCCTGCGCCGCCTGGGCGTGGACCATGTCGACGCCATCCTGGTGCCCTCGGCCACAGACCTGTTCGGCCCCCACGGCCTGGCCCTCTGGGACCGGCTGAAGGCGCTGAAGGACCAGGGCGTGACCCGCAAGATCGGCGTCTCAGTCTTCGCCTCCGACGATCCGCTGGGCGTGGCCCGCCGGTTCCGTCCTGACATCATCCAGGCCCCGGCCTCCCTGCTCGACCAGCGCCTGCTGATCGACGGGACGCTTGCGGCCCTCACCGGCATCGGCATCGAGGTGCACCTGCGCTCGATCTTCCTGTCGGGCTTGCTGTTCCTGCCCGCCGACCGGGCCCCCAACCACCTGAAGGAAGCCGCCAGCCGGATTTCCCGGGCCCGCCGGCTGATCGCCGAGGGCCGGTCCGATCCGCTGCAGGCGGCCCTTGGCTTCGCCCTGTCCCGTCCCGAAGCTGCCGCCGTCCTGGTGGGCGTCACCACCGCGGCCGAGCTGAACGCGGTGATCGCCGCGGCTTCCAGCCCGCCGCCCGACCTCGACTGGGACGACATGGCGATCGACGATCCGGTCGCCCTCGACCCCCGCGCCTGGGCCGCCGCTTAGAGAGCAGCCCCCGCGCAAGGCTCAAAAGGAGCCCGCGCCCCATGATCCTCGCAATCCTTCAAGCCCGGATGACCTCGCCCCGACTGCCCGGCAAGGCCATGGCGCCCCTGCGCGGCGAGCCGATGATTCTGCGCCAGGTGGAGCGCATCCGTCAGGCCCGCTGCCTGTCCAAGCTGATCGTCGCCACCAGCGACGAGGCGGTGGACGATCCGATGGCCAGCTTCCTGGTCGCCCGAGGCCAGACCGTGTTCCGCGGCGCCTCGGAGAACCTCACCCGCCGGTTCATGCGCTGCGTCGAAGCCGCCGGCCCCGTCAGCCATGTGGTGCGCATCAAGGGCGACTCACCCTTCGTCGACCCCGGCGTCATCGACGAGACCATCCGCCTGGCGCTCGCCACCGGCGTGGCCTACGCGTCGAACCGCGTGCAACGGACCTTTCCCATGGGGCTGGAGGTCGAGGTGGTCACCGCCCAGGCGCTCACCCGCACCGCCGCCGAGGCCGATGAGGCCACCGCCGCCGGAACCTCGCCGCTCGCCCAGATTCGTAGCCAACCTGAACGCTACCCCCAGGCCCATTGCATGGCGCGGCGCGACTGGTCGGCCCTCGACTGGCGGGTGAAGACCCCCGCCGATCTGGCCTTCGCCAACGGCGTTTACGGCGCTCTCCACGCCGACGACCCGGCCTTCGGGCTGGAGGATGTGCTGGGGGTTCTGCAAGGCCGCCAGGACCTGGCCCGCTGGGCGGCGTGATCTAATTCCGCCGCCCGCGACGCGGTGAGGCTCCAAAGCGAACCACAAACCTCACGAACAAGGCGGCGTCGCCCCTCGAGTGTCATCCCGGTCTCTGCGCAAGCAGAAGGCCGGGGTGAGCGGATGATTTTCAATCATCATCCATGTCGCCGAGCATCTCGGCCTTGGTGGCTTCCCACATGGCGCGGCCCTCGTTGAGGGAGGCCTTGATGGTGGCCACGTCGACGGGGGAATAGGCCTCCTGGTGCACGCCGAGCGCCACCAGATAGGCGGTGACGAAGTCTCGGTAGTCGACCCAGGTCTTGCCGGCCAGCTCCATCGGCCAGGCCAGCAGACTCTCATCGGCGCCCTGCCACCCCTCGGTCAGCCGGGTGGCGGCCACCTCGTAGGGAAAGGGATCGCCCAGGGTCTCGAGGCCGAAATTGGTGACGATCCACTGGCGGCCGCGCCAGATGATCTCACTGGCGCGATCGCCGATTTCTTCTTTCAACATGGCAGGGAGATGAGCCCTTTGCGCGGCGCCCGCAAGGCTTAGGGCTTGCGGGGCGACCCGGTCTGGACGATGAGGCGCCCATGAACGCACTGCGCATCTGGACCGACGGCGTCTGCACCGACAGCCGGGGCTTTGGCGGCTGGGCCTATGTCCGGCTCTGGGCCGGCGAGGCCCGGGGTGTGGCCGGTGGCGAGCGCCAGGCGACGACGCCGCGCATGGAGCTGACCGCCGTGCTCCGGGCGCTCACCGATCTCACCGATGTCCCCGTGCCCACCCCGATCACCCTGCACTCCGACAGCACCGTCCTGATGGGCGGGGCGGGCCAGTTGGCGGCCTGGCGGACCAGCAGCTGGATCGACGCCAAGGGCGAGCCGGTGGCCGAGCGGGACCTCTGGGAGCAGATCGCCGCCGTCACCCTGGTTCGGCCTGTCACCTTCGTGCGGGTGAGCGCGACACCGTCCGACAAGCGTCCCGAGGGTTTCGTCGCCGCCTGGTCGGATTTCGCGCGCGACAAGTGCAAGGCCGCCGGCGCCTTCACCTGGGCGATCCCCAGGCCCAATATGGCGAAATTCCCAGCCTCCTGACGCAGCCATTGCCGAGCTTGCGCGTTTAGGGCGCTTGAGGGGGAGCTTGAGCTTGTTGGTCAGTCGTTGGCGCCGCGCATGAGTGCGCGTGATCTTCCCGGAACCGAGTGGCCCAGGGGCGGCGGCGAGACCGGCGCCCTGATCCGCGCGTTCGACTGGAGCGCCACCAGCCTGGGCGCCATTTCCGGCTGGCCCCAGAGCCTGAAGACCGCCACCGACATCCTGCTGCAGTCCCCGGTCCCCATCGTCATGCTGTGGGGCGTCGACGGGGTGATGATCTACAACGACGCCTATTCGGTGTTCGCTGGCGGACGCCATCCGGCCCTGCTGGGCTCCCGCGTGCTGGAGGGCTGGCCCGAGGTGGCCGAGTTCAACGCCAACGTCATGAAGGTGGGCCTGGCCGGCGGCACGCTCGCCTACCGCAAGACCAGCCTGGTCCTGCACCGCCACGGCGCGCCGGAGGAGGTGTTCCTCGATCTCGACTACAGCCCGGTGCTGGACGAAAGCGGCGCGCCCGCCGGGGTGCTGGCCATCGTCTTCGACATCACCGAGCGGGTGCGGGCCGACGAGCGGCTGCAGATCGCCCAGCGCGCCGGCCGGGTGGGCGCCTTTGAATGGTATCCGGAAACCGGCCGCCTCGACGTCTCCGACGAATACCGCCGCATCTGGGGTTTCGGCCCCGACGTGGAAGTCAACCAGGACCTGCTCGTCAGCCTGGTGGAGGTCCAGGATCGGGGCGTGACCGGACCCGCGCGCCTGGCCAGCGGCGGCAATCCGCTGGAATACGCGGAGTACCGGATCACCCGGCCTGACACCGGCGAAGTCCGCTGGCTGGGGCGACGCGGCGAGGTGCTCCCCGCCGAGGAAAACGCGCCGCCGCGCTATATCGGCGTCAGCTTCGATATCACCGACATGAAGGCCGCCGAGGCTGCCCTGCGCGACAGCGATGAGCGGTTCCGCACCCTCACAGAGACCATGCCGGGCTTCGCCTGGAGCGCCCACCCCACCGGCGCCCTCGACTACGCGACCCAGCAATGGCTGAGCTATTCGGGTCTCAGTCTGGAGCAGACGGTGGCCGACGGCTGGCTGAACGCCATCCATCCCGAAGATCTGGAGCGGGTGGCGGGCGTCTGGACCGCCTGCGTGGCCTCCGGCGATCCCTACAATATCGAGTTCCGCCTGCGCCGGCATGACGGGACCTATCGCTGGTTCCTGGTGCGCGGCCTGCCGGTGCGCGACGAGGCCGGCGCCATCAGCCGCTGGGTCGGGGCCGCAGCCGAGGTCGAGGAGATCGTCGAGGCCCGCGAGGTCCAGGCCAGCCACCAGCAGGCCCTGGAGGAGGAGGTCGAGACCCGCACCCGCGAGCGCGACCGCATCTGGAACGTCAGCCGAGACCTGCTTCTGGTCACCGACAATTCGGGTGTCGTGCTGAGCGCCAACCCCGCCTGGACCGCCAGCCTGGGCTGGTCGGAGGCTGACCTCGCCGGTCGCACGACCGAGTGGCTGCAGCATCCCGACGACCGCGCCCGCAGTCAGGCTGAGACCGCGACCATCGCCGAGGGCCAGCCGACGCAGCGGTTCGAGAACCGTTTCCAACACAAGGCCGGCGACTATCGCTGGCTGTCCTGGACCGCGGTTTCCGATGAGGGCCTGATCTACTGCGTCGCCCGCGACGTCACCGCCGACAAGGAGGGGGAGGCCCGTCTGCGGGAGGCCGAGGACGCCCTGCGTCAGGCCCAGAAGATGGAGGCGGTGGGCCAGCTCACCGGCGGCATCGCCCATGACTTCAACAACCTGCTCACCGGCATCATCGGCTCCCTGGACCTGATCCAGCGACGCATCGACGACGGCCGCTTCGCCGACATCAACCGGTTCATGGACGCGGCCACCACCTCGGCCGGCCGCGCCGCGGCCCTGACCCACCGCCTGCTGGCCTTCGCACGCCGCCAGTCGCTGGACCCCAAGGCGGTGGACGTCAACAGCCTGGTGGACTCCATGGGCGACCTGCTGCGCCGCACCCTGGGGGAACAGGTGGAGCTGGCCATCGCGCTGGCGCCCGACGCCTGGCCGGCCTTTGGCGATGCGGGCCAGCTGGAGAACGCGGTCCTCAACCTGGCCATCAACGCCCGCGACGCCATGCCCTCCGGCGGCAAGCTGACCATCGAGACCGCCAACACCCACCTGGATATCGGCTACGCCTCTCGCCATGAGGACCTGAAGCCCGGCGACTATACGGTGCTGTCGGTCAGCGACACCGGTGTTGGCATGACCGCCGAGGTGATCGCCAAGGCCTTCGACCCCTTTTTCACCACCAAGCCCATCGGCCAGGGCACGGGCCTGGGTCTGTCGATGATCTACGGCTTCGCCCGGCAGTCCGGCGGCCATGCCCGAATCTATAGCGAGGTCGGCCAGGGCTCCACTGTGCGGCTCTACCTGCCGCGCTTCATCGGCGAGGCGCAGGTCGATGATGAGAACCAGCTCCGCCCTGATTTGCCACGCGGCGCAGGGGAAACCGTCCTGGTGGTGGAGGACGATGCGGCGGTCCGGCTGCTGGTGGTGGAGGTGCTGTCAGAGCTCGGCTACGCGGCCATCGAGGCCCATGACGGCCAGGCCGCCCTGCCGATCCTGCAGTCGAACCAGCGGATCGACCTGCTGGTCTCTGATGTCGGGCTGCCGGGGCTGAACGGCCGCCAGGTGGCCGAGATCGGCCGCCAGCACCGGCCGGACCTCAAGGTGCTGTTCGTCACCGGCTATGCCGAGAACGCCGCCATCCGCTCGGGCTTCCTCGACGCCGAGATGGAGATGATCACCAAGCCCTTCGCCCTGGACCAGCTCGCCGCCAAGATCCGCGAGATGATCGAGCGCTGAGGCGTCTCAGTCTCTATCGCGTCTGGGAGCCCGGATCGGTGAAGAAGAACAGGGCCAGGGCCATGGCCGCCGCCGCATCGCGGTCGGGTGAGCCCTGGACCGGCAGATAGACCGTCCCCTTGAAGGGTGTGCGGACCATGCCCCCCACCTCCTGGTCGTCCTTCAGGATCACGTAGGACGGGGTGGCGCCGCCGCCTAGCGGCATGGACCCGGGCATCTTCCGGGTCTTGGCCCGCAGGGTGACGCCGCCATAGCGGATCTCGGCGGCCCGCTGCGGCTGATAGAGTTTGTCCAGGAACTTGCCGTCGCTCAGCACCAGGGCGAAGGAGGCGTCCGAGGGCCCGCCCACGAAGTTGCAGACATAGGCCAGGTCGTTGCGCTTGAAGTCGATCCAGCCCATGCCCAGACGGTTCTGGCCGCCCTCGCAGGTCACGGTCATCGGGGCCTTCAGGCGCGGCGAGGTGATGGTGAAGTTGGTCTTGGCGTAGTCGCTGGAGAACATGCCCAGCGCCCGGGTCTGCGAGTTCATCGCCTTGACCTGCCCGGAGTACTCCCCGAGCTGGTAGCCGTAGCCCAGCAGCAGACCCTTCACGCGCTTGGGCTGCAGGCTGAGTTTCTCGGTATTGGCCATGTCCTGGCCCAGGGCGGCGGGCGCCGCGCCCACCAGGAGCGCCGCCGCCAGAATGCTTGAAACCACCGTCTTCATGGTCGCCACTCCCCGTTGTGGAGCGCCACCCTAGGACAACGGGCTTGGCCTTGGAAGACTCAGGGCGGGGAGACGAGGACCTGGTCGGTATAGGTCTCCACCACCAGGCTGAAGGGACGGCCATTGGGGGTGGAGAGGACGGCCCGGTGCCGCAGCACCTCCGGGGGTATAATTACCGCGCCGGGTTGAGTCATGGTCCCGTCGCCGAGCAACACTTCCGACGACAGGGTCCGGCGGTGGAACTTCAACGGCCGCACCACCACGCCGAACGGAGTCTGGGTCTGTTCAAGAGCGGTGTTCATGGCAGCAGTCAGACGGCCGGGCACGTACCAGTTGTCGGCTTCCGACAGCACCTTGTCGCCGCAGAGCAACTCGACCCGGCGATAGGCCACCCGGGTTTGCGCGAAGACCCCCAGGGCCCGGCGTTCGGCCTTGCCCGCCGCCTTGTCTGCACCCCGAATCCGCCGCGCCACGATCTTGGCCCCGCCGCCGGGCCCGTGGCTGTCGCACCAGAGCTGGAGGGTGGCCGTGGCGCTGTCGCGGCTGAGCAGGTCGGTGTTGAGCCTCTCAACCTGGGCCATCACCGACGTGGAGCCGCCGGAGGCGCCGGAAATCTCGCGCGCCGTGGCGGGGGTGGCGAGGAGCAGGACGGCGATCAGCAGAACACGCATGATCCTCGTCTCGCATTCTCAAGCCCGTGCCGTCCAGCTAGCTTGCGGCCCATGGCCAAGACCAGTCCCGCGACCCTGGCGCTCGGCAAGGCCGGCGTCGTCTTCACCCTGCACACCTATGACTATGACCCCGACGCCGGTCGTGTCGGTCTGCAGGCCGCGCAGAGCCTGGGGGCCGATCCGGCCCGGGTGCTGAAGACCCTGATGGCCCAGGTGGACGGCAGGCCGGTCTGCGCGGTGCTGGCGTCGGACCAGGAGGTGGCCATGAAGAAGCTGGCCGCCGTGTTCGGCGGCAAGGCCGCGGCGATGATGAAACCGGCCGACGCCGAGCGGATGACCGGCTACCGGGTCGGCGGGGTCAGCCCGTTTGGCCAGAAGCGGCTGGTCCCCACGGTGGTGGACGAGGCGGCGCTGCTGCAGGACCAGGTCTTCGTCAATGGCGGCCAGCGGGGCCTGCAGGCGCAGATGGCTCCGGCGGATCTGGTGGCCGCGCTGGACGCCAAGGTGGCCGAGATCACTTAGCGAAGGGGCGCTGGACTTCGCTCCGCGCCGTGTAAGCTGCTCCTCCCGGTCCCTCCCCCCAAAAGGCCCGAATGTCCGCCGCCCAGTCCAAGGCCAACGTCTCCCTGGTGATCGAGACGATGTACGCCATCGCCGCCGATCCCGAGCGTTGGGAAGAGGTGATCGAGGCCCTGGACGTGCCGGCCCAGGACGACGAGGCGCCGCAGGGCACAGAGGGCGTCACTAGCCTGGTCCGGGCCGCGACTGGTGGAGGCGACCGGGCTGATGTCGGGGTGATCGTGGTCTCGGGCGCCGGCGGGGCGGTGGCCTGCAACCCGGCCGGTGAGAGCCTGTTCCAGCACCGGCTGGGGCGGATCGAGGCGCGCGGCCTGTCGTTCCTCAATCCCTCCAACCACGAGGCCCTGACCCAGGCCCGCAAGCGCCTGCGCGAGACCCGCGGCCGCCAGGTGATCGTCAAGTTCCTCGACGAGTCGGATGAGGGCCCGCACTTCGCCTATGTGACCCCGGCCGCCGCCCTCCCGCCGGGCCTGGCCGCCACCCTGCCGCAGCCCTCGCCGCGCGGGGAGGGGGATATCGCCATCGTCTTCCCGGCGCTGGAGACCACCGACCGTCTGTGGGCCAGCGTTCGCGAGAGCTTCGGCCTGACGGCGGCCGAGACCCGGCTGGCCGCCCGGCTGAAGGATGGGCTGAGCCTCAAGGAGGCCGCCGATGATATGGCCGTCAGCCTCAACACCGTGCGCAACCAGCTGCGCGCCATCTTCGAGAAGATGGGCCTGAACCGGCAGAGCGAGCTGGTCCGGGCGCTCACCCAGCTCGGCGCGCTGGCCCAGGCCTTCGAAGACCCGGCCGGCGGGGCGCGGCGGTTCTCGCCGACCATCATCGCCACCGAGCGCGCGGCCGCCGAGACCGCCCCGCCGGTGCAGCTGTTCAAGCTGGCCGATGGCCGCCGCCTGGCCTGGCGCGACTATGGCGACCCCGGCGGGCGGCCGGTGCTGGTGATCACCCAGGACCTCGCCTCCAGCCTGTTGCCGCGTGGGACCAATGCGCTCGCCCGCGACATGGGCCTGCGGATGATCGCCACCGAGCGGGCGGGCGCCGGGCGGTCCGATCCGCATCCGGACTTCACCTTCGCCAATGTCGCCGCCGACTCCGTGGCCCTGATCCGGCACTTAGGCATCGACGGCCTGCAGATCACCACCAACACCGACGGGGCGGCCTACGCCTTGGAGGCGGCGATGCAGCTGGGGGACTCGGTCAGCCGCATCCTGCTGGCCTCGGGCCGGCCGCCGGGATTGCAGGCCGAGCGGGAGCGCGACCAGGGCCATACGCTGACCCTGTTCTGGCGGCGCATCTACCGGAACCCCTGGCTGTCGGACATGATCTTCGAGATGATGCAGCTCAGCCTCAGCCGGGCGCAGTTCGAGCGCTACGCCAAGGCGGCGGCCTCGGCGCCGGGGGACGGCGCCTATCTGAAATCCCACCCCGAACTGCTGGACTTCATCATCGACTATACGCGGGAGTCGGTCGCCGTGACCGCCCGCGGCGCCGCCGAGGCGATCCGCTGCGCCGCCCGGTCGGTAGCCCCCGACCTCTCCGATCTGGCGGCGCCCATCACCCTTTGGCACGGCGACGAAGATCCGATGAACGGAGTGGAGGAGGTCCAGGCCTGGCTGGGAGACCACGTGGAAACGACCCGCATCTTCCCCGGCATCGGCCGCTTCCTGGCGCACAAGCACTGGGCCGAGGCCATGGCCTGGCTGGCGCGGGGCTAGACCCTGGGCTTGAGCGTGAGCTGGACCAGGCCGAACAACAGCGGGATCAGGACCCACGCGAACTGAGCCGGCCGTAGGCCGCCAAGCTGCAAGGCGATCAGGCCTGCACCGAAGGCGAGGCCGGGCGTCGCCGCCCGTGCCACGCGATACAGCCTCTGGCGGGGGCTCATCCCGCCCGTCAGCCGTCCGCCGCCGCGCGATATGACCAGGACAAGGGCGACGTTGGCCACCGAGGCGGCGATCAGCACCCAACTGTAGAGCGACCAGGCCAAGGCGCCGAACCGCGCCTCGGCCAGCATCGCGGTGACGAAGGGCAGCAGGCAGATGGGGAAGAGGAAGGCCAGGTTCGCGAAGGCCGCTGGCCAGTCGAACTGGCGCAGCGGCCGCAGGGTGTTCATCTGGGCGGCCCAGAAGATTGAGATCACCACGAAGGTCATGGCGAAGGCGACGAAGTTGGGGGTCATGGCCATCAGGCCCGCCCTCAGTTCGGCGGCCGTGTGGGCCTCGGGCGGCCGCAGTTCCAGCACGAGGATCGTCAGGACGATGGCGAACACCGCGTCGGAGAAGAACAGCAGCCGTTCCAGCAAGGGCTGATCTTGGGACTCGACCTTGACCGCCGGCTTGGTGGCCGTCCTGTGCGCGGCCTTCGCCGCCGCCCGTCGTGAAGTCGCCATGTCCGCCCCCGTTCCGGAAAACAGTGGTAGCTCGCCGCCCGCGCGAGTGTCGAGAGCGGCCAAGCGCACCGCCCAGCTCCTGGGGTCACGACAGAGCGGTTTGACAGGTAATATTACACATGTAATCTCAACCTCGGCGAAACCGTCGGGGAGGTCGAGCGATGGGACAGGATCTGGTTTCGGTCTTTGCGGATGCGGCCCTGCCGCAGAAGGTGGTGCTGGTCGTCCTGATCCTTGCGATCCTCGCGGCGCTGCTCCTCGCGGCGACCCGGCGCGGCGGCGGATCGCGATTCATCTCCGACCTGCGCGTCGCCGGCCCCGCTGTGGGGCTGCTGGTGGCGGCGCTGAACGGGTTCCACATGGCCCAGACGATCCTGCGGCTCCCGTCCTCACCAACCGCCAGGGATCTCGCGCCGGCGCTTATGGAGATGGCCGTCCTCGTAGGCCTCGGCGCCTTGGCCGGACTGGTGGCTGTGGCCCTGAGGCGCGCGCCTCGCTAGGCTCTCCCGAAATTGGGAGACGTTCATGTCCAGGTCCATCGCGGCGTTGCTGTCGCTTGCGCTGCTGTCGCTCACCGCCGCCGCCGCGCCGCCGGAGACCAAGTTCTCGCCGGAGATCGCCCACTTCGCAGAGCTGGATGCGGCCACCCCGCCCAAGCCCTGCGGCTTCCTGTTCATCGGCTCCTCCAGCGTGCGGTTCTGGAAGACGCTCGACCAGGACATGGCGCCCTACCCGGTGATCAACCGGGGCTTCGGCGGCTCGCAGATCGCCGATGTGACCCTCTATTTCGACCAGGTGGTGGCACCCTATCATCCGCGCGCGATCTTCTTTTACGCTGGCGACAATGACATCAACGCCGGTCGCACGCCGGCCCAGGCCACGGCCGACTTCCAGGCCTTCCTGGACCTGAAGGACAAGCGGCTGGGCAAGACCAAGGTCTATTTCATCGCCCTGAAGCCCTCGAAGCTGCGCTGGGACCAGTTCGGCAAGCAAGGCGAGGCCAACGCCGCCATCAAGTCCCTCGCCGCCAAGCGCGTCGACCTCGACTATGTCGACGTGGTCCCGACCATGCTGGAAGGCGGTGTCCCCAAGGACATCTTCGTCGGCGACGGCCTGCACATGACGCCCGCCGGCTACGTGCTGTGGACCCAGGTCGTCCGCCCGGTGGTGGAGCACGAGGCCAAGACGGGGCGCGCCTGCAAGGGGTAGCGCAGAGAGGGACTAGGCGCCGGGCGTCATGGGGTTATCGTCGTTCACATGACCGCCCGACAGAGGCGGCGCGGAGGAGGCCCCCGATGAAGTTCACCTGGTTCAACCTGATGCCGTGGCCCTATCTGCCGGACGATTTCCGGGAGAAGAACCGATCCGTCTGGGTCGATATCGACCAGAAGCTGTTCGATCCCGCGCGTAGCCATGAGGTCTACAACACCTATATGGACCTGCTGGAATACGCCGACACCCTGGGGTTCGACGGCGTCGGCGTGAACGAGCACCACCAGAACGGCTACGGCATCATGCCCAGCCCCAACATCATCGCCGCGGGCCTGGCGCGCCGCACCAAGGACGCGGCCATCGTTGTCCTGGGCAACTCCATCGCGCTCTACAATCCGCCGATCCGCGTGGCCGAGGAGTTCGCCATGCTGGACTGCATCTCCGGCGGGCGTCTGGTGGCGGGGTTCCCGGTGGGGACCTCGATGGACACCAACTACTGCTACGGCCAGATCCCGTCGCTGACGCGCGAGAAGTACCAGGAGGCCCATGACCTGATCATCAAGGCCTGGACCACGCGCGAGCCCTTCGCCTGGAACGGCCGCTACAACAAGCTGCGACACGTCAACATCTGGCCGCGCCCGATTCAGGACGCGCCCCACCCGCCGGTCCATATCCCCGGCGGCGGCTCGGTGGAGACCTACGACTTCTGCATCGACAACACCTACTCGTACTCCTACCTCAGCTTCTCCGGCTATCTGCGCGCCCAGGCCCTGATGGACGGCTACTGGCGCCGCATCGACGAGCGCGGGGTGGACAAGAGCCCCTACCGCGCCGGCTTTGCGCAGACCATTCTGGTGGCGGATACGGATGAAGAGGCCGAGCGGCTCTATTCCGAGCACGTCAGCTACTTCTACAATCGCTGCCTGCACGTCTATCCGGGCTTCGCCGACGCGCCGGGCTACCGGACCATCAAGACCATCCAGACCGGCGCCCTGTCCCAGTACGCCCCGCCGCGCGGCGGCTACACCCAGCTGACCTGGAAGGAACTGACCGAGCAGGGCCACGTGATCGCCGGCAGCCCTGAGACCGTCCGTCAGCGGATGGAGGAGCTGATCAAGGGGCTCAACGTCGGCAACATCTTCTGCCTGATGCACGTGGGGAACATGCCCGCCGACAAGTGCATGTATTCCACCAAGCTGTTCGCCGAGAAGGTGATGCCCAAGCTGCGCAACATGTTCCCCGACTGGGACGACGACAACCGCTTCTGGACCAGCCCACTGGCCAAGCGCGTCACCTCGGGCAGTCTGCCGAAGGAGGCGCCCACCAGCGCCGAACTCGCCAAGACCTACGCGTGAACGGAGGGGCGATCATGGAACTCAAGACTGTCCAAACCCAGCACGTCCCGGTCCGATACCTGGAGGGCGGCTCAGGCCCCGACCTCGTCTTCCTGCATGGCGCGGGGGGCGTCACCGCCGAGGATCCGTTCCTGGGCGCCTTGGCCGCCAAGCACCACGTCTACGCCCCGCTGATCCCCGGCTATGGCGACAGCGAGGAGTGCGGCGAGATTCGCGACATGCTGGACTTCACCCAGCACACCTGGGACGTCGTCGAGGCGCTGGGGCTCAAGGATCCGATCCTCGTCGGTCACTCCATGGGCGGCATGATCGCCGCCGAGATGGCTGCGGCCCAGCCCAACGATGTCACCCGCCTGGCGCTGATCTGCCCCGCCGGCCTTTGGAACGACGACCATCCCGCGGCTGACATGTTCTCCCTGATGCCCTACGAGATGCCGCAGTATCTGTTCCACGATGCGGCGGCCGGGGCGGCGATCCTGACGGCGGGGCGCAATGTCGAGGACCCCAACTTCCTGCAGACCTATCTGGTGACCAACGCCCGCCAACTGGGCATGGCCGGCCGCATCCTGTTCCCGATCCCCGAGCGGGGAATCTCGCAGCGCATGTACCGGATCAAGGCCAAGACCGTCGTGGTCTGGGGCGACTCTGACCGCATGATCCCGCCCTTCTACGCCCACGGATTCAAGAAGGGCATCAAGGGTGCGGAACTGGTCTCCATTCCCGAGGCCGGCCACATGGTGATCGTGGAGAAGACCGCCCAGGTGGTCGAGGCGATCGGGCGGCTGGGCTGAGCGCTGGCAAGTTCGGAGGGGGAAGGCGCGTGAGACATCTGCTGCCGCTGGCCGGCATCTTGCTGCTTGCCGCCTGCGCCAAGCCGGCCGGGCCGCCCACCGACTATGCCAGCCTTAAGCCCGCCGATGCGCGCCTGGCCACCCTCTATGACGGCTCCTGCAAGGCCTGCCACACCAACCCGGCGGCGGGCGCCCCGCTCACCCACGACCCCCGCGCCTGGGCGCCGCGCTGGCATCAGGGTCAGGACGTGCTGCTGGATCACGTGGTCCAGGGCTACCGCGCCATGCCGGCCGGAGGCCAGTGCGCCGCCTGCACGCCCGACGACTTCAGGGCCCTGATCGCCTTCATCGCCGGCCACGAGGGAGACAAACCATGATCAGCCGCCGCAAGGCTCTGGTGGCGGGCGCCGCTGGTGTCGTGGTGGCGGGTGGCGGTGGTGTCGCCCTGGCCGTCCGCGAGAAGCCCGAGCCCGTCTCCCCCGCCAGCGTCGATCCGCAGGGCAAGCTGCTCTGGCGCAACTGGTCTGGGATCGAGAGCGCCTACCCGGCGGTGCGCAGCGCACCGAAGTCCGAGGCCGAAGTCGCCCAGGTCCTCAAGACCACAGCCGCCCCAATTCGTCCGGTCGGCGCCGGCCACTCCTTCACCGGTCTGGTGCCCACCTCCGGCACGCTGATGACCCTGGACCAGGTGGCCGGGATCGACCGCTGGGAGGGTGACGAGGCCGTGGTCTGGACGGGCACGCGCCTGGGGGCGCTCGGCCCCGCCCTGGCGGCCAAGGGCCGGGCCATGCCCAACCTGCCCGACATCAACAAGCAGTCCCTGGGCGGCGCCATCGGCACCGGCACCCACGGCACGGGAACCGGCTTCAAGGCCATCCACGGCGACATCACCGCCCTGCGGCTGGCCACGGTCGGCGGCGAGGTGCTCGAGTGCGACGCGGGCCGCAACGCCGACGTCTTCAATGCGGCCCGCGTGTCGCTGGGCGCGCTCGGCGTCATCACCCAGGTGCGGCTGAAGACCTCGGCCAATACCCGCCTGCACCGCCACGTCTGGATCGAGCCGCTGGCCGAGACGATCGCAAGGTGCGAGGCGCGCTGGGCCAAGCATCGCAACTACGAGTTCTACGCCGTCCCGTTCACAGACCTGGCGGCCAACATCACCCACGACGAGACCAACCTGCCGGCTACCCCGCGCACGGCGTCGAGCGACGACGCCTTCCTCGGAGCGCTGAAGCAACTTCGCAACCTGCTGGGGTTCTCCACCCCGCTGCGCAAGGCCGCAGCCAAGGCGCTCTTGGGCGCCACCAAGCCGGAGGAGGCCATCGACGAAGGATGGAAGCTGCTCTCCACCGAGCGGCCCGTCCGCTTCAACGAGATGGAGTTCCATCTGCCGCCGGAGAACCAGATGGCGGCGTTGAAGGACGTCGTCGCGGCGATCGAGACGTACCGCAAGGACGTCTTCTTTCCCATCGAACTGCGCCGCATCGCCGCCGACGACGCCTGGCTGTCGCCCTTCAATCGGGGGCCGCGCGGCTCGGTGGCCGTCCACTGCTACTATAAGGACGACTATAGGTTCCTGTTCGAGCTGATCCAGCCGATCTTCCTGGCCCACGGTGGCCGGCCCCACTGGGGCAAGCTGCACAGCCTCAAGGCGGCGCAGCTTTCCAAACTCTATCCGGACTGGGACGCCTTCCAGACCGTGCGGCGCCGCCTGGACCCGAAGGGGAAGATGCTGAACCCCTACCTGCGGGAGCTGTTCGGGGCCTGACAACCCCGCTCATCCCGGCGAAGGCCGGGACCCAGTTAAATCTGCGGCTTTCACGATTTTTGGCGCAAATCCGCGCCCTATGACCTGGGTCCCGGCCTTCGCCGAGATGAGCGGATTTGGGAACGCTAGGCCTTCACCAACGCTCCGTCCCCGCTCAGCGCCAGCTTGTGGAACCGCTCGCCCATCAGCCGGTAGCCCTCGGTATTGGGATGCAGGTCGTCAGGCAACAGGGCTAAGTCGGCGGGGCCGAACAACTCCAGACCGTCGAGATAGCGGATGGCGGTGTCGCCGGTCTTGATCCGGGCGGCCACCACGGTATGCAGAAGTTGGCGCATCCGCTGCAGGCTGGGCCCGTCGCCGGCGGTCTCGCGGGGCGGCGACCAGATCGGCGAAACGATCAGCAGCGGCGTGGTGGGATGCTTCTCGCGGATGATCGAGATCATGGCGTGGGCGTTGTCGAGGAAGTTGCGCTCTTTCAACTGGCCGTCGGTGTGGACGTTGATCCCCAGCTTCAGGACGATGGCGTCGGCCCGCTGGTCGCGGATGATCCGCGCCGCCTGGCCGCTGAGCAGGCAGGAGCCGGCCCAGCCCAGGTTGAGGTGATCGAGGTTGGCCAGCCGGCTGGCCACGGCGGGCCAGTTGGCGGTGGCGCCCTCGGCCTCCATGCCGTGGCTGATGGAGCTGCCGTGGAACAGCACGCGAGGCCGGCCGTCCGGGACCGCCTTGAGCGTCGCGCCGTCGTCCAGCTCCAGGCCGGTGATCGCCACGGTAGCCGCCTGGGGCAGGTAGAGCTCGATGGTCTTCTCGCCGTCCGGCAGACTGTCGAAGCTGATCGTCAGGGCCGCGTCCCCGGTCAGGCCGCCCTGGGGGTTCATCTCCGCGCCGCCCTCGCCCCAGCCGCGCGCGACGAGATGGCCGTCCACATAGAGATCGTAGGCGCCGCGCCGCTCGCCGTCATTGGGCAGGGCCAGCAGGTGCTGGGTGGCGGTCAGCTTCACGGTGGTGCTGTCGGTGGAGAACCGCAGGCGACACCCCGTCGCGCAGGATCCCACCCACTGGGTGAAGGCGTCATAGAAGGGCAGCTCCGCCACCGGCAGCCGCATCGGCTGGATCGAACCCGGACGCCGCCGGATATCGATCTGGCCGTCCAGCAAGGTTTCGATCTTTTCGAGGGGGACGGCTTGCATGGAGCGCTCCTGATTGTTGGCGCCATCTTGCTGGCGCGGGCCTGCGGAGCCAACGAAAAAGGGCCGCCCTCGCGGACAGCCCTTCGTCGAACTTGGTTGTCGTCGAGCTCTTAGAAGATTTCAAAGAGCCCTTCGGCGCCCGGTCTCTTAGAAGATTTCAAAGAGCCCTGCGGCGCCCATGCCGCCGCCGACGCACATGGTGACGACGCCGTACTTGTAACCGCGGCGCTTGCCCTCATGCAGGATGTGGCCGGTCGCGCGCGCGCCGGTCATGCCGTAGGGGTGGCCGATGGAGATGGCGCCGCCGCTGATGTTGTACTTGGCGGGGTCGATGCCGAGCTTGTCGCGGCAATAGACGACCTGGCTGCCGAACGCTTCGTTCAGCTCCCACATGTCGATGTCGTCGATGGTCAGGCCGTTACGTTCCAGCAGCTTGGGGATCGCGAAGACCGGGCCGATGCCCATTTCTTCCGGGCCGCAGCCGGCCACGGCCATGCCACGATAGGCGCCCAGCGGGGTCAGGCCGAGACGCTCGGCTTCTTTCCGTTCCATGAGCACCACGGCGGCGGCGCCGTCGGAGAGCTGCGACGCGTTGCCGGCGGTGACGAACTTGCCCTCTTTCACGATCTGGCCGCCCTTGAAGACGGGGCTGAGCTTCTGCAGGTCGGCCAGGGTGGTCTGCGGGCGGTTGCCCTCGTCCTGGGTCAGGCGGACTTCCTTTTCGGAGAACTCACCGGTCTCCTTGTTCTGAACCATCATCGTCGAGGTCAGCGGCGCGATCTCGGCGTCGAACCGGCCGTCGGCCTGGGCCTGGGCGGTGCGCTGCTGCGACTGATAGGCGTACTCGTCCTGCGCTTCGCGCGAGATGTTGTAGCGCTCGGCGACGATCTCGGCGGTCTCGATCATCGAGGTGTGGATTTCCGGAACGTGCTCGTTCAGCCAGGCGTCGCTGGTGCGGTAGCGGTTCATCTTGTCGTTCTGAACCAGGCTGATGCTTTCCAGCCCGCCGCCGATGGCGACAGTGGCGCCGTCGTTGAGGATGTACTTGGCGGCCGTGGCGATGCCCATCAGGCCCGAGGAGCACTGGCGGTCCAGGGTCATGCCCGAGACGGTGTTGGGAAGGCCGGCGCGCAGGGCGGCCTGGCGGGCGATGTTGTTGCCGGTGGAGCCCTGCTGGAGGGCCGCGCCCATCACCACGTCGTCGACGGTGGCCGGGTCGATGCCGGCGCGCTTGACGGCTTCGGCGATCACGTGGCCGCCCAGTTCGGCGCCAGAGGTGTTGTTGAACGCGCCGCGATAGGCCTTGCCGATCGGGGTGCGGGCGGTGGAGACGATGACGGCTTCACGCATGAATTTTGAGTCCTTGGTTTGTAGGCAGTTCAAATAAGGCCCTGGGCGGTGGGGCACAACACCCCGCCCGCCGAGGTATTTACAGGTCGGAGAACTTCTTGCCCTCGGCCACCAGCTTTTCCAGCAGCGGCGAGGGCTTGAAGGCGTCGCCCATGGTGGCCTGGAATTCCTGCATCTTGGCCAGCACCTTGGCCGGGCCGACCTGGTCGCCGTACCACATCGGGCCGCCGCGATAGACCGGCCAGCCGTAGCCGTTCTGCCAGACCACATCGATGTCCGAAGACCGGATGGCCTTCTTCTCTTCGAGGATCTTCACGCCCTCGTTGATCATCGGGAAGATGCAGCGTTCCAGGATTTCCTCGTCGCTGATCTTGCGCGGGTTGGCGCCCGACTTGACGATGAAATCGTGGATCACCTTCTCGGTGAAGGGGCTCGGCTTGGCGACGCGATTCTCGTCGTAGTCGTAGTAGCCGGCGCCGGTCTTCTGGCCACGGCGGTCGGCTTCGCAGAGCACGTCGCGGATGCTCTCGCCGTGGGACTTCTCCTTCACCCAGCCGATGTCCAGGCCGGCCAGATCGCTCATGGCGAAGGGGCCCATGGGGAAGCCGAAGTCGAACAGAACCCGGTCGATGTCCCAGGGCATGGCCCCTTCCATCACCAGCTTCTGGGCTTCGCGCTGGCGCTGGCCCAGGATGCGGTTGCCGACGAAGCCGGGGCAGACGCCGACCAGGACGGCGGTCTTGCCGATCTGCTTGGCCAGCTTCATCGAGGTGGCGATGACGCTGTCGGAGGTATGGTCGGCGCGGACGATCTCCAGCAGCTTCATGACATTGGCCGGCGAGAAGAAGTGCAGGCCGATGACGCTCTCGGGACGCTTGGTCACCGAGGCGATCTCGTCGATGTTCAGGCCCGAGGTGTTGGTGGCCAGGATCGCGCCGGGTTTGCAGATGGCGTCCAACTTGGCGAAGATGTCCTTCTTGATGTCCATCCGCTCGAACACCGCCTCGATCACCAGGTCGACGTCGCCGAACGAGTCTTCCATCGACAGCGAGCCGGTGATGAGCGCGCAGCGCTCCTCGACCTGGGCGGCCGTGATGCCGCCGCGCGAGGCGGTGCGCTCATAGTTCTTGCGGATGATGCCGAGACCCTTGTCCAGGGGTTCCTGCTTCTGCTCGACGATCACCACCGCGATGCCGGCGTTGGCGAAGTTCATGGCGATGCCGCCGCCCATGGTGCCGGCGCCGATCACGCCGACCTTCTTGATGGGGATCAGCGGGGTGTCGTCGGCGATGCCGGGGATCTTCTGAGCCTGGCGCTCGGCGAAGAAGGTGTAGCGCTGGGCGGCCGACTGGCTGCCGCTCATCAGTTCCAGGAATAGCTTGCGCTCCACGGCCAGCCCCTCCTCGAAGGGCAGGTTCACCGCCGCCTCGATGGTCTGGATGTTGTATTCCGGGGCCAGGAAGCCGCGGAACTTGCGCGCATTGGCCTTGCGGAAATCGGCGAAGATCTCGGGCTTGCCGCGGGCGGCCTCGACCTTGGTGTTCTGGTCGCGGATCTTGGTGAGGGGGCGGTTCTCGGCGACCACCTTGCGGGCGAAGGCGATGGCGCCTTCACGAAGCTTGCCTTCCTCCACCAGTTCGTCGGTCAGGCCGCCGGCCAGGGCCTCCTTGGCGGGCACGTGGCGGCCGGTTGTCATCATTTCCAGGGCGCGCTCGGGACCCACCACGCGGGGCAGGCGCTGGGTGCCGCCGGCGCCCGGCAGCAGGCCGAGGTTCACTTCGGGAAGGCCAAACTTGGCTGACGGGACCGCCACGCGGTAGTGCGCGCAGAGCGCGACCTCCAGGCCGCCCCCCAGCACGGTGCCGTGGATCGCGGCCACCACCGGCTTGGGCGAGCCCTCCATCATGTCCTGCACGTCGGGCAGGCCGGGGCCGGCCATGGCGCCGCCGAACTCGGTGATGTCGGCGCCGGCGATGAAGGTGCGGCCCTCGCAGATCAGCACGATGGACTTGGCGGCCGGATCGGCGATGGCGGCCTTGAAGCCTTCGAACAGGCCTTCGCGCACCGCGGCCGACAGGGCGTTCACCGGCGGCGAGTTCAGGGTGAGGACGGCGACGTCGCCGTCCAGCGTGAGGTCGGTCACGGCGTTGATGGCGGTCATGGGCGCATCCTCGATCTGGCGTTTCAAGACCGCCTCTAGGCTGGGCGGTTAGGGATTCAAACGGTTGTTACAGGCCCGTCGCGTGGCGCGCGAGTCAAATGTGCGTAGGGTTTTCGCGGCGGAAACCTCGGTTTAAGACCAAGCCTCAACGCTCAAAAAGGGAAGCGCCCGATGGCTCTGGATCTGTTCTCACTGAAGGGCCGCGTGGCTCTCGTCACCGGCGGTTCGCGCGGTATCGGCAAGATGATCGCCGCCGGCTTCATCGAGCAGGGGGCCAAGGTCTATATCTCCTCGCGCAAGCCCGGCGCCTGCGACGAGACCGCCGCGGAGCTGGGCCCCAACTGCATCTCCCTGCCGCAGGACGTTTCCACGGTGGAGGGCTGCCAGGCGCTGGCCAAGCGGTTCGCCGAGCATGAGAGCAAGCTCGACATCCTGGTGAACAACGCCGGGGCAGCCTGGGGCGCGCCCTTCGATGAGTTCCCGGAGAGCGGCTGGGACAAGGTGATGAATCTGAACCTGAAGTCGCCCTTCTTCCTGACCCAGGCCCTGCACGGCGCGCTGAAGGCCGCCGCCAGCCACGAACAGCCGGCCAAGGTGATCAACATCTGCTCGATCGACGGCATCCGCCTCAATCCGCAGGAGACCTATTCCTACCATGCGTCGAAGTCGGGCCTGATCTACCTGACCCGCCGGATGGCCGCGACGCTGATCGAGGACTCCATCAACGTCACCGGCATCGCGCCCGGCGCCTTTGCGTCCGAGATGAACCGGGTGGCCCGCGATGAGGGCGACATTATCGCCAAGCGCATCCCCTCGCGTCGCATCGGCCGCGACGAGGACATGGCCGCGGCCGCCATCTACCTGGCAAGCCGCGCCGGCGACTACGTCGTGGGCGAGACCATCGCCGTGGACGGCGGCGTGGCGCTCGCCACCCTCGGCGGGCTGTAAGAAAGCAGGCCGTTCCTCGCCTAGAGCCTGATCCGCTGAGGTGGAATCGCTTCGCGATTCCGCCGATGCGGTGAATCAGGCTCCAGATTTAAGCGAGAGCATGATTCACGCTTCAGCCGGGACCGCGACGCGGTCCCGTCTAAAACGATCATGCTCTAGGCGGGGAACGGCCTCGTCCCTGCCGTTTTTGCGCTAAGACTGGAGCCCCCAGTCGCAGCAACGGCGCGCCTTGACCGATCCTGAGATTCTTCCCCTGGCCGCCGACAAGGCGACGCGGCGCACCTGGCGCACCGTCCTGGTGCTCACGGCGCTGGTCGTCCTGCTGGTCATGTCGCTGCTCTATGCCGGGCGCCGGGTTATCGCCCGCGAGGCCCTGACGGGATGGCTGCGTTCGCAGGGTGTCGAGTCGGAGGTCACCTTCTCCACCTTCGGACCCGGCGGCTTCACTGGGACCCTGCGGATCGGGCCCGCCACAAAACCTGACCTCATCGCCCAGGTCGCCGAGGTGCGCTACGGCCTCACCGGCTGGTGGGCCGGCAAGCCCTTCGGCGCCACCGTGACCTCGGTGCGGCTGGTGCGGCCGGTGATCAAGGGGCGCTGGACGGACGGCCGCCTGAGCCTTGGCGAACTCGACCCGCTGATCGCGAGCCTGCGCAAGCGGCCGCCGCGCTCCGACGCCCGCCAGCCCAGGATCGTGGTGGAGGACGCTCGGCTGCGGCTGGACACCGACTATGGGCCTCTGCTGGCCCGCGCCAGCGCCCAACTGGACAACGGCCGTCTGCTGCGGCTGGACGCCACCTTCGCCCCGGCCGAACTAAAGGCCGCCGACCGCTCCGCGCGCCTGGGCCCCGGCGAACTGCATCTGGTGACCGTGGGCGACCAGGTGGCCTCGGCCCTGGACACCACGGTCCGCGAGCTGAAGCTGGGACAGATCGCGGTCCAGGAGGCAAGGATCCGGCTGACCGCGCGGACCGCCTATCCGGACCTCAAGCAGAAGCGCGGCGACGGCGCCCTGACCCAGGTTCTGAAGATCGACGCCCGCTCCGCGGCCTATGGGACCAACCGCCTGCAGGACGCCAGCCTGGAGGCCACCTTCAACGGCCAGTCCGCCGGCTGGATCGACACCCTGGCGGTCACCGGCGACGGGACCGCCGTGCTGGGCGCGGCCCGCGCCGACCTCGCCGGCGCCCGGGTTCGCGGCCTGCGGATGACCGCCAAGGTCGGCGGCCTGAACTGGACGCGGCGCGGCGGCGACCGGGTGGCGGCGAGCCTGGCCACCCGGGTCAGCGCCGAGGCCCTGACGACGGACAAGCTCGTCCTGACCCGGCTCACCGGCGCCCTGTGGGGCTCAGCGGTGCTGGCGGCCAAGGGCGGCGACCTGGCCCTGGCCGGGACCGTGGCGACGAACGGCGACTGGTCGGGCCTCGGCGCGGCCACGGCCGGCGACGCCCCGGAGATCGCAGCCCTCAAGCGCGCCGCTCGCAGCTTTGACGCGCAGACGCGGGGGCTCTCCGTCACGGCGGGGGAGGGCGGGCTGAAGCTGGCCCTGACCTCTGCCCTCACCGTGCGCCCCATCGCCGGAGGCCTGGCGACGATTCAGGCCCAGGGCTCTGCGCCTATCTACGCCAATGGCGGCGGCGCCCTGCATCTGGCGGTCAGCGGCGGCGGTCTGCCCCAGGCCGACCTTGCCGTGGACCGCTACCGGTTCAATGCGGGCGGCCTCACGGCTCAGACCCGCATCAAGGTCAAGACCGGCATAGGTCCCGTGCGCGACGGCGCGATCGCCGCCGACGGCCAGTTGCGGGTGGCCAATGGGGCGATCGCCTTCACCGCCAGCCATTGCGCCCCGGTCTCCGGCCGCCTCGAACTGGGCGCCAACAGCGTGGAGGCCGTCGAGACCCAGCTCTGCCCCACGGGCGCGCCGCTGTTCACCCTGGCCAAGGGCGACTGGCATATTCGTGCCGACGCCAAGGCGCTGTCGGCCAAGGTCCCGTTCCTGCAGGCGGCGATCAGTCAGGGCGCGGGCCGCCTCGACCTGGGCGCTATCAAGGGCCGCCTGGCCGGGACCCTGGCGCTCACCAGCGGCACGGTGGCCGACACCGGCGCCGACCTGCGCTTCAACCCCGTCCAGGCCACCGCGCAGGCCCGGGTGAGCGGCGATGTGTGGAGGGCTGACATCACCGTCGCCGACCCCGCCGGCCGCGCGCTCGGCAAGGGCGATCTCAGCCACGATGGTGCGACCGGGATGGGCGCGCTCACCTTCGACACCGGTGTCCTGAGCTTCGCCGAGAACGGCCTGCAGCCCGCGGCCCTCTCACCCCGGGCCGCCCTGGTGGGATCGCCGGCTGTCGGCAAGGCGCGCTTCGGCGGCCAAGTGGCCTGGACCAAGGCCGGCTCTACCAGCGGCGGCGTGCTGGAGGTTCCCAGCCTCGACTTCACCAGTCCCGCAGGCAAGGTCCAGGGCCTGGCCGGGACGGTGACGTTCACGAGCCTCGCGCCCCTCACCACCGCTCCCGGCCAGACCCTGACCGCCAAGCGCATTGAGGCCCTGGCCGGCCTGACCGACAGCCGGGTGACCTTCGGGATCGCCGACGAGGCGGTGAACGTCGCGGGCCTTGAGATGGCGCTCGGCGGCGGCCAGGTGCATCTGGCGCCCTTCAGCCTGCCCTTCGCCAGCGGCCAGTCCTGGAAGGGCGTGGTCAGTTTCGAGGACGTCCAGCTCTCGGACCTGGTGGAGGCCTCGCCCTTCGCCGATCGCATGGACCTGACGGCCAAGGCCAGCGGGACCATCCCCTTCACGGTCACGCCGGACGGGGTGCGGATCGCGGCTGGCGAACTGCACGCCACGGGACCGGGCCGCCTCTCCATCCGTCGCGACGCCCTGACCGGCGTGGCCGCCGACGGCGCGGTCGTCGCGCCCACCCTGGGAGCCAAGACCCCGCCGCCCACCACCGACACCTTTACCGACTTCGCCTACCAGGCCATGGAGAACCTGGCCTTCCAGAGCCTGGACGCCACCATCAACAGCCTGCCCCGGGGCCGGCTCGGCATGCTGTTCCACATCAAGGGCGAGAACGCCCCGCCGACCCACCAGGAGATCTGGCTGACCCCGCAGGAGATCATCACCCGCAGCTTCCTCACCAAGAAGCTGCCCCTGCCGTCGGGCACCAAGGTCGACCTGACCCTGGACTCGTCGCTCAACCTCGATCAACTGCTGGGCGACTTCGCCGAATACCAGAAACTTCGCGGTTCAGACGCCGTTCAGCCGAACCCTGCGAAACCCAAACCATGAGGTCCGCCCAATGAAGCCCGCCAGATCCCTCGCCGCCGTTGCGGTCGCCGTCGCCGGCTTTGGTTTCGGCGCCTGTGCGACCGTGCATGTCGATGTGAAGCCGATCACCATCTACGCCAAGCTCGACGCCGACGTCCGCCTGCGGCTGGACGACGACGTCAAGGCGCTGATCAAGCAGAACCCGGACCTGTTCTAAGGGGCCATGACCATGAACTTGCAGAAATTCCTGATCCCCGTCGCCGCCATCGTCGGCACGCTCGTCGCCGGGTCGGCGCTGGCGTCCACCGCCAAGGTGACGGTCGACGCCGCCAAGGCCGCCGGTGTGGTGGGTGAGCAGAACGACGGCTATCTGGGCTTCGTGAAGGGCGCGGGCGACCCGGCCGTGGAGGCCGCCGTCGCCGAGATCAACGCCGGCCGCGCCCAGCTCTACCGCGGTGTCGCCGCAAAGAACGGGGTCACGCCGGAAGCCGCGGGCGCGGCGACCTACAAGAGCGTGGTCCAGCTCAAGCTTCAGCCCGGCGAGTACTATCAGACCTCTGACGGAGCCTGGGTCCGGAAGTAGCAGCTCCCTCTTCCCAACCACGCGTTGCGCGGGGTGACGTTTAGGGAAACTTGTCGCTTTGCGCAGCGATGGACGCTCCGATAGACAGGGACGTTCGCGGAGTGGCCAGGATCGGCCCCGCGAAGGTCGGAGGGGAGATGGCTGAACGAAACGTCGCCCGGTCGACGGACCGCTTCGAGAAGAAGCGCGACGCCATCCTCGACGCCTCGACGGTCATCCTCAACACCCAGGGGGTGAAGGGCCTGACCCTCGGCGTCGCCGCCGCGGCCGTGGGGCTCTCCACCACCAGCGTCACCTATTATTTCAAGCGCAAGGACGACCTGGCCGCCGCCTGCCTGATGCGTGGGATCGACTGGCTGACCCAGGCCGCTGAGACGGCCTTGGCGGAGAAGACCCCCACCGAGCGCCTGCGCAAGCTGCTGGAGCTCTATCTGGAGCGGGTCCGCCAGGGGGCCATCGGGGCTGCGCCGCCCCTGCCGGTGTTGTCGGACATCCGGGCGCTGAACAATCCGCGCCGCGCCGAGGTGTTCGACGCCTTCATGAAGCTGTTCCGCAAGGTGCGGAACCTGTTCGACACCCCGGAGCTGGCCTGGCTGGGCCGGGGCCGCCGCACGGCGCGCACCCATATGCTGCTGGAGCAGCTGTTCTGGGCCGGCGCCTGGCTGCCCAAGTACGACGCCGAGGACTATGACCGCATCTGCGACCGCATGTTCGACATCCTCACGGGCGGCCTGGCCGTGGCGGGCGCGGAGTGGGCCCCGGCCCCCGCGCCGCTCGCTGAACTGGCGGCGCCCCAAAGCGGCGAGCTGGGGCTGGAGACCTTCCTGCTGGCGGCCACGCGGCTGATCAACAGCCGGGGCTACAAGGGCGCCTCGGTGGACAAGATCTCCGCCGAGCTGAACGTCACCAAGGGCAGCTTCTACCACCACCACGACGCCAAGGATGACCTGGTGGTGGCCTGTTTCGACCGTACCTTCGAGGTGATGCGCCGGGTGCAGCGCCTGGCCATGGGCCTGCCGGGCGACCAGTGGTCCAAGCTCTCCAGCGCAGCGGCCGCGCTCGCCGAATATCAGCTCTCCGAATACGGCCCGCTGCTGCGCACCTCGGCGCTCTCGGCCCTGCCAGAGGCCATGCGCGATGAGCAGGTGGCCCACTCCAATCGGGTCTCCGACCGCTTCGCCTCGATGATCTCCGACGGCATCGCCGAGGGGTCGATCCGGCCGGTTGATCCTTTCATCGCCGCCCAGATGCTCAACGCCACCCTAAACGCCGGGGCCGAGCTGGCCTTCTGGGTGCCGGGCGTAACCCAGAAGGCCGCCCCCTCGGTCTTCGCCCGGCCGATGCTGATGGGTATCTTTGCTCGCTAGCTGAGCGTGATAGCCGGAAGTGGCTGCCGGTTCCGGCGCCCGTCACGCGACAAACAAAGACTCTAGAGCCTGATCCGTTGAGGTGGAATCGCTTCGCGATTCCGCCGATGTGGTGAATCAGGCTCCAGATTTAAGCGAGAGCATGATTCACGCTTCAGCCGGGACCGCGACGCGGTTCCGTCTAAAACGATCAGGCTCTAGGACAGCTTGCCGGTTTGCGACGCCGGCTCGCCCTCGTTCACCAGGTCTGCCGCCGCCGCCAGCTGGCGCAGGGATTCGGCGTGGCTCTCGCGGGTGATGCGATAGCCGCTCATGAAGGTCACGCAGAGGCCGTAGAGCACGATCAGCACCGGCACATAGATCATCCCCAGCCGGGCGATGACCGCGGGGTCGACCTCGCCGGGCTTGGCGCCCTGCGGGAAGGCCGCAGCCTTCAGCAGCATGGCCGAGGTGAAGATGCCGATGCCGGTCACCGCCTTGGCCACGAAGGCCGAGGCGGCGAAGAACAGGCCCTCGGACCGGCGGCCGGTCTTGAGTTCGCTATCCTCCACCACGTCGGCGATCATCGAGGAGGTCAGGATGTTGGCGGTGATGGTGGCGCCGGTGGAGACCACGTTCTGCAGGAAGATGATCGGGAAGAGCAGGGCGCTGCCGTTCTCGGGGAACAGACCCATCAGCCTCAGGACGATCGGGGTGCAGCCTACCGCGACGCCGATCAGCAGCAGGGTCATGGCCGAGCGCTTCTTGCCGAACTTCTGCGAGAACATCGGCGCCGCGGCGAAGGCGAACAGGGCCGCCGTCAGGCTGGCGAAGGTGAAGAGCGCGATCTGGGCTGAGCTGAACTCCCAGAAGAAGGTCGTGAAATAGAGGCTGATGGAGAGCGTCAGGCCGCCGGCCATGGCCCCGAACAGGTTGGCCACCAGGATGCGCAGGAACGAGCGGTGGGACAGGGTGCCCACCATTTCGCGCGCCAGGGTCGGCAGGTTGAGCTTGCGGTGCGGGGCCTCGCGCAGGAACGGGATCTGGCCGTGGGTGCCCACCGCCGAGATCAGTATGGCGCCGAGCATCAGCAGGGCCGCGGCGACGCCGTAGTGGGCGTAGCCCTCGACATTCAGCTGGCCGACCTTGTGCGCGGCGTCGGGCGTCAGGAAGACCTTCAGGGCGGCGAAGTACATCACCAGGCCGCCGATCCAGCCGAACAGGAAGCGGTAGCTGAGCAGCTTGGTGCGCTCGTCGTAGCCGGTGGTCAGCTCGGCGGCCAAGGCCGAGGAGGGGATCTCGTAGCAGGTGATGAAGCTGCGGATCAGGATCGCCGTGCCGATCAGATAGAAGAACAGGCCCTGGTGATCCAGCGACTTGGGTGGGCTCCAGAGCAGCAGGTAGGAGACCGCCACCGGGATGGCGGCGGCGTACATGAAGGGATGCCGGCGACCCCACTTTGAGCGGAAGTTGTCCGAGGCCTGGCCGACGATGGGGTCCAGGAAGGCGTCGACGAACAGGGCGACCATGATCGCCAGGCCCACCGTCTCGGCTGGAAGGCCCATGACCTGATTGTAGAAGATCAGCAGGAAGTAGGAGAAGCCGTTGTCCTTCACCCCAAAGGCGACGGACCCGAAGCCGTAGAACAGCTTGGTGGGCAGGCTCAACTGGCGGCCGGTTTGAGCTTCTGGTATGACTTGCGTCACTGTGTTTCCCCCGGCTTTCGTTTTCTTTTGCAAACCTAGCCCGCTTTCCGCGCGCCGTCTTGGCCGTCAGCCGCCGCCGGCGCCGTCGACGACCGGATGGGCGTCCTCGATACGGGCCCGCTCAGCCAGGGCGGCGGCTTCCTGCAGGGTGGCGACGTTGGAAGCGTGCAGGTCCTCGTCGATCTTGTAGGGCAGCAGGACGGCGATGGAGAGCAGGCTCATGCCGGTGTTGATCGGCAGGAAGATCAGCGCCAGACGACGCATGATCTCCGGATCCACCGTGCCGGCCGCCGCATGGGTGGGGAAGGCCACCACGGTCAGCAGCACACCCGACAGGAAGACCCCGATACCGCCGGTGAACTTCGGCAGCAAGCCATTGGCGGCCAGCAGCAGGCCCTCCGAGCGCACGCCGGTCTTCACCGCGGCGTCCTCCACCACGTCGGCGATCATCGAGGAGATGATGATGAAGCCGGAGATGGCGAGCGTGGTGGCGATGAAATAGTCCACCAGCAGCAGGGTCAGGACCATGCCGGTGTCGGTGGGCGCCAGGTTCAGCAACTTCAGGGACAGTGGCACGGCCGAGGTGAAGACCGAGACCGTGAACAGGCCGATCATCGCCCGCTTCTTGCCCCAGATCCGCGCGGCGGGGCCGGCCACCATCACGCCGGACACCGAGGCCAGGACGCCGGCCATGGAGATGTAGGAGATCGAGGCGGCGCTGACCCCCCAGAGTTCGATGTAGAAATACTGGCTGAGCGCGCCCGACAGGCCGCCGGCGACGCCGGAGCAGAGGCCCGAGATCATCACCACGACGAGGGACCGGTTGCTGATGGTGCCGAGGATCTCCTTGGCCACCTGGCTGAGCGGGACCTTACGGACCGGTGGCTGGTAGAGGTCCTTGATGTGCCGGTGGGTGCCGAACGCCGAGACCAGGATGGAGACCGCCATCACACAGGCCGCCAGGATGCCGAAGTCGGCGTAGCCTTGCTTGTTGAGGATGCCGCCCGCCGCCGGCGACAGGAAGACCTGGTACAGAACCACGTTCATTCCCAGCCCCCCCACGACCCCGAAGAAGAAGCGGTAGCTGAACAGGCTGGTACGCTGGTGGTAGTCGCTGGTCAGCTCGGGGGCGAGGGCCGAGGAGGGGATCTCGTAGAGGCTGACGCACAGGCGCAGCAGCACCAGCATGCCGATCACGAAGATCCCCGTCGTGGTGACGGGCCAGGTGGAGGGCGAATTCCAGAAGGCGATGCAGGCCACCGCGATCAAAGGCGCCGAGGCGTACATCAGCGGATGGCGCCGGCCCCACTTGGTGCGCAGCTTGTCGGACCACTGGCCGATGGCCGGATCGATCACCGCGTCCAGCATCAGGGTCAGCATGATCGCCGTCCCCACCCAGATGGCGGGCAGGCCGATGACCCGGTTCAGATAGGGCTGCAGCAGAGTGGCCGAGAGACCCAGGACCGAGACGCCGACGGCGATTGAGCCGACCCCATAGGAGAGCTTGGTGGAGACGCTGAGTTTCGGCGGGGCTGGTGGCTGCGATGGGTCTTGCGACAAGGGCGACTCGTGAGCTGAGGGCGCGGGTCCTGCCGCAAGGGAATCCAACGGGCTTGGCTGTCTGACTCTAGCTTCCTGGGGCGATCCGACCCTCGGCTCCGGACTGGGCGGCCAGGACGGCGGCGTCCTTGAGTTTCTCCAGGTTGGACTCATGGACCGCCTTGTCGATCTTGAAGGCGAACAGGCAGAGGATGGCGACTCCAAACATCAGGGCCGCAGTCGGCAGGTAGATCATGGCCAGCTCCCGGAGGATCGCCGGATCGACTTCCCCGCGCTTGGCGTTTGTCGGGAAGTTCACGAAAGCCAGCAGGCTGCCGGAGATCAGCACCCCCATCCCCGAGACGATCTTCTTGAACAGGTTGTCGGCCGAGAACAGCAGGCCCTCGGAGCGGCGACCCGTCTTGACCTCCGAGTCCTCCACCACGTCGGCGATCATCGAGGATAGCAGCACCCCGGTGATGGTCGCCATGGTGGTGCTGAACAACGTCTCGATCGTCAGGAAGCGGAACATGTTTTCCGACCCCGGGGCGGGCGCCAGGTGCATCAAGGACAGGGTCAACGGCATCACGCTGGTGGTCAGGGCGCCGATGAACATCGCGATGGCGGCGTGTTTCTTACCGAGCCAGGCGCCGGCGCGGGGCGCGAGCGCCACACCGGCAAGACTGGCGACAACGCCGACCGCGGTCAGGATCGAGAGCTGCGTCTGGCTAAGGAGGAAGAAGTAGAGAGCGAAATAGATATCCAGGGCGTTCTTCAGCCCAAAGGCGATGGCGATGAACATCCCGGCCACCGTAGCCACCAGGAAAGAGTGGTTGTTGAGGGTGCTGGCGACCTCCCGCGCCATCTGCCCAAGCGCGATTTTGCGGACCGGGGGCTGCCGCAGATAGGGGATCTGTTTGAAGGTCCCGGTGGTGGAGATCAGGATGACGAAGAAGATGACGGTGGAGGCGAACAGCGAATAGCCGAAATAGCCGGCGCGTTCGGTGATGCCGCCGCTGCCGTCGGGGTTCTCCTTCATGAACACCTGGTAGACCAGCAGGGTCATGCCCAGTCCGCCGAACACGCCGAACATCCCGCGCAGGGCGATCAGGGTCGTGCGCCCGTTGTAGTCCTCGGACAGTTCAGGGGCGAGGGCGGAGGACGGCAGTTCGAAGAAGGTGTCGAACAGCCGGATCACCAGCAGGCAGGCCAGCATATAGGCGAACAGCTCCCCCTGACTCCAGCCCGAGGGGGGGTTCCAGATGAGGAAGAAGGCCAGGCTCACCGGCAGGGCGGCGGCATACATGAAGGGGTGGCGGCGGCCCCAGGGCGATCGGAAATTGTCGGAGATCTGGCCCACCAGCGGGTCGCAGAATGCGTCGAAGATCAGGGCGATGAAGATGGCTGTGGAGACCATCTGGGGCGGCAGGCCCACCACCTGATTGTAGAAGATCAGCAGGAAGGTCGAGAGTCCCCGCGCCTTGATGGCGTTGGCCACGGAACCAAGGCCGTAAAGTAGCTTTGTGCTCAATCCGACCGGGGGCCGCGCCCCCCCCGGAAGGCCCTGCGCCTTAGGCGCAGCAGAGCCGAGATCCACCATGTTCCCCCCCGCCGCTGGCGACGCCGCGGCCTGTTATCACCTTGTTGGAATGAACCGTGCGGGAGGCCCGCCATGCCGTCAACGGCTTTGATCTTTCAGGTCCGACACAATGTAAGCCTTTACCCGCCAAGGGGTTGACGGGAATCTTCCCGCCGCTTGTGCGACGTCTGCAGCCCCGTCGGCGGCCCGTCAGTCTTCGAAGAACGGGTTTGCGCCCACGCGGGGCGCGGGTCATGCTTCGCGGCGGGGATCGCTGATCCGGCCCTTGGGGAAGAGCACATGGACCGCCTTAAAAACAAGATCGCCGTCATCACCGGCGGCTGCTCCGGCATCGGCCTGGGGACGGTGGAGCTGTTCGTGCGCGAGGGCGCCAAGGTCATGGTGGGCGACATCAACGACGCGGCGGGCGCGGCGTTGACAGCCCGGTTCGAGGGACAGGTCGCCTACCGTCACTGCGACGTGATGCAGGAGAGCCAGATCGAGGGCCTTATGGCCGCCTGCGCCGAGACCTTCGGCGGCCTGGATATCCTGTTCAACAACGCCGGAGCCGGGGGCTCGCCCGCGCGGCTGGAGGACATGACCGGCGAGGCCTGGGACCTCAGCCAGAACCTGCTGTTGCGCTCGGTGGCGCTGGGCATGCGCTACGCCCTGCCGCACATGAAGGCCCGCGGCGGCGGGGCCATCGTCAACACCGCCTCCATCGCCGGCACCCAGGCCGGGGCCGGGCCCATCGCCTATTCGGTGGCCAAGGCCGGCGTCATCCACCTGACCAAGGTGGCTGCCGCCGAACTGGCCCGCGACGGGGTGCGGGTCAACGCCATCTGTCCCGGTCTGATCCTCACCAACATCTTCACCCCCAGCAGCGTGATCCCGGCCGGCATGGCCACCATGATCAAGCAGGGCATGGCCCAGACCGCCCCGGACGCCCAGCCCATCGCCAAGCCGGGCCTGCCGGAGGACATCGCCAACGCCGCCCTGTTCTTCGCCAGCGATGAGAGCGCCTTCGTCACAGGTGTCAGCATGTTGGTGGACGGCGGCATGCACGTCGGGCCGCGCAACGCCTGGGACCCGGCCCTGCGCGCGGAGCGAATGGCCCAGATGGAGGCCCGCCGCGCGGCGTTCGAGGCCGCCGAGGCCGAGGACGCTCAGCAGGGGTAGCTATGCATCCTCCTCTCCCACAAGTGGGAGAGGAGGTGACGCGGCTACGCCGTCAGCATCACCTTGCCGACGTGGGCCCCGCCTTCGAGGTGGGCGTGGGCCTTGCCGGCCTCGGCGAGCGGGAAAACAGCGTCGATCTGTGGCTTGAGCTTGCCGGCCTCGACCCAGGGCCAGACGGTGGCCTCGACGGCCGCCGCCAGCCGGGCCTTTTCGTCGGAGCTGCGGGGCCGCAGGGTGGAGCCGGTGACGGTGGCCCGCTTCATCATCAACTTGCCGATGGGCAGGGGGACCTCGCCGCCGCCCAGGCTGGCGATAAACACGATGCGGCCGCCGGTCTTCAGCGCGTCCAGGCCCTTGGCGAAATAGTCGCCGCCGACCATGTCGAGGATGACGTCGACGCCGCCCTCGCGCTTGGCGACCTCGGCGAAGTCTTCAGCTGTGGTGTCCACCACCACGTCGGCGCCCAGAGCCTTGGCCTGGGCGGCCTTGTCCGCGCCGCGGGCCGTGGCGATCACCTTGGCGCCGGCGGCCTTGGCCATCTGGATCGCCGTGGTGCCGATGCCCGAGGTCGCGCCATGCACCATGAAGGTCTCGCCGGCCTTAAGACTTCCGTGCTCGAACACATTGGCGAAGACGGTGAACACCGTTTCCGGCAGGGCCGCGGCCTCCAGCAGGGACAGGCCCTTGGGGATGGGCAGGGCGTGGCGGGCGTCGGCCACCGCATATTCGGCATAGCCGCCGCCGCCCAGCAGGGCGGTGACCTGGTCGCCGGCCTGCCAGCGGCCCGCGCCGGTGACCACCTCGCCGGAGACCTCCAGGCCCATGGTGTCGGGAGAGCCGGGCGGAGGCGGATAGAAGCCCATGCGCTGAATCAGGTCGGGGCGGTTGACCCCGGCGTGGGCCACCTTGATCAGGATCTGTCCGGGACCGGCCTCCGGGCGGGGAATCTGCACCGCCTTCATGTCGGCCGCGGAGCCCTTGCCGCCCTCGACAGCGATCGCGGTCATGTCCGTCTGGCTCATCTCTGGCCTCCCTGGTCTTGCGTACGGGTGTCGTTGGGGGTTCAGATAGGCGCAGAAACAGAACCGGCAAAGGGAGGTTCTCCATGGAGGAACCCGCAGAGGTTCGGATCGGCCGTGGCCAACGGCTGACGGAAGCGGTCCGCGAGGACCTGGAGCTCTACGGCGTCGCCGAGCTCGAGGAGCGTATCGAGATGCTGCAGGCTGAGATCGCCCGCTGCCAGGCGCAGATTGAGAAGAAGAAGGCGGGCCGGCAAGCCGCCGATGCTCTGTTCGGATCGCCTCCCGATTAGGGGGCGGTTAGGGCCTGGTTAGGCATAAGGGAGCGTATCTGTCGCACACGGGGCGGGTTTGGCACGGCGGTTGCAGCAGCTAGGACCAAACGGCGCATCTGGGCGCGGACGAATTTAAGTCGGGGACTTTGTGGTCATGAGCGATGGAAACCTGCCGGCGGCAGCCTGGCGCGCGGACGTCATCCAGGATTTCGCGCGTTCCGAGCTGTTCGACCGCACCTTCCAGGAGGGCATGGACCTCGTCGAGGAGACCGCCGGCTATCTGGACGGCTCCGGGCGTCAGGAATCCAAGCTGCTCTCCCGCAACGCGGCGCTGGCCTATGCCGCCGAGAGCATGCGGCTCACCACCCGGCTGATGCAGGTGGCCTCCTGGCTGCTGGTGCAGCGGGCCGTGCGTGAGGGCGATATGCCCCCGGAAGGCGCCTGCGACGAACGCTATCGCCTAGGGGCCGAGGATGTCTGCCGTCCGGGCCACGACACCGCCGAGGACCTGCCCAGCGGCCTGCTGCTGCTGCTGGACCGCTCCGAGCGCCTCTATGAGCGGGTGCGCCACCTGGACCGCCGCATGTACATCGAAGACACCGACGTCGAGACGCCGAACCCGGTGCAGTCCCAATTCGACCGCCTGCGGACCGCCTTCGGGGGCTAACACCCGAGGCGGCGACGCCAGACATTCAGACAGCAAAAAACGCCGCGTGATCCACGCGGCGTTTTTCTTGGTCGCAATGCGCGCGGCCCGAAGGCCGCAGGCGACTACTTGCGGGTGAAGGCGCCGAACTTGGCGTTGAAGCGCGAGACGCGGCCGCCACGGTCCAGCAGCTGCTGATTGCCGCCGGTCCAGGCCGGGTGCGTCTTCGGATCGATGTCCAGATTGAGGGTCGCGCCCTCTTTCCCGTAGGTGGAGCGCGTCTGGTAGGTGGTGCCGTCGACCATCACCACATTGATGAAGTGGTAGTCGGGGTGGGTGTCTTGTTTCATCGCGCGGGCATCCGACGTAAAGGAGCGGCCATAGAATAATCGCTCCGCCGAGACCGGCGGATCGAACCGAGCCGCGCCTATACAGGAAAAGGCGGGGCGAGAGCAAGGGCGCGGGTTTTCATGAGTGATTTTGGGTCTGAGCCGGCTGTCGAGGGCCGACCGACCGTGGGTGCGTCTCTCGCCCAGGATATCTCCGACGCCGCCGCGCAGCGCGCCAAGAGCCGCAACATCAAGCCGCTGGCCGCGCTGACACCTTTCCTGAAGGCCCACCTTGGCGATGTCGGCCTGGCCGGGGTGTTCCTGGTCACGGCGGCCGCCTCCACCTTGGGACTGTCGGGCGCCGTCCGCCTGCTGGTGGACCACCTGACCAAGGCCCGCACCAACGCCGCATCCGTGGACCAGTGGTTCTGGCTGCTGGGGGTGGTGGCCGTGGCCTTGGCCGTCTCCTCGGCCCTGCGCTACTTCTTCGTCACCAAGCTGGGGGAGCGGATCGTGGCGGATCTGCGCAAGGCGACCTACGCCCATATCCTCACCCTCGACCCCGCCTTCTTCCTGCATATGCGCACCGGCGAGGTGCTGTCGCGCCTGACCACCGACATCCAGATCGTCGAGAGCCTGATCGGGACCTCGATCTCGGTGGCCCTGCGCAATGTGCTGATGCTGATCGGCGCCCTGATCCTGATGGTCGTCGTCAGTCCGCACCTGACCGGCATGGTGGTGGTGCTGATCCCGGTGGTTCTGGCGCCGCTGTTCCTGTTCGGACGCAAGGTGCGCCAGCTGACCGCCTCCACCCAGGACCAGTTCGCCCAGGCCGTCGGCCATGCCGGCGAGACCCTGGACGCGCTGGAGACCGTCCAGGCCTTCGGGCGCGAGGCCGCCGGGGCCAAGGTGTTCGGCGGGGCCGTGGAGGCTTCCTTCCAGACCTCGCTGCGCCGCATGACGGCGCGGGCGGGCATGATCGCCGCCGTGATCACCCTGGTGTTCGGTGGGGTGGTGGGGATTTTCTGGTTCGGCGTCCATGCGGGCCTGCGGGGCGAGATGAGCTGGGGCGCGCTCTTCCAGTTCGCCTTCCTGTCGGTTATGGCGGCGGGCTCGGTGGGGGCGCTCGGCGAGACCTGGGGCGACGTCCAGAAGGCCGCGGGCGCCATGGAGCGGATCACCGACCTGTTGGCCGCCCGGCCGGGGATCGCCGCGCCTGCCGTGCCCAAGCACCTGCCGGCGCCGGCGCGCGGCGAGATCGAGTTCTCCAACATTACGTTCGCCTATCCCGGCCGCGCCGACCTCCCGGCCCTTCAGGGCTTCGACCTCCGGGTGGCCCCCGGTGAGCGGGTGGCCCTGGTGGGTCCCTCCGGCGCGGGGAAGAGCACCGTCTTCCGCCTGCTGCTGCGCTTCTATGATCCCCAGTTCGGCTCGGTGAAGGTGGACGGCGTCGACGTCCGCGAGGCTGATCCCGCCGAGGTCCGCGCCCGCATGGCCCTGGTGGCCCAGGACTCGCCGCTGTTCTCCGGCTCGGCCCTGGAGAACATCCGCTTCGGCAATGCGACCGCCGATCTGGACACGGTCCGCGCCGCGGCCCGTGCGGCCCAGGCGCAGGACTTCCTCGACGCCCTGCCCCAGGGTTTCGACACCCCACTCGGGGAACGGGCCCGCAGCCTGTCGGGCGGTCAGCGGCAGCGTCTGGCCATTGCGCGGGCCCTGATCCGCGAAACCCCCATCCTGCTGCTGGACGAGGCCACCAGCGCGCTCGACGCCGAGAACGAGCGCCTGGTCCAGAAGGCCCTGGAAGAGGCCATGGTGGGCCACACGACGCTGGTCATCGCCCACCGCCTGGCCACGGTGCTGAAGGCCGACCGCATCATCGTCATGGACAAGGGCCGTGTGGTCGAACAGGGCAGCCACCACGAGCTGATCAGCAAGAGCGGCCTCTATGCGCGCCTGGCGTCCCTGCAGTTCGGGGACGCGGCGGCCTAGCCCCGCGCCTTCACAGCCAACCCCGGGAAGTCGCTGAACAGGCCGTCGATGCCGGTGGCGAACAGGGCCTTGTAGACGGCCTCGACGTCGCCGTGGGCGGCGGGGTCGGTTCCGCGCCACAGCTTTTCCGGCAGGAAGCGGTTCTCGGCGCGCACGGTCCAGGGGTGGACCGCCAGGCCCGCGGCATGGGCGTCGGCCACCAGGCTGGTGGCGGGGCCAAGGGCGCCCTCGACGGTGGGGATCACCAGCGACCAGTCGGGGCCCACGCCGTCGGCATAGGTCGCCATCTCCTTGAGGCCCGCCGCCGTCACCAGCGCCTTGGCGTCGCCCCCCACCAGCCGCACGCGGCGCGCCGAGGACAGCTTGGCGAAGGTCTTCAGCGGTGCGGTCTCGAAGCACTGGACGAAGACCGGGGCGCTGCGGCTGTTCAGGCCGTTGGCCTTCAGAGCGTCGGCCAGGCGCGGCTCGATGACCAGGCCCAGGCCCGCCAGATAGGTCGGGTGCTTCATCTCGGGATAGACGCCGATGGTTCGGCCCACCCGCTTGGATTCCGATTTCGCCAGGTCCATCACTTCCTGGAAGGTGGCGATGGCCTCGCGGCCGTCGAAGGCGGCGCTGATGGGACGCAGGGCCGGGAGGCGCTCGCGGGCCCGCAGGGTCTTCAGTTCGGCCAGGGTGAAGTCCTCGGCGAACCAGCCCTCCACGCCCTCGCCGTCGACGACCTTGGTGGCCTTGCGCGCGGCGAACTCAGGCCGCGACGCCACGTCGGTGGTCCCGGCGATCTCATTCTCGTGGCGGACCACCAGCACGCCGTCCTTGGTGAGCACCAGGTCGGGTTCGATGAAGTCGGCCCCCTCGTCCACCGCCAGGCGATAGGCCGCAGGCGTGTGCTCGGGCCGCTCGCCGCTGGCGCCGCGATGGGCGATGATCAGGGGGCGTTTGGCGCCGGCCGCCCACACAGGGGTGGCGGAAAGCGCGGCGGCGGCGGCGGCGAACGTCCGGCGAGTCAGGGTCATGACTCCGATCTAACCGGCGCCTGTGACGGTTACGTCAAGCCGCCGCGCGAAGCCGCTGCTGGATCAGCGGATGCAGTTCCAGGTTCGAGGCGCAGATGCTGCCGGCGGTCAGCATGTCCTCGCCGCCGTCGGCGGTGGTCACCTTGCCGCCGGCTTCGCTCACCAGCAACAGGCCCGCCGCCAGGTCCCAGGGCTTCAGGTCGCGCTCCCAGTAGCCGTCGAAGCGGCCCGCCGCCACGAAGGCCAGGTCCAGGGCCGCCGCGCCGAACCGGCGCACACCGGCCACCCGCTGGCTGATCTGGTGCAGTTCCTTCAGGAAGGTGGCGTGCTGGCCGTGGCCCAGGAAGGGGATGCCGGTGGCCAGAACGCTCTCGTTGAGGTGCTGGCGGGCGGCGACGCGCAGGCGCTTGTCGTTGACGAAGCAGCCCTTGCCCTTTTCGGCCCAGAACAGCTCGTTGGTGATGGGGTTGTAGGTCACCGCCGCCACGATCGCGCCCTCGCGCTGCAGGGCGATGTTGATGGCGAAGTGGGGGATGGCATGCAGGAAGTTGGTGGTGCCGTCCAGCGGGTCGACGATCCAGGTGTGGGTCTTGTCGGTGCCCTCGATCAGGCCGCGTTCCTCGCCGAGGAAGCTGTATCCGGGGCGGGCCTTGGACAGCATCTCGAAGATGGTCTGCTCGGCCTTGAGGTCGGCGGCGGAGACGAAGTCGGCGGCCCCCTTCTTGGAGACCTGCAGCTCCAGCAGTTCGCCGAAGTCGCGGTTGAGGCCACGGGCCGCCTTGCGGGCGGCGTCGGACATGACCTTCAGGAGGGCGGTTTGGGTGGACATCAGTCGGCCCTGCGCAGGTATTCGCCGGTCTCGGTGGAGACCAGGACGCGTTCGCCGGCCTCCATATAGGGCGGGATCAGGATGCGCATGCCGTTGTCCGCCTTGGCCGGCTTATAGGAGGAGGACGCCGTCTGGTTCTTCACCACGGCGTCGGCCTCGACGATGACGAGCACCACATGCTCAGGCAGGGCGATGCTGATGGGGCGCTCCTCGAACAGCTGCAGCTTCACGACCATGCCGTCCTGCAGGAAACGGACCTGGTCGTCGCCAACGAAGTCCTTGGCCAGCTCGATCTGCTCGTAGGTCTCCTGGTCCATGAAGACCAGCATGTCGCCCTGTTCGTAGAGGAAGGAATACTCCTTCTGATCGAGGTGGATCTGCTCGACCGTGTCGGAGGTCCGGAAGCGCTCGTTGAGCTTGCGGCCGTCCTCGATGTTCTTCAGCTCGCACTGGGCGAAGGCGCCGCCCTTGCCGGGCTTGACGTGCACGACCTTCACGGCCACCCACAGTCCCCCGTCATGCTGCAGGATATTTCCCGGCTTGATCGAGACGGCGTTGATTTTGGACATGGGGTTCTTTGCGAAATTTGAGGCGCGGAACCTAGTGGGAGCGGGGCTTTAAGGCAAGGAAAGGCCTCAAACCCGCTCCGCCAGTCCGAGGGCGATCTGGTCGTTGATCGCCTTTACGGCGGCGGCCGCGCCTTCCGGGTGGGCCCAGACCCCGGCCGAGACCGCCAGGAAGTCGGCGCCGGCGGCGGCCAGGCTGCGCGCGGTCTCCGCTGTGATGCCGCCGATGGCGACGCAAGGGACCTCCATCACCTCCTGCCAGATCGACAGGATCTCGGGCTCGGCGCGGGTGGCTGCGTCCTTGGTGGTGGTGGGGAAGAAGGCGCCGAAGGCCACATAGTCGGCCCCGGCCTCGGCGGCCTCCATGGCCAGGTGGCGGCTGTCGTGACAGGTCACCCCGATCATGGCGTCGAGGCCCATGATCTTGCGCGCCTGCGCCATGGGCATGTCGTCCTGGCCCACATGTACCCCGTCGCACTTCAGCTTGGCGGCCAGCACCGGATCGTCGTTGAGGATCACCGCCGCGCCCCGCGACTGGATGATGGGCGACAGGGCATCCACCGCCGCGGCGATGATGTCTTCCGGCTGGTCCTTCAGCCGGATCTGCACCGCGGCCACGTCCCCGGCGTCCATGGCGGCGGCCAAGATCCGCCCAAAGGCGGCCAGGTCGTCGATGCGGGGCGGGGTGATCAGGTAGAGGCGGCAGGACGGGGTCATGGCCCGCTTTTAGCCCATCCGTCGCTGGGGTCTAATAGCTCGGCAGCAGGGCCTTCATCCCATAGGCGACGATCGCCACGACGAGCGTGCTGGCCAACGCGATGCCCGCGAACCAAGCCAAGCGCTTCCAGACCGGGGCCAGCGGCGCGTCGGGTTCGGGCGGGGGTTCAATGATAGCCGGCATCGGCGGTGACCTTGCCGCGGAAGATCCAGTAGACCCAGATCGAATAGGCCAGGATCGCCGGCAGCACGAAGGCGGTCACCCACAGCATGAAGCCCAGCGCGTTCTCGGCGTTGGCCGCCTGGCGGAAGGTCATCCCGTAGGGGACGATGTTGGGGAAGAAGCCGGCTGCGAGGCCTGCGTAGCCCGACAGGAAGACCAGCAGCGCCCCGGCGAAAGGCAAGCCGTGCGCCTTCCGCATCAGGCCTGCGGCCACAATGGCCAGGCCCGCCAGGCCCAGCAGCGGGATGGGGCTGAGCGGCAGGAAGGTCGAGAGATCGAAGGCCTGCCCGGTGAAGCCCCAGCGCACGGCGATCTTCGGGTGCACGAGCAGGGTCGCCAGGCTGACCGCCGCCAGTAGGGCGGCCACCACAGGCCCGGCGATCCAGGCCCAGCGGCGGGCCTTGCCGTGCAGTTCGGTCTCGGTCCGCCAGACCAGCCAGGTGGCGCCCAGAAGCGCGTAACCGGCCACGATCCCGGCCGCCACCAGCACCGTATAGGGCGTCAACCAGTCCCAGGGCCCGCCGGCGAAGGCGTTATTCTTCATGGTCACGCCCTGGATGAAGCCCCCCAGCACGAACCCCTGGGCCACCGCCGCGGTGATCGAACCGCCGGCGAAGGCCGCCGTCCAGAAGGCGCGGCCCCGCACCCGTCCCCGGGCCCTGAACTCAAAGGCCACGCCCCGCATCACCAGGCCCAGCAGCATCAGCATGATCGGGCCATAGAGGGCGGGCAGGACCACTGCATAGGCCTTGGGGAAGGCGGCGAACAGGCCGCCGCCGCCCATGACCAGCCAGGTCTCGTTGCCGTCCCAGATGGGGGCGATCGAGTCGACCATCACGTCGCGCTCGGCCTCGCTGGCGAAGGGGAACAGGATGCCGACCCCCAGGTCGAAGCCGTCCAGCATCACGTAGAGCAGCACCGCCGTGGCGATGATTCCGGCCCAGATCAGCGGCAGGTCGAGGGTCATCCTGGGTCCTCCGGCATGGCGGCCAGGGCCGAGCCCGGGGCGCGGTCGTCGTCCACCGGCTCAAGCGATCCAGCCAACGGCCCTTCGCCCATCAGCCGCAGGATGTAGAGCACGCCGACGCTGAAGATGATGGCGTAGACGGTCAGGAAGCCCAGCAGGGACAGCGACACCTGCCCGGCCTGAAGCGGCGAGGCGGCGTCTGCGGTGCGCAGGACGCCGTAGATCACCCAGGGCTGGCGGCCCACCTCGGCCACCATCCAGCCGGCGATCACCGCCACGAAGCCGGCCGGGCCCATGGCGACGGCGGCCCTCAGATAGAGCCGTGATCGCTCGGGCGCGGACTTCCAGGTGAGCCAGGCGCCCCAGAACCCCAGACCGATCATGGCCACGCCAAGGCCCACCATCACCCGGAAGGCCCAGAAGACCAGGGCGACGGGCGGACGGTCACGGGGTTCGAAGGATTTCAGGCCCCGAATCTCAGCCTTAGTGCTGCCGCCGGTGATCAAGCTGCCCAGCTTGGGCACGGAGATTTCCCATCGATTGCCGGCGATCTCGCGGTCGGGCCAGGCGGCGATGTGGAAGGGCTGTTCGGCCCGGGTATCCCAGAAGGCCTCGATGGCCGCCAGCTTGGCCGGCTGCAGCTGCCCCACGCTCTTGCCCGAGATGTCGCCCACCAGCAGCTGAAGCGGGGCGACGATGGCGAACATGCCGATGGCCATCCGCAGGCTCATCTTCGATTCCGGCTCCTCGGCGTCCTTCAGCAGCCGCCAGGCCGAGGCCGCCCCGATCACCAAAGCGGTGGTGAGATAGGCCGCCAGCGTCATGTGGGCGAAGCGGGCGGGGAAGCTGGGGGAGAACACCACCTTGAACCAGTCCACCGCGATCAGGTCGCCATTGGGCAGGGTCGTGAACCCGGTCGGGTGTTGCATCCAGCTGTTGGCCGAAACGATCCAGAAAGCCGAAATCAGGGTACCGATGGCCACAAGAACGGTGGCGGTGAAGTGCAGGGTGGGTCCCACCTTCTTCCAGCCGAACAGCATGATGCCGAGGAAGCTGGCCTCCAGGAAGAAGGCTGTCAGCACCTCGAAGGCCAGCAGCGGACCGATCACCGGGGCGGCGACGGCCGAGAAGACGCTCCAGTTGGCGCCGATCTCGTAGCTCAGCACCACGCCGGTCACGACGCCCATGCCGAAGGAGATGGCGAAGATCTTCAGCCAGAACAGGTAGAGGGTCTTGAACACCTCGTTCTTGGTGACCAGCCACATCCCCTCCAGCACCGCCAGATAGCTGGCCAGCCCAATGGTGAAGCTTGGGAAGATGATGTGGAATGCGATCGTGAAGGCGAACTGCAGCCGCGACAGCAAGAGAGCGTCGACGTCCATGGCGTTCGGGACCTCTTCAGTCTCCGATCACTTGGGTTGATCGGGGTGGCACTCTCATCCCACGGAACGTGTGACGCCAAGCGCTGGTATGAGCGACAAACCGTCGCGGTCCTACAGGCGACTTGGCCGACTTGTTGCTAATGAGTTGCAACGGCGTTCTCATTTGCTACATATGACTCGTAGGTCGGAGGGAAGTCCCCTTGTACGTCTGTAACTGTAACGGCATCCGTGAGCGCGACGTCCGCGCCGCGATAGACGGCGGCGCCCAGCGTCCGGCCGAAATCTTCCGTGCCTGCGGGTCCAAGCCCCAGTGCGCGCGCTGCGTCTGCGACATGAAGAAGATGGTCGAGGAGCAGGGCGAGGCCCTGCGCTACGCGGCCGAATAGCCCGTTTTCAGCCCCGCGAATGCGAGGCTGAATCACTTGCAAACATAGACTTTGACAGCTTCCGCCCGGGGCGTGAGGTTGCGCGCCGGAACGGTGAAGGACGGAGGCTCACATGCAGGGCGACAAGGCGATCATCCAACTGCTCAACGCGGTCCTGACCAATGAGCTGACGGCGGTGAACCAGTACTTCCTGCATGCGCGGATGTACCAGAACTGGGGTCTCGCGAAGCTGGGCGAGATCACCTACCAAGAATCGATCGGCGAGATGAAGCACGCCGACAAGCTGATCAAGCGCATCCTGTTCCTGGACGGCCTGCCCAACCTGCAGGACCTGCACAAGCTGCGGATCGGCGAGACGGCGCCGGAATGCATGACGTCGGACCTCGCCGTCGAGGTGGGCGGCCGCGCCGACCAGATCCGCGGCATCAAGCTGTGCGAGGAGTCCGCCGACTACGTCACCCGCCAGATCCTGCGCGAGATCCTCACCGACACGGAGGAACACATCGACTTCCTGGAAACCCAGCTCAGCCTGGTCCGTCAGCTGGGCGAGCAGAACTACCTGCAGAGCGCCATGGGCGAGATGTCCGGCGGCGAGGGCCACTGACACTCTCGGCCCGGCTCCACGGATCGGCCAAGCCGCGCGGGATCGACTCCCGTCCAATAGGAGCTAGGCTTCCAGCCTGAAGCTTCGGGGGGAGGGCGGCATGTCTCAAGACAAGACGCGCGGCGGCAACGGCATGGTGATCGCCGGCGCCTCTGTGGGCACGGTCTTCGAATGGTACGACTTTTATCTGTACGGCTCGCTGGCGGGCTTTATCACCCAGCACTTCTTCTCCGGGGTGAACGAGACCACGGGCTATATCTTCGCCCTGCTGGCCTTCGCCGCGGGGTTCGCGGTGCGCCCCTTCGGGGCCCTGGTGTTCGGTCGCCTGGGCGATCTCTGGGGCCGCAAGAACACCTTCCTGGTCACCATGCTGCTGATGGGGCTTTCGACCTTCGCGGTCGGCCTGTTGCCCGGCTATGACCAGATTGGCGTCGCCGCCCCCGTAGCCCTGATCGTCATGCGCCTGATCCAGGGCCTGGCGCTCGGCGGCGAGTACGGCGGCGCGGCCACCTACGTCGCCGAACATGCGCCTCCCGGCAAGCGCGGCCTCTATACCAGCTGGATCCAGACCACCGCGACGCTCGGCCTGTTCCTCAGCCTTGTGGTCATCCTGGTGGTGCGCACGATGCTGGGGGAGGAGGTCTTCAAGGCCTGGGCCTGGCGTATCCCCTTCCTGGTCTCGGCCCTGCTGCTGGTCGCCTCCCTGTGGATCCGCCTGCGGCTGAACGAGAGCCCGGTCTTCCAGAAGATGGTCGACGAGGGGACCACGTCGAAGAAGCCGCTCACCGAGGCCTTTGGCCAGTGGAGCAACCTGAAGCTGGTGCTGCTGGCGCTCGGCGGCCTCACCGCCGGCCAGGCGGTGGTCTGGTACACCGGCCAGTTCTACGCCCTGTTCTTCCTGGAGAAGATGCTGAAGCTGGACGGGGCGCTGGCCAACACCCTGGTGGCCATCGCCCTGATCCTGGGTGTGCCCTTCTTCGTGGTGTTCGGCTGGCTGTCGGACAAGGTCGGCCGCAAGCCGATCATCCTGCTGGGCTGCCTGCTGGCGGCGCTCACCTATTTCCCGATCTTCAAGGCGATCACCGCGCAAGCCAACCCGGCGCTCGCCGCCGCGACCGCCACCAACCCGGTGACCGTGATCGCCGATCCCGCCGACTGCGCCTTCCAGTTCGACCCCGTGGGCAAGAAAGCCTTCACCTCCTCCTGCGACGTGGCCAAGGGGGCGCTGGCGACGGCGGGCGTGACCTACACCAATCAGGCGGCTCCCGCCGGGACCCTGGCCGTCGTGAAGATCGGCGCCGTCGAGGTGTCCGGCATGGACGGGACCAAGCTTGCCAAGGCCGACTTCGCCGCCGCCAAGACCGCCTGGACCAAGGCGCTGGGCGCGGACCTCGCCAAGGCCGGCTATCCGGCCAAGGCCGACTCAGCCCTGGTCCACAAGCCCGCCGTGGTGGGCTTGCTGTTCCTGCTGATGTTCTACGTGACCATGGTCTATGGGCCCATCGCCGCGGCCCTGGTGGAGATGTTCCCGGCGCGGATCCGCTACACCTCGATGTCGCTGCCCTATCACATCGGCAACGGCTGGTTCGGCGGCTTCCTGCCCACCACCGCCTTCGCCATGGTCGCGGCCACCGGCAATATCTATTACGGCCTCTGGTACCCTATCGTCATCGCCGCGGTGACCGTGGTGGTGGGCGTGTTCTTCGTGAAGGAAATGCGCGGCGCCAATATCGATGCGTGACTACGAAAAGGCCGCCGCTCAGCTGAGCGGCGGCCTCGTCGTGACGACTGATCGGACGGTCTATTCGGCGGCTTGGCGCGTGACGCCGAGCTTCGGGGCCAGTTCGCCGGAGGCGTAGCGCTTGGCCATGTCCGAGAGCGGGATCGCCTTGATGCTGGAGGCGTGGCCGGCCGTGCCAAACTCCTCGAAGCGCTGGACGCAGACCTTGCGCATGGCTTCCTTGGCGGGCTTCAGGTAGCCGCGCGGGTCGAACTCGCCGGGCTTCTCGACGAACACCTTGCGGATCGCCGCGGTGATGGCCATCCGGTTGTCGGTGTCGATGTTGATCTTGCGCACGCCATGCTTGATGCCGCGCTGGATCTCTTCCACCGGCACGCCCCAGGTCTGGGGCATCTCGCCGCCGTACTGGTTGATCAGGTCCTGCAGATCCTGCGGCACCGACGAGGAGCCGTGCATCACCAGGTGGGTGTTGGGCAGGCGGCGGTGGATTTCCTCGATCACGCCCATGGCCAGGACGTCGCCGTCCGGCTTGCGGGTGAACTTGTAGGCGCCGTGGCTGGTGCCCATGGCGATGGCCAGGGCGTCGACCTCGGTGGCCTTCACGAACGCGACGGCCTGGTCCGGATCGGTCAGCAGCTGGTCATGGCCCAGCTTGCCCTCGAAGCCGTGGCCGTCTTCCTTCTCGCCCATGCCGGTCTCAAGGCTGCCCAGCACGCCGAGCTCGCCCTCGACCGAGGCGCCGACCCAGTGGGCCATGTCCACCACGTTGCGGGTGACCTTGACGTTGTAGTCGTAGTCGGCGGGCGACTTGCCGTCGGCCATCAGCGAGCCGTCCATCATCACCGAGGTGAAGCCGTACTGGATCGCCGTGGCGCAGGTGGCCTCGTTGTTCCCGTGGTCCTGGTGCATGCAGATCGGGATGTGCGGGTACAGTTCCGCCATGGCGTCGATCAGGTGCTTGAGCACGATGTCGTTGGCATAGGAGCGGGCGCCGCGCGACGCCTGCATGATCACCGGCGAGTCGGTGGCCTCCGCGGCCTCCATGATCGCCAGGGCCTGTTCCATATTGTTGATATTGAACGCGGGCACGCCGTAGCCTTGCTCGGCCGCGTGATCCAGCAGTTGTCTCAGTGTGACCCGGGCCATGTGTCCCCGTGCTCCCTCAAAATCGTCAGTCTAGTTGGCGAGAGCCGCCACGCCGGGCAGTTCCTTGCCTTCCATCCATTCAAGAAACGCGCCGCCCGCGGTCGACACGAAAGTAAAATCGTCCGCGCAGCCGGCGACATTCAGAGCCGCGACTGTATCACCACCACCGGCCACCGCCACAAGCTTGCCGCTCTTGGCCAAGGCGGCGGCGTGACGGGCCGCGCTCACCGTGCCCTTGTCGAAGGGCGGTATCTCGAAGACCCCCAGGGGGCCGTTCCAGATCAGGGTCTTGGAGTTGTCCATGGCCCGGCACAGCCGTTCAACAGTCTCGGGCCCGGCGTCCAGGATGCGTTCGTGCTCGTCCACCTCGCCCAGGCCGCGCACCCGGGCCGCGGCGCCGGGGGCCAGGGTCTCGGCGACCACGATGTCCAGCGGCAGGAAGAGCTTGCAGTTGTTCTGCCCGGCCAGACGGATGATGTCGCGCGCGGTCTCGGCTAGGTCTTTCTCGCAATAGGACAGACCCACATCGTGGCCTTGCGCGTAGAGGAAGGTGTTGGCCATGCCGCCACCGATCGCCAGCTTGTCCAGCCGGGTGACCAGGTTGCGCAGCAGATCCAGCTTGCTGGAGACCTTGGAGCCGCCGACGATGCCCATGACCGGCCGCTCGGGATGGCCGAGCGCCTTGTCCAGGGCGGTGAGCTCCAGCCGCATCTGCTCGCCCGCATAGGCCGGCAGCAGGTGGGCCAGGGCCGCCGTGGAGGCGTGCGCCCGGTGGGCGGCGGAGAAGGCGTCGTTCACATAGAGATCGCCGTTAGCGGCCAGCGCCTTGGCGAACTCCGGGTCGTTGGCTTCCTCGCCCGCATGAAAGCGGACGTTTTCCAGCAGCAGGACGTCGCCGTCCTTCATGGCCGCGATGGCCGAGGCCGCCGCCGGGCCCACGCAGTCGGGACCGAAGGCGACGGGCGCTCCCAGCACCTTGGCGAGCGCCGGCGCGATGGGCTCCAGGCTCATGGCCGGGACCACCTTGCCCTTGGGCCGGTCGAAGTGGGCCAGCAGGATCACCTTTGCCCCGCCGGCCCGCAGCGTCTCGATCGTCGGGACCGCGGCGCGCAGGCGGGTGTTGTCCGACACCTCGCCCTCGTGCATCGGCACATTGAAGTCCACACGAACCAGGGCGCGTCGGCCCTTCAGGTCGGCGTCGTCGAGGGTTCGGAATGCCACGGTCTGATCCCTAGATCAGCTTCGCCATGGCGAGCGCGGTGTCGCTCATGCGGGTCGAGAAGCCCCACTCGTTGTCGTACCAGCTCAGCACGCGGCAGAGCCCGCCGTCGACGATCTGGGTCTGGGGCAGGGCCACCGTCGAAGACGCTGGGGCGTGGTTGAAGTCGATGGAGACCAGCGGGTCCTTGGTCACCGCCAGCACGCCCTTGAGCGCGCCGTTCGCGGCGGCTTCGAAGGCGGCGTTGATGGCCTCGACCGTGGTGGTGCGGGTGGGCACGAAGGTCAGGTCCACCACCGAGACGTTGGGGGTCGGCACGCGGATCGAGGAGCCGTCCAGCTTGCCCTTCAGGGCCGGGATCACCAGGCCCAGAGCCTTGGCGGCGCCGGTCGAGGTGGGGATCATCGACATGGCCGCGGCCCGCGCGCGGTACAGGTCGGAGTGCATCGTATCCAGGGTCGGCTGGTCGCCGGTGTAGGAGTGGATGGTGGTCATGTAGCCACGCTCGATGCCGCACAGCTCCTGCAGCACGTGGGCGACCGGCGCCAGGCAGTTGGTGGTGCAGGACGCGTTGGAGACCACCAGGTCGGCGGCGGTCAGGGTGTCGTGGTTGACGCCATAGACGATGGTCTTGTCGGCGTCGGTGCAGGGGGCCGAGACCAGGACGCGCTTGGCGCCGGCGGTCAGGTGGGCGGCGGCTTTTTCCTTGGTGGTGAAGATGCCGGTGCACTCGAACGCGATGTCGACGTTCAGGGCGGCGTGCGGCAGGTCCTTGGGATCACGGATCGCCGTGACCTTGATCTTGCCCAGGCCGACGTCGATCCAGTCCTCGCCGGTGGTCACCACACCGGGGAAGCGGCCGTGCACGCTGTCGTAGCGCAGCAGGTGGGCGTTGGTCTCGACAGGACCCAGGTCATTGATCGCCACGACCTCGATGTCCGTGCGGCCATGTTCGACGATCGAGCGCAGGATGTTCCTGCCGATGCGGCCGAACCCATTGATGGCGACGCGGACGGTCATGGAGATCTCCTCTAGAGCTGAGCTTATACTTGGATTTGGGGGCGGTTTTTCGGGCTGGAGGGCGCTAAGTCAACCCCTGGACCGATCAAGTCTTGCCGCAAAGTGTGTCGACCCGCTGATTCCGCGACGTCATCGCCCGGTCTTTGGCCGAAAGCTTGGCAATACGGCCTAATAATATGACTTTATAGCCGGAAGCCTCAGCCGAGGACGATCGAGACCCGATCGGCGGCGAGCTTGGCGTTGGCGCGCGCCAGGTCGGTATCGGCGGCCCGCGCCAGGGCCACGCCCATGCGGCGGCGCTCGAAGGCCTCGGGCTTGCCAAACAGCCTCAGATCCGCGCCGGGAACCTCCAGGGCGTGGGCCACGCCCTCGAAGGCCACCCCCTTGGCCTTGACCCCGCCATAGATCACCGCGCTGGCGCCCGGCTCGCGCAGGGTGACATCGACGGGCAGGCCGAGGATGGCGCGGGCATGCAGGGCGAACTCGCTCTGCACCTGGGTGGCCAGCGTCACCAGGCCGGTGTCGTGGGGCCGGGGGCTGACCTCGGAGAACCACACCTCGTCGCCCCTCACGAACAGCTCGACCCCGAACAGGCCCAGGCCGCCGAGTGATCCCGTCACGGTGGCGGCGATGTCGCGGGCGCGGTCCAGGGCGGCAGGGCTCATCGCCTGGGGCTGCCAGCTCTCCACATAGTCGCCCTTCACCTGCCGGTGTCCGATAGGGTCGCAGAAGGCGGTCTCGATGGTTCCTTCGGGGCCACGGTAGCGGACGGTGAGCTGGGTGATCTCGAAGTCGAAGTCCACGCGGCCCTCGACGATCACCCGGGGCTGCTCCACCCGGCCGCCCTCCAGGGCGTATTTCCAGGCCGCCGCGATCTGGTCGGGGCGCTCGACATAGGACTGGCCCTTGCCCGACGAGCTCATCACCGGCTTGACGAAGCAGGGGAAGCCCGTGACGCCCTCAGCCGCGGCGGCCAGCTCGACCTCCGTCGAGGCGAAGGCGTAGGCGCTGGTGGGCAGGCCAAGCTCCTCGGCGGCCAGCCGGCGGATGCCTTCGCGGTTCATGGTCAGCTGGGCGGCGCGCGCCGTGGGAATGACGGTGGCCAATCCTTCAGCCTCGATCCGCACCAGTTCGTCGGTGGCGATGGCCTCGATCTCCGGCACGATCAGGTGCGGACGCTCCAGCTCGACGAGCGCGCGCAGAGCCGCCGCATCGGTCATGGCGATCACGTGGGACCGGTGCGCCACCTGCATGGCCGGCGCATCGGCGTAGCGGTCCACCCCGATCACCTCGCAGCCTAGCCGCTGCAGCTCGATCGCCACCTCCTTGCCCAGTTCCCCGCAGCCGAGCAGCATCACCTTGACGGCGGAGGGCGAAAGCGGCGTGCCGAGGCGCATGGTGATGATCCCTAGAGCTTGGACTTCGCCGCCGCCGCGACGGCCTCGGCGGTGATGCCGAATTCCTTGTAGAGGCGGTCGGCCGGGGCGCTGGCGCCGAAGCCCTGCATGCCGACGAACACCCCGTCCTCGCCGATGAACCGCTCCCAGCCGAAGCTGGCGGCGGCCTCGACGGCGACGCGGACGGTGGTCTTGGCCAAGACGCTCTCGCGATAGGCGGCGGGCTGGGCGGCGAACAGTTCCCAGCAGGGGGTGGAGACCACGCGGGTGGCGATCCCCTCGGCCTGCAGCAACTCACGCGCCGCCATGGCCACGCCGACCTCGGTGCCGGAGGAGAAGATCGTCACCTGGGCCGCGCCGTCGGCGGCCGCCAGCTCATAGGCGCCCTTGGCCGACAGGTTCTCGGACGACGCCACGGTGCGCGCCGCCGGGGTCTTCTGCCGCGACAGGGCCATCAGGGACGGGCCGTCCTTGCGGGCGACAGCGAGTTTCCAGCACTCGGCGGTCTCCACCAGATCTGCGGGGCGGAACACGTTCAGGCCCGGCATGGCGCGCAGGGCGGCCAGGTGCTCGATCGGCTGGTGGGTGGGACCATCCTCGCCGACCCCGATCGAGTCGTGGGTCATCACGTGGATCACCCGGGCGCCCATGATCGCCCCCAGACGGATCGCCGGGCGGCTGTAGTCGGAGAACACCATGAAGGTGCCGGCATAGGGGATGACCCCGCCGTGCAGGGCCATGCCGTTCATCGCCGCGGCCATGCCGAACTCGCGGATGCCGAAATTGATGTAGCGGCCCTCATAGGCGGGCGCGTCGAAGGCCAGTGTGCCCTTCACCAGGGTGTTGTTGGAGCCGGTGAGGTCGGCCGAGCCGCCCACCATCTCCGGGATGTTGGGGAAGAGCGCGGTGAGCGCCGCGCCGGAGTGCTGGCGGGTGGCCGCGCCCGGCTTGGTCTGAACCGCCTCGGCGATCAGGGCGTCGATCTTTTCGAAGGCGTCGGCGGGCAGGTCCCCCTTCACCGCGCGGGTGAAGTCGTCGCGGTAGTTGGAGGCGGCCAGCGTCTGTTCCCACTTGCGGCGCTGTTTGCCGCCGCGGCGGCCGGCGGCGCGCCAGGGCTTGTAGACGTCCTCGGGCACCACGAAGGGCTCGTGGGCCCAGCCCAGCTTCTCGCGGGTGGCGGCCACCTCGGCCTTGCCCAGCGCATTGCCGTGGGTGGCGTGGCTGCCCTCCAGGGTGCCCGCGCCCTTGCCGATCTTGGTGGCGCAGGCGATCAGGCTGGGCTTGTCCTGCTTGATCGCCCAGGCCATGGCCCGGCGGATCTGGCCCATGTCGTGGCCGTCGATGGACTTCACCGCCCAGCCGGCGGCCTTGAAGCGGGCCACCTGGTCAGTGGCGTCCGACAAGGAGACGTCGCCGTCGATGGTGATGGAATTGTTGTCCCACAGCACGGTCAGCTTCGCGAGCTTCAGGCGGCCGGCGATGCCGATGGCCTCATGGCTGACGCCCTCCATGAGGTCTCCGTCGCCGCATTCGACCCAGGTGCGGTGATCCACCAGGTCCTCGCCGAAGCGCGCGGCCATGCGGCGCTCGGCGATGGCCATGCCGACAGCGGTGGCCAGGCCCTGGCCCAGGGGTCCGGTGGTGGTCTCGACGCCAGGCGTGTGGCCCACTTCCGGGTGGCCCGGGGTCTTGGAGCCCCACTGGCGCAGGTTGCGCAGCTCGTCCATGCTGACCGCCTTGAAGCCCGACAGGTGCAGGAGGCTGTAGAGCAGCATCGATCCGTGCCCGCCCGACAGCACGAAACGGTCGCGGTCGGCCCAGTCGGGCTTGGTGGCGTCGTACTTCAGGAACTTGGTCCAGAGCACCGTGGCCACGTCGGCCATGCCCATGGGCATGCCGGGGTGACCGTTGGAGGCCTGTTCGACGGCGTCCATGGAAAGGACGCGGATCGCGTCGGCCATGGTCTGGAGCGGTGCGGGCATGGAGCTTCCGGTGAGTCTGAACGGGAATTGCGGGCGGGGTCGCACGCACGCAACATCGGGTCAAGGAACGTGACGGGTTCCGGCGTGAGCCTACCCCGGTCTATAGATTAACAGTCACACCTTCGGAGCGTCGAATGAACCGGGAGTCTGCGGGCGATAGCGCCCTCGACCAGGCCGCCAAGCGGCTGGATCGCGCGGTCGCCCAGCTGGAACAGCGCTTGGCCGCGCGCGCGCCGCAGGCCGGCGAGGAGCCGGGCGGCCTGTTCGACCAGGACCGGGCCAAGCTCGCCGACGAACTGGACAAGGCCCGCGCCCGTGAGCGCGCCCTGGAGGACGCCGGGGCCGAGGCGTCTGCGGCCTTGGGCCGCGCCATCGCCGAGATCCAGGCGGCGCTGGCCGACCACGACGGACCCATCCCCGCCGAAGAAAACGAAGAGGTCTAGGCCATGGCCCAGATGATCATCGAGGTGAACGGCCGCCCCTATACCGTCGGCTGCGAGGACGGCCAGGAACAGCACCTGATCGAACTGGCCCGCATCTTCGACCGCCAGGTCCGCCAGGTCTCCCAGGACATGGGCCAGCTGGGCGACACCCGCCTCTTCCTGATGGGCGCCCTGCTGCTGGCCGACGAGCTCTCCGACGCCAAGGCGAGACTGGGCGCGGTCCAGGCCGAACTCGCCCGCATGCAGTCGGATCAGGCCCGCATCGAGGTCCGCGCGACGCTCGCCCTCGACAACGCCGCCAAGCGCATCGAGAAGCTGGCGGCGGAGTAACGGCGCCGCTCATCCCACTTTTTGGTCGTCATGGCCGGGACAAGCCCGGGGATGACGATTGCTAGTTTTCTACCGCCGCCCGAACAGACGCTCGATGTCGGCCAGTTTCAGTTCCACATAGGTGGGCCGCCCGTGGTTGCACTGGCCCGAGTGGGGGGTGGCCTCCATCTGGCGGAGCAGGGCGTTCATCTCGGGCGCCGACAGCCGCCGTCCCGCCCGCACCGAGCCATGGCAGGCCATGGTGGAGCAGACCTCCTCCAGCCGTTCCTTGAGGGCTAGGGCCTGGCCGTTCTCCGACAGATCGTCGGCGATGTCGCGCACCAGGCCGGCGACATCGGTCTCCCCCAGCAGGGCCGGGGTCTCGCGCACCAGCACCGCACCGGGACCGAAGGCCTCGACGGAGAGGCCGAGCGCCAGCAGCTCGTCAGCCTTGGCGATCACGCGCTCGGCCTCGGCGGGATCCAGCTCCACCACCTCGGGCAGCAGCAGGGCCTGGCGGGACACCCCGCCGCCCGCCATCTCCACCTTCATCCGTTCATAGACCAGCCGCTCATGGGCGGCGTGCTGGTCGACGATCACCACGCCGTCGCGGGTCTGGGCGACGATATAGGTCTCGTGCACCTGGGCCCGGGCGGCGCCCAGCGGGAAGTCGACGGGATCGAACACCACCGAAGCGGCGGGCGCCTCGTGCAGGCCGGGGCCGGGGGTGTAGCTGCTGGGCTCGTATTGCGTTTCTGACCGGGCGGAGACCTCTGTCAGGCCGGGGATCGCCTGGGCGGCGGCCTGCGCCCAGCCGCCCATTTGCCAGGCCGAGAAGCCCTGGGCCGAGGGTTGCGGGACGTAGCCGGGCCGGAAGCCGCTCAGCGCCTCGCTGGCCACCGAGGTCGAGGCCCTGTGCCCGGCGCCGGCCAGCACGTGGCGCAGGCCCGAGACGATCAGGCCGCGCACCATGGCGGGGTCGCGGAACCGCACCTCGGCCTTGGCGGGATGGACGTTGACGTCCACCTGGCTGGGATCGAGCTCCAGATAGAGCGCCACCAGCGGATGGCGGTCGCGGGCCAGGAAGTCGGCATAGGCGCCGCGCAGGGCGCCCTGCAGCAGGCGGTCGCGTACCGGGCGGCCGTTGACGAACAGGTACTGGTGGGCCGAGTTGCCGCGATTGTAGGTGGGCAGGCCGGCGAACCCCGACAGCCGGATATTGTCGCGCTCCTGGTCGATGGCCAGCGCATTGTCCTGGAACTCACGCCCCATGATCGAGGCCAGCCGAGCCAGGCGGCCGTCGGGCCCGCGGCTCTCGGCGGGCAGGCGCAGGGTGCGGCGGCCATCCAGGTCGAGCGCGAAGCTGACCGCCTCATGGGCCATGGCCTGGCGCTTGATCTCCTCGGCGATGGCCATGGCCTCCGAGCGCTCGGACTTCATGAATTTCAGCCGCGCCGGGGTGGCGTAGAACAGGTCGCGCACCTCCACCCGCGCGCCGTGCGGGCCCGGGAAGCCGGATGGCGAGACCGCCCCCATGGCGCCGCCCTCGACGAGGATGGAGTGGGCGTCGGTCTCGCCCCTCGCCCGCGAGGAGATCGACAGTCTCGCCACCGAGCCGATGGAGGGCAGGGCCTCGCCCCGGAAGCCCAGGGTGTGGATGTGCAGCAGGTCATAGTCCCCGGCATCGTCGGGGCTGAGCTTGGAGGTGGCGTGGCGCTCGACGGCCAGCGGCAGCTGGTCGGCCGCCAGCCCATTGCCGTCGTCGGCCACCAGGATTCGCGTCAGGCCGCCACCGTCGGCCTGGACCTCGACGCTCGTGGCGCCGGCGTCCAGGGCGTTCTCCACCAGTTCCTTGACCGCGCTGGCAGGCCGCTCCACCACCTCGCCGGCGGCGATGCGGTTCACGGTCTCGGGCGGCAGGCGGCGGATGGTCATGGTGAAGCCTAGATCCTCAAGCCCGATATATAGGGCGATTCCAGGGAGACGCCGCAGATGAGGTTCGCACGCGCGCTGGCACTCGCGGCCGTCCTGCTGGCCGCGCCCGCCACGGCCCAGACCCCCGACCCCGATGCGGTCCTGGTGGAGGAGCTGGTGGTGACCGCCCGGCTGCCGGGCCCGGCCTGGTGGCGGGTCTCCGACGCCGACAGCGTGGTCTATGTCCTGGGCGCGCCCTCGGTCATGCCCAAGTCCCTGGCCTGGGACCAGAGCGTGCTGACCCGGCGGCTGGAGGGCGCAAACCGGGTGATCCTGCCCTTCAACCAGGTGAGCGTCAGCCTGCTCACCGCGCCCGGCGCCGCCATCAACCTGCTGCGCCTGAGGTCGAAAACGCCCTACGAGGCCACCCTGGCGCCGGCGCTCAAGGCCCGGTTCGTGGCGGTGCGCACCCGCAGCGGCAAGCCGCCTGAGCGCTACGCGACGAAGAACGGCCTCGCCGCCGGCCTGATCCTGGTGGACGACTACCGCCAGGCCAGCCAGCTCACCGCCGCCGACCCGGCCAAGACCATCCGCCGCCTGGCCAAGGCGCGGAAGATCAAGACCGAGGAGAAGAGCTACGACGTGGGCGGCTTGCTGGGCCAGGTGGTCCGCACGCCGCCGGCCGCGCAGCTGGCCTGCCTGGACGACGCCCTGGATGAGGCCGAGGCCGGCCCCTCAGCCGCCCGCCGCGCCGCCCAGGCCTGGGCCGACGGCGATGTGCGCGGCGCGCTGGCCGCCGAGCGCGGCTTCGAGAAGTGCCTGGCCTCGGCCCCGGGCGCGCTGGCCCTCGACCGCCGCTTCAAGGCCGATCAGGCCGCGGCCATCGCCAAGGCGCTCAAGACCCCTGGCCACGCCATCGTCGTGGTCCCCCTGCGCCCGCTGCTGGCCCAGGGCGGTGTGCTGGATCAGCTGCAATCGCAGGGGTTCGAGGTGAAGACGCCTGGAGAAGACTAGGCTGCTTGATCTCGCTCAACGCCAGGCAGGCCCTTGCGCGTCAGCCTGCGGGCAAACCGCGCCTGGGAGATAACGTGTGGCCGATTCAAGACACATCGCCGGTCTGGCAGGGCCCACCCTGGTGGCCATGACCACTTCAGAAGCCCTCAACCTGGACATCTGGGCCGGGGTCAGCCCCACCCTGGTCTATCTGAACGGCTTGATGCTGTTCGTTGCCGGCGTGGCGATCATACGCACCCACAATGTCTGGACGCGCGGCTGGCCGGTGCTCGTGACCCTGCTGGGCTGGGGAGCCCTGACCGTCGGGTTGTTACGCATGTTCGCACCGCGCGCGCCGCAGCTTGCGCCGAGCGGATCGACCTACGCGGTCATCGGGTTGTTGTTCCTGGTGGGCGGCGTCCTGACCTTCCAGGGCTACCGCCGACCGGGGCCTAGAGACCGGGCAGCTTGATCCGGGTGCTCCGCTCACGCGCGATGATCACCGGCTTGTCGCCGGTGACTTCGCGGATCTTGGCGGCTTCGGAGGCTGGGTCGATCGGCGCGGCGACATTGTCGCCGGCCGCCGCGGTCGCCGCGGCGTTGGCCTTGCCGTCCTTCCAGAACATCACCTTGTCGGCGAAGCTCTTTTCCTTGTGGGCCAGATCGCCGCCCTCGTCGTCGACGACGTAGCGGATCAGCGGGTCGGCCTTGTCGGCGCCGGCCTTGGCCACCAGCATCTTCTCGCCGTCGGAGCGGGCCTCGGCGTCGCGGCGGCCCAGCAGGGCGGTGCGCGCGGCGCTCTCGGGCTGCAGTTCCTGCGGACGGGGTTCACCCGGGGCCGGCGGACGCAGCGAATAGTCGGGCGGCACCACCAGGGGGGCCTTGGAGACCACGCGGAACTCGTCGGGAGTCACCTTGGTCATGCCCAGCGCCTTGCGGGACGAGGCGCAGCCGGTGAGACCCACCATCCCGATCAGGGCGGTCGCGACGATCACTCGGTTCAAGCTCATGAACTTATAGGCTCCGATTGGCCGCCCCCGGCCGGAATGGGATAGTCAGATACCGTAAACGGCGAGCAGCGCCAACGCGCTTTCAGGCCGCAGCTTCCTTGCGGGTGGAATCGAGCAAAAGGAAGACCACGCCGATGGTGATGGCCGAGTCGGCCACGTTGAACACCCAGGGGAAGAAGCCCAGGCGCTGGAAGTCGAGGAAATCCACCACCGCCCCGAAGCGGATGCGGTCGATGGCGTTGCCGATGGCCCCGCCCATCACCAGGCCCAGGCCCAGGGCCATGGGCCGGCGGATCGCCGTCCGCGCCCAGCCGGCCAACAGGATGGCCACCACCAGCGAGAAGCCGGTGAGCGCCCAGCGCACGATGTCATGGTCGGCCCGGAACAGGCCAAAGCTGACCCCCTGGTTCCAGACCAGGGTCAGGCTGAAGGGCCCGGCGACCGGCACGCTTGAGCCCGCCTGGGTTCCCAGCAGGCCGAGGACGGCATGCTTGGAGATCTGGTCGATGACGATGACGGCGAGCGCCAGCAGATAGGCGCTCCAGCCATATTTGGAGATGGCTTTCATGATCAGGCCCTTTCAGCGTCCCAGGCGGCGACGGCCTCGGCGTCCCGCAGCGATAGTTCCGGATAGCGGGGATCAGAGCCCACCTCAGGCAGGATGCGCCACGAGCGGGCGCACTTCTTGCCGTCGGCCTTGATCGGTTCAACCGCCACGCCTGGGGTCTCGGCCAGGCGGAACGCGCTGGCGGGACCTTCGCCCGCGACCAGCGTCGCCTGGCTGGTGCGGAACAGCTCGGCCGCGTCCAGGCCCTTGAAGGCGGCCAGCAGCTCGGGATCGGCGATGTGAACCACGGGGGCGGCTTCCAGCGCCGCGCCCATCCGCTTCTCGCGGCGTTCCACTTCCAGGGCCCCGGTGACCACCGAGGTCACAGACTGGATTTTAGCCCAGCGTTCGGCTTCTGCGGGATTGGCCCAGGCGGCCGGGGTTTCCGGGAACACCCGCAGACAGTTGGAGGGGGCGTCCGGGAACCGGGTCGTCCAGGCCTCTTCCATGGTGAAGGGGATCAGGGGCGACAGCCACACCGTCAGCCGCTCGAACACCGCGTCCATCACCGTGCGCGCGGCCCGGCGGCGCAGCGCGGACGGCTGGTCGCAATACAGCGCGTCGCGGCGGATATCGAAGAACAGCTGCGACAGCTCCACCTGGCAGAACTCGGTGATCGGCCGGCTGACGTCCTGGAACAGGTAGCCGTCGTAGGCGGCTCGCACCTGGCCATCCAGCTCGTGCAGCCGGTGCAGGATGAAGCGCTCCAGCGGCGGCATGTCCTCCAGCGCCACCCGCTCGCTCGCCTCGAAGCCGGCCAGGGCGCCCAGCAGGTAGCGGACGGTGTTGCGCAGCTTGCGATAGGCGTCGGTGGTGGTGGCCAGGATGGTCTTGCCGATCCGGCTGTCGTCGGAATAGTCGATCATCGAAGCCCACAGCCGGATGATCTCGGCCCCGGACTCGCGGATCACCACCTCGGGGTCGACGGTGTTGCCCTTGGACTTGCTCATCTTCTCGCCGTTCTCGTCCATGGTGAACCCATGGGTGAGGATGGCGTCGTAGGGCGCGCGGCCCCGCGTGCCGGAGCTTTCCAGCAGCGAGGACTGGAACCAGCCGCGGTGCTGATCGGAGCCCTCGAGATAGAGGTCGGCGGGCCAGCGGGTGTGCGCGCGGTTCTCCAGGGTGAAGGCGTGGGTCGAGCCAGAGTCGAACCAGACGTCGAGGATGTCCTCGACCTTTTCGAAGCGCTCGGGATCGTGCTCGCCCAGGAAGTCGCTCACCGGCCGGGTGAACCAGGCGTCGGCGCCCTCGGCGGCGATCAGGTCGACGATGCGCTTGTTGAGGTCGGCGTCCACCAGCGGCTGGTTCGTTTCCTTGTCGACGAACATGGCGAGCGGCGCGCCCCAGGCGCGCTGGCGGCTGATCAGCCAGTCGGGACGGCTCTCCACCATGGCGCGGATGCGGTTCTTGCCGCCGGCCGGATAGAAGGTGGTGGCTTCGATGGCGTTCAGCGCGGTCTCGCGCAGGGTCTTGCCGTCGTGGACCTTGTCCTCGATGGGCTCGTCCATGCGGATGAACCACTGCGGGGTGTTGCGGTAGATCACCGGCGCCTTGGAGCGCCAGGAGTGCGGATAGGAGTGCTCCACCCGGCCGCGGGCCAGCAGGCGTCCGGCCTCGATCAGCTTTTCCTGCACCGCGCCGTTGGCGGGACCGAACTTGCCGACCTTCTTGCCCTCGGTCTCCAGCACCTTGAGGCCGGCGAACAGGGCCACGTGGTCGTAATAGGCGCCGTCCGGATCGACGGTCTCGGGGATCTCCCGATGGCCGTGGGCCAGCCAGACCAGGTAGTCGTCGGCGCCATGGCCCGGCGCGGTATGGACAAAGCCGGTGCCGGCGTCGTCGGTCACGTGGTCGCCGTCCAGCAGCGGCACGGCGAACTGATAGTAGCTATCCAACCCGGCCAGCGGATGCTCGGCGGTCACGCCCTGCGGGTCGAAGGTCTCGATCCGGCGGGTCTTGGCGATCTTGGCGGTCTTGAAGACATCATCGGCCAGCTTGTCGGCCACGATCAGCTTGTCGCCGGCCTTGGCCCAGGGCTCGAACTCCAGCCCCTCTTCCATGGCTTCCACCAGGTAGACGCCATAGGCGATGTCGTTGTTGTAGCTGATCGCCCGGTTGGCCGGGATGGTCCAGGGCGTGGTCGTCCAGATGACGATGCTGGCCCCGCGGGCGGCCTCGCTGCCCTCGACGACGGGGAACTTCACCCAGATGGTGGGCGAGTTGACGTCGGCATATTCCACCTCGGCGTCGGCCAGGGCGGTGCGCTCGACGGGGCTCCACATCACCGGCTTGGAGCCACGATAGAGCTGGCCCGAGGTGACGAACTTGTGGAACTCCGCGACAATGGCCGCCTCGGACGAATAGTCCATGGTGGCGTAGCGGTTTTCCCAGTCGCCGACGACGCCCAGGCGCTTGAAGCCCTCGCGCTGCACGTCGATCCACTTGGCGGCGTATTCGCGGCAGCGTTCGCGGAACTCGGCCTTGGAGACCTCGTCCTTGCGGCGGCCCTGGCCGCGCAGCTCTTCCTCGATCTTCCACTCGATGGGCAGGCCGTGGCAGTCCCAGCCGGGCACGTAGTCAACGTCGAAGCCCATCGCGAAACGCGAGCGGACCACGAAGTCCTTCAGGGTCTTCTGCAGGGCGTGCCCGATGTGGATCGCGCCATTGGCGTAGGGCGGGCCGTCGTGCAGTACGAACAGGGGCGCGCCGGCCGCCTGCCGTTCGGCGCGGATGGTGTTGTAGAGATCGAGCTTGGCCCAGCGGGCCAGAATCTCGGGCTCCTTGACCGGCAGGCCCGCCCGCATCGGGAACGGGGTGTCGGGGAGGAAGACGGTTTCGCGATAGTCGCGCGCGGGCTTGTCAGCGTCGTCGGCCATGGGGCTTTCCAGCGGAGTTCGGAACGAGTGTGCGGGTGATCCCGGCGCGCGCTGGAGCTTCGTCCGGCGGCGTCACGCCGGGCGGGTAATTCGCGACAATGTCCGAACCAAGGTCATAGCGGGCGGAGATAGCAGAGGCCCGCGCGTGGGGCGAGCCCTTTGCGCTCTACAGCTCCGGCAGCAGCAGGGTGCGGGCCCGCGCCGCGTCGGCGTGGATCTGGGCGACCATGGGGTCGAGGCCGTCGAACTTGGCCTCGTCGCGCAAGAAGGCCACCAGGTCGGTCTCGATCACCTGGTCGTAGATGTCCTCGTCGAAGTCGAACAGCCAGACCTCCAGGCGCGGCGCGATCTCCCCGTCGATGGTGGGGTTCACGCCGATATTGGCGACGCCGGCGATCTCGCGGCCGTCGGGCAGGCGGGTTCGGGTGGCGTAGACGCCGAAGCGGGGCAGCACATAGTCCCTCAGGTCCACATTGGCGGTGGGGAAGCCCAGGGTGCGGCCCAGCTGGCGGCCATGCTCCACCATGCCCTCGATGGCGAAGGGCCGGCCCAGGACCCGCGCGGCGATCTCGGGATGGCCGTCCCGCAGGGCTTCACGCACGGCGGTGGAGGAGAACTTTGCGTTCCCCTCGCCCACGGCCTCGGCCACCGAGACGCCGAATCCCAGCTCGACGCCGTAGCGGGCCATAGACTCGGGGCTGCCGGTGCGACCCTTGCCGAAGGAGATGTCGAAGCCCACGGCCACGTCGCGGACGCCCAGGCCCTCGTGCAGCACCTCAACAGCGAACTCGCGGTCGGCCATCTCCGCGAGCCCGGGGTTGAACGGCAGGACGTAAAAGATGTCGACGCCGAGATCGGCCAGCGCCCTGGCCTGCTGGTCGGGCTGCATCAGCCGGAAGGAGGGCGCCTCGGGCTGGAAGATGCGGCGCGGATGCGGCTCGAAGCTGACCACCCCCAGCGGCGCCTTGAGCTCGCCGGCGGCCTTGGCGGCCAGCGCGATCACCTGCTGGTGGCCGCGGTGCACGCCGTCGAAATTGCCGAGCGCCACGGCCGCGCCACGGTCGCTGTCGGCCAGGCCCTTCCAGTCGTGAACAATACGCATGGAGGTCAGGCGCCCTTCCGCGGGACCATGATCACCGCCTCGCCGTCCACCACGGTCTTGCCGTCCACCTGGCAGACGGTGGCCAGCGTCGCGTGGCCGCGCTTGTCGTCCAGGGCCTGGACCGTCACCCGCGTCACCACGGGATCGCCGAGCTTCACCGGCCGGCGGAAGCGCATGGACTGCGAGAGATAGATGGCGCCGGGGCCCGGCAGCTTGGTGCCGATCACCGCGGAAATGTAGGCGCCCGACAGCATGCCGTGGGCGATGCGGGTCTGGAAAGTGGTCGTCCTCGCATAGGCCTCGTCCAGGTGGACGGGGTTGGTGTCGCCGGAAACGGCGGCGAAGGCCTCCACGTCATTGGCGGTGACGACCTTGGTGGTCTCGGCGCTCTGGCCGACACTCAGATCTTCGAAGAACAGTCCCTGCACGCGCGCATCCCCTGGCCGTTGCGCTTCTTAGCGGCCTTGCGCCCACAAGCGAAGCCCTGGACGAGATCGGACCTGACGGCCAAGCTGGCAAGGACTGATCGGGAGACCCGCGATGAAATACTTGGCCCTCGCCCTGGCGCTGGCCGCCTGCTCGCCCCAGGCGCCAAAAGCTCCTGCGACTCCCGCTGTCGCGGCTGCGAAGGCGCCTGCGGCCGCGTCGCTCGGAACCATCCCCGAGACGACCGTCATGACCTTCGTCGGGAGCCTGCCCTGCGCCGACTGTCCCGGCATCCGCACCGAGCTGACCCTGACCCGCGACGCGCCCTATTCCGGAGACGGCAAGTACAGTCTGGTGGAGACCTATATCGACCGCGGCCCGCCGATCACCACCACGGGCATCTGGGGCACCCTGCGCGGCGACGCCTCCGACGAGGACGCCACCGTCTACGAGCTCAACCCGGAAAAGGCGGAAGGCGAACGTCGCCACTTCCGCCGCGAGGGCGATATGGCGCTGAAGGTTCTCGGCGGCGACATGAAACCCTTGCCGGACGCCCTGCCCAGCACGCTGAAGCGGGTGAAGTAGGGGCCGCTACCAGACCAGGTCCGCGATCGCGTAGGTGGCCGCCAGGCCGTCGGCGGCCAGCAGGTCCTCCACCGCTTTCGCGTTCAGGCCATCCGCGCCGATGGTCTCGGCCCCGTGGATGCCGCTGGCGACAAACAGCACGTCCAGGCCCTGGTCGTTGGCGCCCTTCACGTCGGTGGGCAAACCATCGCCGATGCAGAGCACCCGGCTCCGATCCACCGGCCGCCCCAGCAGCCGTTCGGCCTCCACCAGGCACAGTTCGTAGATCGGGGCATAGGGCTTGCCGGCCATCAGCACCTTGCCCCCCAGCTGGGCGTAGAGCTGGGCCAGCGCCCCGCCGCAATAGATCAGCCGGTCACCCCTCTGCACGACGATGTCGGGATTGGCGCAGGTCATCACCAGGCCGCGCTTGGCGCAGGCCTCGAAGCGTTCCTGATAATCGCCGGGCCCCTCCACCTCGTCGTCATAGGGACCGGTCACCGAGATGAAGGCGGCCTTGTCATAGTCGGCATAGTCCAGGCCCAGCCCCTCATAGAGCGGGGCGTCGCGGTCGGGGCCGACCCGCCACGCGGGGCCGGGGGCCAGCTCGCTCAGCAGCACCCGGGTGGCGTCGCCCGACGTGACGAAGGCCTGCCAGGCGGCGCGTTGCACCCCCAGCTCGTCGAGCTGCGGAATCACCGAGTGGGAGGGCCGGGGTGAGTTGGAGATCAGCACCACCGGCTTGGTCTCACCCCATTGGGCCAGGGCCCCGCAGGCGGCGGGGAAGCTCTCCCGGCCATTGTGGATCACTCCCCAGACGTCGGAGAGGATCACGTCATAGCGGTCGGCGAGGTCGGAGAGTCCGGAGATCAGCGCGGTCATGCGCCGGGCGGTACCGGCCCCCGCTCAGTTGGTCAATGCCGGCCGCCGGCGCGCCGGCGCATGTTGGTGCGCAGGAATTCAGCGGGGGGATCGGTCTCGGCCAGGATGGCGTCCTTGATCGGGCGCGGCTCCCCGAACAGGTGGCCCTGGCCGTAGGCGATGTCGAGCTCGAGGATGTCGACGATCTGGCGCTCTTCCTCGACCTTCTCGGCGATGATCTCGACGCCGTAACGGCGGGTGAGGCTGGCGAAGTCCTGCGCCGCCAGGTCGGGCATCGACTTCAGCACCAGGCCCTCGTCGGTATCCACCAGCTGGCCCAGCAGGAACTGGGCGCCGATCTTCAGGAACTTCACGTCCGAGCGGGCCAGGTCCTGGAAGTCGAGATCCAGGTCCACGACCTTGTCCAGGCTGAACCGGAAGCCGAGGTCGGCCAGCTTGCCCATGTTGCGGGCCTCCACCGCGCCGCGCGCGTCAAAGGCGGCCTGGCCCAGTTCGAAGATTAGGGCGCCGGCCAGGTCGCGGTTGGCGGCCAGGAGGTCGAGGAACTGCGGGAAGAAGCTCTCGTCGGCCAGGCTGGAGGTGGAGATGTTGCAGAAGATGCCGATCTTCTTGTCGGTCTTCGCCAGCCTGCGCACGATCTGCACGCAGCGGAACAGCAGCAGGTTGTCGATGGAGGTGACCAGGCCCTCGGGCTCGGCCACGGCCAGGTATTCGGCGGGCATCATCACCCGGCCGGTCTCGTCGCGCAGGCGCGAGAAGCTTTCGTAGAACACCGTCCGGCGCTGCGGCAGGCCCACGACCGGCTGCAGGTAGAGATCGACGCGGTTCTCGGCCAGCGCCTCGCGGATGGTCTCCAGCAGGGCGGCCGACTGACGGTGCTGCGGGGCGTGGCGGGCGCTGAGCGGCGGCGCCTGGACCATGCGTTCTTCCAGCCGCTGGCCCATCCGCTGGACCAGGTCCTCCAGCATGTGGACCTCGCCCGTCAGTTCCTCGGAGCGGCGGGCGGCGTCATCGGTGACGGTCTCGACGACCTGAACAACACGGGCGTCCATGCGCTCCATCTGGTCGATCAGGATGCGCTGGGCTTCGCGGATGTTCTCCAGCTCCCGGCGCAGGGCGGCGTTCTCCAGGCTGTGCATGATCAGGCCGTGGAAGGTGTAGCAAAGGGCGAATCCGGCGGCGAGCATGGAGAGGCCAGCCGCCCAGCCTCCCCCGTTACGCCACATGAGGAGGGCGAAGATCAGAGCAACACAGAGATAGGCGCCCGAAAGCAGCGCCAATGTGAGCCGTCGCATGGTCCCGCCCGAGCCTTTTCCCGTCAAACCTACGTTCGACGGGACAAAAAAGGCTCGCCCCAAGAGTTAGAGCGCGTCGGACGGGTTAACCGGACCCCACTTAACCCTGACGCGCTCTGCCGAATCGCTTTCGAGTATCCGATGCGCCGCCGGTGCAAGTCGAACAGATTAACGATTGCGCGAGCGCCCAGCGCTAATTGGACGCGGCGACCCGGCCCAGGACCATGTCGGCCGCCTTCTCAGCGATCATGATGGTGGGCGCATTGGTGTTGCCCGAGACCAGGCGCGGCATCACCGAGGCGTCGACGACCCGCAGGCCGTCCACGCCGCGCACGCGCAGCTGGGCGTCCACCACCGCCATGGGGCCATAGCCCATCTGGCAGGTCCCCACCGGGTGATAGATGGTCGAGCCGGCCATGCGGGCATAGCCGAGCAGGGCCTCGTCATTGTTGAAGTCCGGGCCCGGCAGCATCTCGTGGTCGATATAGGGGGCCAGAGCCGGCTGGGCGGCGATCTTGCGCGCCCACTTCAGCCCGGCCACCGCCACCTCCTGGTCCAGGGGATCGGAGAGGTAGTTGGGCGCGATGGCGGGATAGACGGTGGGGTCGCCCGACTTGATGTGGATCGTGCCGCGGCTCTCGGGCCGCACCTGGCAGGGCGCGATGGTCAGGCCCGGGGCGCCGTCCAGCTCCATCTTGCCGCTCATCGCCTTTTCCAGGTTCTGGGAGGCCGGCAGGATGTGGAACTGGATGTCCGGCCCTGAGAGATCGGGCCGAGACTTGCAGAAAGCCGCGACGTGCGCGGCCGACAGGGTCAGAAGCCCCTTGCGCTGGAAGGCGTATTTCAGGATTTCGCCCAGGAAGCGCGGGCCCTTGGTCAGTTCGTTGACCGAGATCGTGCCGGGTTTCAGCCGGTAGGTGACCCCCATCACATAGTGGTCCTGCAGGTTCTCGCCGACACCGGGGAGGTCGGCGATCACCTCGATCCCGTGGTCGCGCAGCAGTTCGCCGGGACCGACCCCCGACAGCTGCAGCAGTTGCGGCGAGTTGATCGCCCCGCCGGCCAGGATCACCTCGCGCCGGGCCTTGGCGATCTTGCGCACGCCATCCTGGAGATACTCGACCCCGACGGCCTTCTTGCCCTCGAAGATCACCTTGGTGGTGAGGGCGCGGGTCTCGACCTTCAGGTTCGCGCGGCCCATGGCCGGGTGCAGATAGGCCACCGCAGCGGAGTGGCGCTGCCCGTTCTTGACGGTCAGCTGGTAGTAGCTGACCCCCTCCTGGTTCTCGCCGTTGACGTCCTCATTGCGCGGGATGCCGGCTTCGACACAGGCCTCCACCACGGCGTCGGACACCGCGTGCTTGGTGGTGACGTCGGAGACGTTGAGCGGCCCGCCCACGGCGTGGTGTTCGTTGGCTCCGCGTTCCTGGTGCTGCGAGCGCTTGAAATAGGGGGCGACGTCGTCCCAGCCCCAGCCTTCGCAGCCCAGCTGGCGCCAGCCATCATAATCGGCCTGCTGGCCCCGGATGTAGAGCAGGCCGTTGATGGAGGACGAGCCCCCCAGGACCTTGCCGCGCGGCCAAGTGTGCACCCGCCCGCCGGTGCCCGGATCGGGCTCGGTGGGATAGAGCCAGTTGACCTTCGGATCCTTCAGCGTCTGGGCGTAGCCCACCGGCACGTGAATCATCACGTTGGACATGAACTGGCTGGGTTCCCTGGTGGGCCGGTCGTCGCCGCCGGCCTCCAGCAGCAGCACGGTGTTGCCGGCGTCCGCACTCAGGCGGTTGGCCAGCACGCACCCGGCCGAGCCCGCGCCGACGATGATGTAGTCCGCGGTGGGGGTGTCGGACATCGGGGCGCTCCTGCCTGATTGGTTTCAGGCCCCGTTGTGTCGATTCGAAGCGCCGCCGTAAACAGGAGCCAGTGATCAAATGCGCCCTTCTCCCCTTGCGGGAGAAGGTGGCCGGTCAGCGACCGGTCGGATGAGGGGTCGTGATCCGCTCACCCCTTGATCGTCATGGCCGGGCTTGTCCCGGCCACCCATGATCTCCGTGGTGCATCAATACTCCACGACGCCGGCCGCGTCCTCTGCGGCCAGGCGGAGATCATGGGTCCCCGGGACAAGCCCGGGGATGACGGATGATTATTTGTACAGGTTTTTCGACCCCTCATCCGACCCTGCTCCGCAGGGCCACCTTCTCCCGCAAGGGGAGAAGGAAACCAGAGAGCGGCTCTACCGCGTCGGGACCGGCACGTCGCCGCGGTAGTCGTAGAAGCCGCGGTCGGTCTTGCGGCCGAGCCAGCCGGCCTCGACGTATTTCACCAGCAGCGGGCAGGGGCGGTACTTGGAGTCGGCCAGGCCCTCGTACAGGACGTTCATGATCGACAGCACCGTATCCAGACCGATGAAGTCGCCCAGTTCCAGCGGGCCCATCGGGTGGTTGGCGCCCAGCTTCAGGGCGGTATCGATGGCGTCTACCGTGCCGACGCCCTCATACAGGGTGTAGATCGCCTCGTTGATCATCGGCACCAGCACGCGGTTGACGATGAAGGCCGGGAAGTCCTCGGCGTTGGCGGTGGTCTTGCCCAGCGACTTGGCGAAGTTGACGGCGGTTTCGTAGGTGGGCGCGTCGGTGGCGATGCCGCGGATGATCTCCACGAGGTTCATCAGCGGCACGGGGTTCATGAAGTGCAGGCCGATGAACCGGCCGGGCCGGTCCGACGCCGCGCCCAGGCGGGTGATGGAGATGGACGAAGTGTTCGACGCCAAAAGGGTGTCGGGGCCGAGGTGCGGGGTGAGCGCCTTGAAGATCGACTTCTTGACCTCCTCGTTCTCGGTGGCCGCCTCGATCGCGAGGTCGGCGCCGCCGATGGTCTGGAGCTCCGGGGCGGACTTGATGCGGGCGATGCCGGCGTCCATCGCGTCTTGGGTGATGATGCCGCGCGACACCTGGCGGGTCATGTTCTTGCGGATCTGGGCCAGGCCCGTCTCGATGCGCTCGGCGCTCACATCGTGCAGCAGCACGTCATAGCCGCCCAGGGCGACCACGTGGGCGATGCCCGAACCCATCTGACCAGCGCCGATAACGCCGACCGACTTGATATCCACCATGCCGACTAAGCCTCGATCATGCGGGGCGCTATCCCCTCCGCTTGTGACGGGTTTCTAACATGCCGATGTGCGGCGCCGCCAAGGTTTTTGCTGCGGCGCAGCGCGAGCAGGGCGTCCGACTGTGGCCGTTACGTCGCGATTTGGCCTAACGAAAAGGGGCGGCCCCTCGCGGAGCCGCCCCTCAATCATTCAGCGATGTCGGCTGCCGGTTACTTCCCGGCGGCGGTCAGCGCGTCCATCAGTTCCGGCACGGCGGTCTTGTAGTCCGCCACCAGGCCGAAATCGGCGACCTGGAAGATCGGGGCGTCGGCGTCCTTGTTGATCGCGACGATGATCTTGGAGTCCTTCATGCCGGCGAGGTGCTGGATGGCGCCGGAGATGCCGATGGCGACATACAGTTCCGGAGCCACGACCTTGCCGGTCTGACCGACCTGGTAGTCGTTGGGGGCGTAGCCCGCATCGACGGCCGCGCGGGAGGCGCCGATGGCGGCCCCGAGCTTGTCGGCCAGAGGGTCGATGACCCGCTGGAATTCCTCGGCAGAGCCCATGGCACGACCGCCGGAGACGACGATCTTGGCGCCGGCGAGTTCGGGACGGGCCGACTTCACCAGTTGCTGGTCGATGAACTTGGTCTTGGGCGCGCCGTCGCCGGCGCCGATGCTCTCGACCGAGGCCGAGCCGCCTTCACCGGCCGCCGTGAAGGCGGTGGCGCGGACGGTGATCACCTTCTTGGCGTCGGAAGACTGAACGGTCTCCAGCGCGTTGCCGGCATAGATCGGCCGCACGAAGGTGGAGCCGTCGACGACTTCGACGATTTCCGAGATCTGGGCGACGTCCAGCTTGGCCGCGATGCGGGGGCTGATGTTCTTGCCCTGCGAGGTGGCCGGCGTAAGGACGGCGTCGTAGCCGCTCATCAGGGGAACCACGACCGCGGTGACGGCCTCTGCCAGGCCCTGGCCCAGCGAGTCGCTTTCGGCCAGCAGCACCTTGCGGACGCCGGCGATCTTGCCGGCGGCCTCGGCGACGGCCTTTGCGCCGGACCCGGCCACCAGGATATCGACATCGGACGACAGCGCGAGCGCCGCAGTCACGGTCTTGTGGGTGCTGTCCTTCAGGGACGCATTGTCATGATCGGCGATAACGAGAACGGCCATTAGAGCACCCCGGCGGTCTTGAGGTTGGTGACCAGGTCGGCGGCGCTTTCCACCTTGATGCCGCCGCCGCGCTTCGGCGGTTCGGTGACCTTAATGACCTTGAGGCGCGGGGCGGTGTCGACGCCGAGCGAGGCGGCGTCCTTCACGTCCAGCGGCTTCTTCTTGGCCTTCATGATGTTGGGCAGCGAGGCGTAGCGCGGCTCATTGAGACGCAGGTCGGCGGTGATGATCGCCGGCAGGGTCACGTCGAGGGTCTGGATGCCGCCGTCGACTTCACGGCCCACCTTGGCGTCGCCCGCGTTCAGCTCGATGGAGTTGGCGAAGGTCGCCTGCGGCCAGTCGAGCAGGGCCGCCAGCATCTGGCCGGTGGCGTTGTTGTCGCCGTCGATGGCCTGCTTGCCCATGATCACCACGTCGGGGCTCTCTTCGCCAATGATGGCGGCGAGCAGCTTGGCGACGGCCAGGGGCTCAGGATCCTGGTCGGTCTGGATCAGGATCGCGCGGTCGGCGCCCATGGCCAGAGCCGTGCGCAGGGTTTCCTGCGCCTGGATCGGACCGATGGACACGGCCACCACTTCCGTGGCGACGCCCTTTTCCTTCTGGCGAACGGCCTCTTCGACCGCGATCTCGCAGAAGGGGTTCATGGACATCTTCACATTGGCAAGGTCCACACCGGATTGGTCAGACTTGACCCGGGCCTTGACGTTGTAGTCGATCACCCGCTTTACGGGGACGAGCACCTTCATGGCTTCGCTAACGCCTCAAATTGCTAAAAATTGAACGGTTGGGGCATAACGGTTCCGACGCGCAATGCAAGCCGAGGCCCGCCACACAGCGCCGCAATTTTGACGGGGCGGCCCGATAGGCCGTCCTAAACCCCTGCCAAGACGAAGATCATGAACCGAACGATCAAACGCCTGATGCTGATTTTCGTGAGCGCCTTCGCCCTCTCGGTGGTGGCGGTGGTGGTCTATCAGGTGGGCTGGGTGATCCCGGGCCAGGCCTGCGAGAGCAAGGGAGACTGGTGGGACTGGCGCGGCCGGACCTGCGCCCACCCGGTGCTGATCTCCGACATCACCGGCCGGGTGATCAACAACGACGACCAACGCAAGGCTGCCAGGGAAAACGCCGCCAACGCCAAGGCGGCCGCCGTCAAATAATCCGCTCATCCCGGCGAAGGCCGGGACCCAGATACATCAGTGGCTTTCAGGATTCCTGGCCCAGGTCGTGACCTACGACCTGGATCCCGGCCGTCGCCGGGACGAGCGGAGAGGTTAACGCGTTGCGCCGGAGACCCAGAGCACGTCGGCGCGGCCCTGGTCATTGGCGTGGCGCGCGGCGACGAACAGCAGGTCCGACAGCCGGTTGAGATAGCGGAAGGCGGGGCCTGAGACCTCCTCCCCAGATTCCATCAGCGACACGGCGATCCGCTCGGCTCGCCGGGCCACCGTGCGCGCCTGGTGCAGCGCCGCCGCCGCCGGAGTCCCGCCCGGCAGGACGAAGGAGGTCAGGGGCGACAGATGGTCATTGAGCGCGTCGATCTCGCTCTCGATGCGCGCCACCTGGCTGTCGAGGATGCGCAGCTTCTGGCCTGGCGCCTCATCAGGCGCGGCGGGCGTCGAAAGGTCGGCGCCAAGGTCGAACAGCTCGTTCTGCAGGCGCGCCAGGATCGCGTCGAGCTCGCCGACCGTATGCAGGCGGGCCAGGCCGATACAGGCGTTGGTCTCGTCCACCGCCCCATAGGTCTCCACCCGCAGCGAGGCCTTGCTGACCGTGGCGCCGGTGGCCAGCCGGGTCGAACCCTTGTCGCCGGTGCGGGTGTAGATCTTGTTGAGGGTGACCACGGCTAGCCCCGGTGCCGCCACCAGACGGCGGTGACCAGCAGGGCCACGGCGATCGCCTGCAGCAGCACCCGCAGGCGCATCAGCTTGTTCGAATAGGACCGGCCGAAGTCGCCGCCCTTGAACAGGGCATAGAGGCCGATGAAGAGGGTGATCACCACCGACAGCAGGGCCAGCGGGATGAGGATGTCGAATGCGCGTTCCATCGCCGCAATCTAGGTCGGCTCGCGCGTCAAAACCACCCGGCGAATCACGGCCTGAAACGTGGTTACACGAGCGCGCTCACTGATTGAGGATATGTCGCCGAGTCGGATTTCCGACCTGCAACGATGCGATTTCCCCTAAGACGGGCGCGTGCGACGCTGCGTCACACCGTGTCGCCGCAACCTATGAGCTAGATGCAGCGTCAGTACCCGTATCGCGGAACGAGTTAGCTGAACTTGATCAAAATCGACCCTTTCGTTTGGACGCGCCGCGGCGAACGGGTTAGAGAACAAAGAAATGCCGTGTGGCCCAATCGGGCCCATGGCTTGGGCGCCTCCCCGCGTCCGGATTCTGAAGTTGTAGTGCGAGCTGATGCCGATCGGCGCGGCGTGGTTTCAAGCGGGTTCACCCCCGTGCGGGCCCGCGGCGGTCTGCGTGGTCAGTTCGAACAGTTTGCGTACGGTTTGAACAACACGCGAAGGCGGCCCTCCCCCGGCTGAACGCACATCATGAAACACGACACCGTCCCCCTCCACGGCGCCCAGGAAGCGGAAATCCGCGTCCCCACCCGACGCGCCCTGGCCAAGCAGCAGACCCGCGCCAAGGTGCTGGCCGCTGCGCGCCGCCTGTTCTCGGAAGAGGGCTATGAAGGCGCCACCATCCGCGACATCGCCGCCGCGGCGGGCATGTCCACCGGGGCGGTGTTCGCCAACTTCGCCGACAAGTCGGACCTGTTCCGCGAGATCATGCTGGTCGATATGGCCAGTCTGGCCGAGGTGATGCGCGAAGCCGCCCATCGCGGCCGCACCGTCGACGATTGCCTGCTGAAGGCCTTCTGCGCCGGCTACGCCTTCTACAAGAGCCAGCTGCCGCTGGCCCGGGCGGCCTTCTCGATCTCCTGGACCCCGGACCAGGGGCCTGAGCTTCGCAACATGGCCCCGGTCCTGGCCCTGCACGATCTGATCACCGAGCAGCTGCTGGCCGGTGTCGAACGCGGCGAACTCAGCCAGGAGGCGGAGGTCAAGCTGCGCACCCAGATGCTGTTCGACTGCTATCTCGCCAACTACCCCGAGGCGATCTTCCTGGGCTGGAGCATCGATGCGCTGCAGGCCAAGGCGAAGGACCAGATCCGCGTAATTCTGGCCGGCGCCCGCCGGGGTTGACCCAGTTCGGGTGCGACGTACTGTCGCACCCGGTTGAGGGAAGCGTCACGGCGCGGGGTTTCACCCTAACCATGGGTCAAGCCGCGCGTTTACGACGTGGTCTCGAGGGGGAAACCATTTGAGCGTCAGACAGTCTCAGAAGGAGGCCACGCGGAAACGTGTGCTCGACTCGGCACGCGATCTCTTCGAGACGCGCGGCTACGAAGAGACCACCGTCCGCGAGATCGCCCGTGTCGCCGAGGTCTCGGTGGGCAGCGTCTTCACCACCTTCTCCTCCAAAGGCGACATCCTCAGCCAGGTCATGGCTGACCGGCTGGACGCCCTCTATGCCGAGCTCGACCGCGTGGTGCCCCATCTGCGCGGCTCCACCGCCGACCGGCTGCGGTCGATGTTCGCGATCCACTACGCCTTCGAGACCCGCCGCACGAAGCTGTTCCTGGCCCATATCGCGGCGGCCTATGACTGGACCCTGGAGCCGGCGTCGCGGCCCTTCGGCCGCAATCCGCACCTCAAGCAGGTGGTCAGGGACTGCCTGTCCGAGGGAGTCAGCCGCGGCGATGTCGATCCGTCCGTCGATCTGGACATCGCCGTCGACACCCTGATGGCCTCCTATGCCTGGACCTACCGGCTGGCGGCCTGGAACGACAGCGACGCTGAGGCGATGAGCGCGGTCTTCGACAAGCACATCGGCTTGATCTGCCAGGGCTTCGCCCCGCGGCCGTGAACCCCGGCTAGTTGGCCCCTTCCAGCAGCCGCCGGGCGATCACCTGGGCCTGGATCTCGCCGGCCCCCTCGAAGATGTTGAGGATGCGGGCGTCAGCCAGCAGGCGGCTCACCGGCTGCTCCACCGCAAACCCCGTCCCGCCGTGGATCTGCACCGCATTGTCGGCCGCCGCCCAGGCGACGCGGGCGGCCACCAATTTCGCCATGCCGGCCTCCAGATCGCAGCGCCGCCCCTCGTCCTTGGCCCGGGCGGCGAACCAGGCCAGCCGCCGGGCGCCCAGCAGCTCGGCCGCCATCATGGCCAGCTTGTTGGCTACCCGCGGGAAGTCGGAAATCGGCTGCCCGAACTGCTTGCGGGCGAGCGCGTAGTCCAGGGCGATGTCGAGGGCGGCTTGCCCGACCCCGATGGCGCGGGCGGCGGTCTGGATGCGGGCGCTCTCGAAGGTGGCCATCAACTGCGAGAAGCCCTGGCCCTCCACACCCCCCAGCAGGTTGGCGTGCGGAACCGCAAAGCCGTCGAAGGCCAGCTCGTATTCCTTCATGCCGCGGTAGCCGATCACCCCGATCTCGCCGCCGCTCATGCCCGGCGCCGGGAAGGGCTCGGCAGAGGTGCCGCGCGGCTTTTCCGCCAGCAGCATGGAGAGGCCCCGATGGTCCTTCGACGTGGGGTTGGTGCGCACCAGCAGGGTCATCAGGTCGGCGCGCGCCGCGTGGGTGATCCAGGTCTTGGCGCCGCTGACGCGCCAGGTGTCGCCGTCCCGCACGGCCCGCGTGCGCAGCGACCCCAGGTCCGACCCCGACTCCGGCTCGGTGAAGACCGCCGTGGGGATGATCGCGCCAGAGGCGATGCCGGGCAGCAGGCGGGCCTTCTGATCCTCGGTTCCGTGGGCCAGCAGCAGTTCGGCGGCGATCTCTGAGCGGGTGCCCAGCGATCCGGCCCCGATCCAGCCCCGCGACAGGGCTTCGGACACCACGCACATGGCGATCTTGCCCAGGCCCGAACCGCCGAACGCCTCCGGCGCCGTCAGTCCGAACACGCCCAGGTCCGCCAGCTCGCCCAGCAGCTCGATGGGGATCAGTTCGTCCCGCAGGTGCCAGCCGTGGGCGAAGGGACTGATTTTCTCACGTGCAAACGCCTGGAACTGGTCGCGAACCATCTCCAGCGTGGCGTCCAGGCCGCTGGCCTCCAGGGACGGCCGGCCCCGCGCCGTCTCCAGAAGTTCCACGATCCGGCTCTTCACCGCCTGGCCGGCGCCCGGCCGCAGGCGGTCGATCACCGGCCGCAGCCGGTCGTCCAGCAGGCCGAGGTCGGTCAGGCGGAACATCTCGCCCTGGTTCATGGGAATGCCGCCCGCCAGCTGGCTCAGATATTCGAAGGCCAGCAGCTGGGCGGGCAGGGCCTCGGCCTCGCCGAAGGAGGCCCCCAGGTCGCGGGCCCAGGCCTGCGTCTGGCGCAGGGTCTGCGCATAGGCCGCCGCCCAGGCCAGACCGTGGGCCACGTGCTGCTCGCGGTCCAGGGCGCCCCGGTCCAGCCTCCCGTCGCGGGTCACGCGGGCGGAGACGGCCGCCTTGGCCTCATTGACGACCGCCTCGGCGGCGTCGGCGGAATCGGTCAGCAGGTCGGTGAGGTCGGGCAGGATCAATGCGCTCATCGGGTGACTATAGGCGCCGGCCGCTGGGTGAGCCTATACGTCGTAAAAGCATTTCAGGAGCGCACCATGATCGTCGTCCACCACCTCAACGACTCGCGCTCGCAGCGCATCCTCTGGCTGCTGGAGGAGCTGAAGCTTCCCTACGAGATCAAGCACTACGCCCGCGACGCCACCACTCGCCTGGCCCCGGCCGAGCTGAAGGCCGTCCATCCGCTCGGCAAGTCCCCGGTGATCACCGACGGCGACATGACCGTCATCGAGAGCGGCGCGATCATCGACTACATCATCCGCCGCCACGCCGGCGGACGGCTGCAGCCCGATCCCTCGACCCCCGCCTACGACTATTACCAGCAGTGGATGCACTATTCCGAGGGGTCGGCCATGCTGCCCCTGATGCTGTTTATGTATGTCGGCCGCCTGGGCGAGGCCGGCGCGCCGCTGCACCCGCGCCTGGAGAGCGAGATCGCCAACCACCTGGGCTATGTCGATCAAGCCCTGGCCGGCAAGGACTGGATCATGGGCTCGGAGTTCTCCGGCGCCGACGTCCAGATGAGCTTCGTCGGCGAGGTCACCGGCGCCTTCGGACGCCTGGCCACCTATCCCAACATCGCCGCCTGGCTGGAACGCTTCCAGTCGCGGGAAGCCTACAAGACGGCCCTCGAAAAGGGCGGCCCCTACAACATGGGCCCCCGCGCCAAGGCGTAGCTAGCTCGGATAGTCGAGTTCTCCATCCAGGAAGTCGAAGACCGCCGCCTTGGTCAGCGCGTGGGGGATGGCGGAGAAGTGGTCGCAGCCGGGGACGGTGATGCCGTGGGCGTGGGGGAAGACAGCCGCCAGCTCGGCGGGGTCGCCGGCCCCGGTGTCGCCCTGGCCCGCCACCACCAGCACTGGCATGGGCAGCATCGACATGGCGTCGCGGTCGAAGGCCGGGTTCTGGGCGCCGGTCATGGCGGCCAGCGCCTGGCGGTCCTCCCCCTGCTCATCGGCGAAGTGGCGAAAGCTCTTCAGCATCGGCTCCTTGATGCTCTCCGGGTCCTCGGCCAGCATGGCTTCGGCCATCGGATTGCCGCCGGGCAGGGCGCGCTCGCCGATCAGGGTCCCGCCGACGCCGCCCAGCATCAGGTTCGAGATGCGCTCGGGCGCCTTCAACGCCGTGGCCAGGGCGGTGCGCGAGCCCATGGAATAGCCGAAGAGGTCCACCCGGTTCAGTCCCAGGTGATCCAGCAGGGCGATGACGTCGCCGGCCATCTTGTCGCGCGTATAGGCCTGCGCCTCGTGCGGCTTGGCGCTTTCGCCATGGCCGCGCTGGTCGAGCGCGATGCACCGGATGCGGCGGCGGTCAAAGGCCGTGTACCAGCCGGTGCGCTTCCAGCCTTCATTCCGGTTGGACGAGAACCCATGGACCAGGAGGATGGTCCGCTCACCGCCACCGGGCGGGACATTGTCGTCATAGGCCAGGGTCAGGCCGTCGGAGGTGAAGGTCGGCATGGAGCGTTTCCGTGTTCAGCGCGGCTCTGCGGCCGTGTCGTCTTCATCTTGGCCTAGGGAGCCTGCCCGATCCACTCCCAGTGCCAGGGCTCGAAGGGATAGTTCACGAAGCCGAACTTGCCTGCATTGGCCAGCAGCCAGCGATAGGTGGGGGTATTGGTCATGAACAGGCGGTTGGGATCGGCGCTGGAGTCCGGCTTGAACCCGGGCGCCTCCCCCACATAGAGGTCCAGCGCCAGACCCGTGCGGTGCGGCGAGCAGGTGGCCCGTACGACGCCGTCGCAATTGCCGTCCGTCACGCATCGCGCCGCATCGGCGTCCGGATCGCGGAAGCCGGAGAAGAGGGTCAGGTTCCGACTGTCGGCGGCGATGGCTGGCACGCGCTTGGCCGCGGCGGCCATCCGCCGATAGGCGTCCAGGGCGCCCGGCCGCAGGGGGATGGTCTTGCCGCCATAGCTCTCGGCCGGGGCGGCGATGGTCAGGGTCGTGGGATCGGGGGCCGGTGGACAGAACCCGTGCTGATTGACCATCACGAAGGGCCGGCGTTCCTGCCAGACTCCCTTGAAGATATTGAAGGTGTCGGCGTCCATCTCGCCGGTGCCCTTCAGGCGGAAGCGCTTCTGGAATCCGGCCAGCAGCTGCGAGAACCGTGAGGTGTCGGGCGCGCAGAGCGTCCCCAGCTCTCGCTGGATCAACGGCGCATAGGTCTCCCAGCCGATCTCGTCACGCCGGAAAGGCGCCCAGGCCAGGCTTCTCAGGGACGAGGCGTTGATCCGCGCCGGGGCCTCAAAGGCCGCCACCGTGCAGGCCGAGGACGAGGTCTGGGCGCACGCCGCCGCGCCGCCCAGCGTCATCAGTCCAGCCAGGATTGCGCCCGCCGCCCGCCGGAACCGCCGCCAGCTTGAGGGCTTCCTCGTCATGACGCCCATTTTGCGCGGCTTAAGGCGAAGGTCCACTGATGAACTGGTCTGCATCGATCCTTGTCCTCACCGTTGCGCTCGCCGCCTGTTCCGAGCCGCCTCCGGGCGGAAAAGCGGCGCCGGCTCCCGCAGCCAACGCGCAAGCCGCGCCGGCGCTGCAAGATATCGCCACCCAGCCGCTCGCCGTCCCCGCGCTCGTCACCGGGTCGGCGTCCGAACAGGGCAAGGCCATCGACGCGGCCGTCCTGCCCGCCGCCACCGTGAAGGAGGTCGCGGCCCTCAAGCCCGCCCTGGTCCGCGCCCAGGTGCTGCTGGACCGCGCCCACTTCTCGCCCGGAGTCATTGACGGCGCCAAGGGCGAGAACCTGCGCCAGGCGCTGGCCGCCTTCCAGACCGCCAAGAACCTCACAGCCTCGGGTGAGCTGGACGAGGCGACCTGGACCGCGCTCACCGCCGGAGCCACGCCGGTCACCCAGGACTATGTCGTCACCGCCGACGACGTGAAGGGCCCCTTCGTCGCCATCCCCGCCAAGAGCGAGGACCAGGCCAAGCTCGACCACCTGGGCTATGCCTCGGCCTCGGAGATGTTCGCCGAGCGCTTCCATATGGACGAGAAGCTGCTGAAGGCCCTGAACCCGGACGCCGATTTCGCCGTCGCGGGGACCACCATCGTCGTTGTGGCGCCCGGCGCCGACAAGCTGGACGCCGCCGTCACCCGCATAGAGGTCGACAAGGCCGAGCGCGAGGTACGCGCCTACGGCGAGGGCAATGTGCTGCTGGCGGTCTATCCGGCCTCGGTGGGCTCCACCGAGCGCCCTGCGCCGTCGGGGGAGTGGGCGGTGAATACCGTCGCCCCCAACCCCACCTGGATCTACGACCCCAAGCGCCTGACCTTCGGCGACGGCAAGAAGGGCAAGTTCACCATCGCGGCGGGCCCCAACAACCCGGTGGGTTCGATGTGGATCGACCTCACCAAGGACACCTACGGCATCCACGGCGGCCCCGATCCGAACCATATCGGCAAGACCGCCAGCCACGGCTGCGTTCGCCTGACCAACTGGGACGCCAACGAATTGGGCGCCGCCGTCAAAAAGGGCGCGGTGGTGGTGTTTGTCGGTTCTGAAACCAAGGCGGGCAAAACCGCAGCCTGATCAACAAGCTGCAGCCATTTTAACCGCTCAGTCAGAAACCAGGGTTACTCAAAGGGTACCCATAATGGGTGTGACGAAGAGTCTCGGAGCGGAAATGTCAGGGCAAGCGGCGAAGACCGTGATCGCGACGATGAACCGGATCGACCGGGCGACGAAGCGCACCCTGCGGGAACGCGAGCGCAAGGAGCGCCCGGCCGCCCGCGCCAAGAAGCCCGACACCACCGCGGCCAACGCGGCCAAGTACGAAAAGCTGGTCGAGAATCTCACTCGCGCCCACTGCATCAAATATGTCCGCAAGGACTGGACGACGATCGCCTCATTGGGGCTCGTGGAGCCCGCGCCGCGCACCCACACCAAGGAACAGATCGCCCGCAAGAAGCTGGCCCGCTACGAGCCGGGCCTGATTGACGCCCTGTTTGGTTTGGGCGCGGATCGGCGCCGGGCCCTGGCCGAGGCGGTGCTGTCAGCCGCCAAGGAGGACGCCGACCTCTACAATCGCGGCAAGCGCGCCGCCGAGGCGCACAATCTCGACGTCAACCTGGCCTCCAGTGTGCTGGCCATGGACCTCGGCGCCATCGAGCAGACCCTGCGGATCAATCTCGACCTGGAGGCCATCACCCCGGCCCTGGAAGGCTTCGCCATCACCATGCCGGCGACCGGTCGGATCATCGTCTATCTGGACGCGCTCGAGCTGGACGCCATTCCCGACGAGGCGATCATCGCCGTCGACAACGAGCGGGCGGGCTACGCGGCCCTGCCGTTCTCCAACATTCAGGAGATGCACATCTCCAACGTCTGCTCCATCTCCCTGCGCATCGGGACCGAGGTGCTCTCGGTGGTGGGCGGCGAGGCTGTCGAGGTGGTGACCCGCGTGCACCTGCCCGGCCGCACGGGCGAGTACGAACAGCATCCGGTCCTCTATGTCCGCCTGCCCCACGCGGCCTTGTCGCGCATGGACCTGACCCGTCTGGAGCCGGTTTCCTGCATCACCGCCCTGGGCGGCCGCCTGGACTGGGACGGCTCGCGCGGCTTCGCCCCTATCCGCATCGACGACCTGCGCCTCACCGACCCCACCGCCGCCGAGGCCTCACGCAAGGTGGCTTGATTTGGGTCCTTCTCCCCTTGCGGGGTCGAGAGCGGCGCTTCGCCAAATCGTTGGCGAAACGCATAGCCGGGCTTGAGTAGCCCGGCTCGCTCTCGACCCCGCAAGGGGAGAAGGATCAGAGCGTGGGCGCCGGCGCGGGCGCTGACTCGTCCGCCGGTTCGTCGGGCTCATTTGACACAGCGGGATCGGGCGCGGGCGCTGGCGCCGCTGTGGGCGTCGGCTCGGGCGGCGGGGGCAGGGGCGCAGGTACGGGTTCCGGAGCCGGTGGCGGGCTCGGTGCGGGTGCGGGCTCCGGCGCAGGTAGGGCCGGCGGAGGTTCAGGCACGGGCGGTGGCGGCGGCGGGGGTGTCGGCTCGGGCGTCGGCGCTGGCGGTACGGGCGCGGGCTCAGGCGCCGGAGGAACGGGCGGTGGCGCAGGAGGCGCAGGCGGCGGCGCGGGCGCGGCCAACGTCGGATCGGGCTTCAGCACCAGCACCGCGATCCAGGCGATGGGCCGGCCGGTGGTGATTGGTCCGCCGGCGAGCGCCCGCTCGGTCTTGGTGACCGTATCGCCGACATTGCCGCCGATGGAGTGGACCACGTGCTTGGGCGCCAGGGCCACCTGGCTGACGATGTCGCAGTGGCTCTCGTAGGCATATGCGCCTTTGCTGGCCGAGGCGTTCTCCACCCCGGCCAGCACCTGCGGGAAGGACCGCACCGGGCTGGCGTTGCGCGAATAGCAGATCACATCGCCGACCCGCGGGGCGATCCAGCTGGGGTCGCAGGGCAGGTAGGCGTAGGCGCTGCGGCGGTAGCCATAGGCGTCGACGGCGGCCTGGATGTAGCCGGCGTGGGCGGCGGCCGTGCGGAACTGGTCGTTGGTCAGCCCCGCCCGCTTCATCACCGAGGAGACGAACACCGCCGACCAGGGCAGGGATGAGGTGGACGACCGCTTGATCGCGCCCGCGATGGCCCGCGCCGAGGGGGTGCCGACCCCGAACTTGGCGGTGGCGGCGTCGATATTGGACTTGCTGTTGGCCTTCAGGATCTGCGGGGCGCCGCCGCTGATCACCACTTCATACGGGAAGGTCAGCATGTTGTCGTAGCCGGTGAAGGCCCAGAACTGCCAAACGGCGTCCCAGGACAGCGAACCGGCCAGGGCGCCGTCCCCCTGCTTCTCGATCACCGCGTCGGCGGCGGTCTCCTTGACCCGGCCATAGCCGAACTTGGCCCACTGGTCGGTGGCCACCCGGGCGATCTCGGTCCCGATCGGCGGTGGTGCGCGGGTGGCGGCCGAGAGGCAGGCGGCCTTGAGCTCGGTGCGGTCGATGACGTAGCCCGCCGCGTGGGCGGGCGGGGGCGCGGCCACCACGCCGGTGGCCAGCGCGCCGGCGATCAGCAGGGCCCTCATGGCTGGCCTCCCGGGCAACCGGGCAGGAAGACCACATCGCAGGGCGGAGAATAGGCCTCCTCGGTCAGGCCGACGTCTGAGGCCTTCAGTCGGCTGTTCTTGACCCAGGAGGTGCGCTCGGTGTCGTCCAGGCCCTCCTGGCCCAGGGCATCGACGAAATAGACCGCGTCGCGGCCGATCTGGTAGCTGCGCGCGCCCGGCGAGGAGAAGGGCGTCACATTGGCGATCAGCCGGCGGGCCTGCCAGTTGGTCATCTGGCCGGCGCGCACCGTGGCCGCCAGGTCGGCGATCTGCGCTTCGGTCAGGGGCGGATAGTCCAGCGACCGGTCCAGGAAATAGGCGAAGTCCATCCTGGTGGGCGTGAGACCCGCTCGCGCATAGAGGTCGTAGTGGCGGGCGATGCGGCGGCCCAGATAGCCGTTCGGCCCCAGGAAATAGCCGTCATAGCCGGCGCGGATCTCCGGGTGACCCGCCAGCTTGGCGAAGATGATGCGGAAGTTCTCGCGGCGCTCGGAATCGTCGAACACCGGCTTGAGGATGGCCGCGGCGACCGCGCACCAGCTGGGATCGGACTGAGCGATCAGCTGGTCAAGCAGCGGGCCTTCCTCGGCGAAGGCTTCGCGCACCATCGGCCCTGTTGTGGGGTTGGCGGCCAGGACGGCCAGCACCCGCTGGAAGGTGCAGCCATGGCCCGCCGTGGCCTTGTAAGGCCCCCAGCTGAAGATCGAGTCCGGGTCGGCGCTGGTGAAACCCGAGCCCCGGTCCCAGTCCCAGAGCGTGCGGTCATAGTCCGGCGTCAGGGGCGCGGCGCCAAAGGCGATCACCTTGGCCCGGTCCAGGGGCGAGGGCAGGGGCTGACGACCCATGATCTTGGTCCACAGCTTCTCGTCGGCGGCCCCGACAGGTGTGGTCTTCTCGAACCAGCGTTTGTGGCAGCTCCGCAGAGCGGCGAACGCGTCGGCCGAGGCCTTGTCCAGCCGGTTGGGCGACATCTGCAGTGGGGCGGCGACGGCGGGGTCGACCTTCTTGCACCTCTCCAGCTCGCTGGCGACGGCGGTGGAAAGCGGACTGATGAAGCCCCAGTTCGAATCCGTCAGCCGCCAGGTGCGGGCCTGGGCGCTGAGGTTCACATAGGCCGGGGCACGGATCAGCACGCCGGCGGCGGCCGGCAGGGCGCAGGCCAGCCAGACGCTCAGTCCGATGATCAGATGTCTGGAACGGCGCCACGCCATCTCACGCACCCCCTAAGGTAGAGCGTCGCGCGCGAACCCGGTTACGTCAACGCTTCAGCTTCGCCATTTCAGGACGGCGGCCTCGACGGGATTGCGGAATGGACGGCCCTCCTTGCGGCTGGCGGTCCATTCGCGCTTGAGCTGCTGGTACCACTTGGCCTGGCGGTCGGCGTCGTCGATCCACAGTAGCGAGGGGTCGTAGCGCAGGCCCTCGTTCTGCAGGTTCACCATGTCGCCGTCCTGGCGCAGGAAGATCCGCGCGCCCCAGGCCACGAAGGGCTTGAGGAAGACGAAGGCCGGATGGTCGGACCAGACGATCTGGGTGATCTTGGTCTGGGTTTCGTTCACAGGCGTCAGGCAGGTGAGCGACAACACCTGACGCTTGCCGACGGTGACGTGCTCCCAACGCAGGCCGGGGATGCGGAAGGTGATCTCGGTCAGCGGCTCGCCGCCCAGAATGGCGTAGGCGCGGCTGTTCTTCGAGGGCTCGTGGCGGACCATCGCGAAGCCGGCCTCGCGAGGCTCGAATTTCTTGGCCTTGTCGTGCTGGCTCTTGGCCGAACGCCACCACCACTGCTGGTGCACATAGGGCCCGTGGGCCGGGTCCATCAGCCCCACCACCGCGTGGTCGATATGGGCGTCGAACACCATGCGGTCGACGAGCTTGGGCGCGCCGCCGACCACGCCGTCGAAGACCGGCGGCAGTTCGCTGGGCTCGCCGTCGAAGCGGGGATCTGAACTCACCCAGACGAAGACCAGGCCCTGGCTCTCGGCGGCCGGGTAGTGGCGCACCCGGACGCGGGAGGTATCCATCGCCTGCTCGGCCACCAGGGAGGGGATGGCGGTGCAGGCCCCGTCCGCTCCGAACCGCCAGCCGTGATAGGGGCAGGCCACCACCTCGCGGCCGTCGGCTTCCGTGGTGAGAACCCCCGCCGACAGCGGCGCGGCGCGGTGCGGACAGATGTCGCGCATCGCATGCACCACGCCCTTGCGGTCGCGATAGATCAGGACCGGTTCGCCCAGCAGTTCGTAGCGTTGCAGCTTGCCCGGCTTCAGGTCGCTGGAGAGCGCCGCGAAATACCAGATATCGCCCAGGAACCCGCGCCCGAACTTGGCGTCGCCGGCAGCGGGGGCTTTCGCGGTCTTGGTGTCACCGTCGGCCATGGGGTCCTTGTAGCGCTTCAGGGCCGCCGGATGAAGGCCACGCCGTACGGACCTAGCTCGGCCCGTCCGGCCGCCGCCTTGGCCTGGATCAAACCGGGCAGGCCGACCGGTTCGCCTACCAGCCCGGCCTGCGCGAAGACGGCGGGCTCAGGGCCCATGTTGAACAGGCAGAGCACCTGCTCAGCCCCTTCCGTCCGCGTGAAAGCCAGCACCTGGCCTTCCGCCGGCAGCATCTCGATCTCGCCCCGGGTCAAAGCAGGCGAGGCCTTGCGCAGGGCGATCAAGGCCTTGGAGAAGGCGAGGATGGAGTTGCGGTCCGCCGCCTGGGCCGCCACGGTCAGGTCGCGGTGCTCGGGCGCGGACGGCAGCCAGGGCTTGGCGCTGGAGAAGCCGAGGTTCTCGCCGGGCGCCCAGGGCATCGGCGTGCGCGAGCCGTCCCGGCCCTTGGAGATCGGCCAATAGAGGTCGCCCACAGGGTCGCGGATCTCGATCCGCGTCAGACTCTGGGCCTGCGGCAAACCCAGCTCCTCGCCCTGGTAGAGCAGGGTGGTGCCCTTCAGGCTGAGCAGCAGGGCCAGCATCAGCCGTGCGATGGCCTCGCCGCCCCCGAACCGGGTGGCGGTGCGCATGATGTCGTGGTTGCAGAACGAGATGCAGGGCCAGTGCCCCGGATGCCGCGCCAGGGTCTCGAAATGGTCGCGGAAGATTTGGGGGTTCAGCTTGCGGGCGTGCAGCAGCACGAAGGTATAGGCCGAGTGCAGCCCGTCCTCCGGCGTACAATAGGCGCCGCAGCGCTCCTCCTCCTCAGAGAACTCCCCGAACACGAAGCGGTCGCTGTGGCCGTCCACGCGGGTGCGGATCTCGTCCAGCAGGGGGATGTTTTCCGGCAGGTTGCTATCGTTCAGGTGGACCTGCATCTCGCTGGCGTGGGCCCAGTGGTGGCGGGTCCGCTGGGCCGCAGGCACCGCCGGGTTGTCGGTCAGGGCGTCGTCGTGCAGGAAGGTGCCGGCCACATCCAGGCGGAAGCCGTCGATCCCCTTGGCCAGCCAGAAGTCCAGCACGCTGATGGCGGCCTCCTTGGCGTCGGGATTGCGCCAGTTCAGCTTGGGCTGCTGCCTGAGGAACTTGTGGTGATAGTGCTGCCGGCGCGCCGGCTGGTAGGCCCAGGCCGGGCCGCCGAACACCGACAGCCAGTTGTTGGGCGCCGTGCCGTCGTCGGCCGGTTCGGCCCAGACGTACCAGCTCGCCTTCTCCCCATCGGGCCCGCCGTCGCGGCTGGCCGCGAACCAGGCGTGCTCGTCGGAGGTGTGGGACAGCACCTCGTCCAGCATCACCTTCAGGCCGCGCCCGTGGGCGGCGTCGATGAGGGCCTCCAGGTCGGCCATCGAGCCGTAGTCGGGATGCACGCCCTCGAAGTCGGAGACGTCATAGCCCCAGTCGCGGTTGGGCGAGGGGTGGACCGGGGAGAGCCAGATGGCGTCGACGCCCAGGTCCTTGATGTAGTCCAGCTTGGCCGCGACGCCCTTAAGGTCGCCATGTCCGTCGCCATCGCTATCGAAGAAGCTCCGCACATAGATGTGGTAGACGACCGCGCCCTTCCACCAGGGCGCGGCCGACATCTTAGGCCTCGTCCGCGCGGCTGATGATGCGCGAGACGATGCCGTATTCCTTGGCCTTCTCCGCGCCCATCCAGAAGTTCCGGATCGTGTCCTTGACCACCTTGTCGTAGGGCTGGCCGGTCTCGCGCGCGATCATGCGGTTGACCCGCTCGCGCATCTTCACGATCTCCTCGGCCTCGATCTCGATGTCCGAGGCCTGGCCGCGCACCCCGCCCGAGGGCTGGTGCAGCAGGAAGCGGGTGTTGGGCAGGCACAGCCGGTTTTCCTTGGGCGCGCCCAGATAGATGTGGGCGCCGGCGCTGGCGACCCAGCCGGTGCCGATCATCTTCACCTTGGGACCGCAGAAGGTGATCATGTCGTGGATGGTGTCGCCGCTCTCGACGTGGCCGCCGGGGGAATTGACGATCACCCGGATGTCGGCGTCGCTGTCGTTGGACAGGGCCAGCAGCTGGGCGGTCACCCGCTCGGCCAGCCGCATGTCGATCTCACCGAAGATCAGCACGGTGCGGGATTTGTAGAGCCCGTTCTGCACCGGGCCCGCCGTCATCGGCATGTCGGGCTTGCGGGCGCCGTCTTCGCCCTCTTCGTCGTCGTCCAACCGCCAATTGCGCATTCGAAAGTCTCCAGGTCTCAAGTTGGACGGAACGTGCGTTGCGCCGCAGCGGATCGCAAGGTGTGCAGGGTTAAGATCGGCTGTTTTATTGGGGCAAACGGCTGGACGCGTCGTCGCGCCTACCGCGCCGTCGTGGCGATCAGCCGGGCGTAGAACTGTACGCACTGCTCCAGGTTGGCCAGCGACAGGTGCTCGTTGGTGCCGTGGATCATGGTGGTGTCGGCCAGGGAGAAGGTCACCGGCTGGAAGCGGTAGACGTCCTGGGACACCCCGGCCAGGTAGCGGCTGTCGGTCCCGGCGGTCACCAGGCCCGGCGCGACGGGCGCCTTGGCGAGATCCCCCGCCACCGCGGCGATGGTCTTCCAGCCCAGCGAGGTCGTGGACGAGACCGGCGACGGCTCGTCCGGCGTCTTCGCCCAGGTGAGGTCCACGGGCAGGTCGCCGACCGCCGCCTTGGCCTTGGCCATCACCCCCGCCGAAGTGTCGCCCGGCGCGATGCGGTAGTTGATCCAGGCCGTGGCGTCCTGCGGCAGGACGTTCTCCTTGGGGCTGCCCTTCAGCATGGTCGGCGCGATGGTAGTGTGCAGCAGGGCCGCGCCTGCAGGGGTCGCCGCGGCCTGTTTCACGATCAGGGGCGAGAACAGCCAGCTGTTGGCCACCGCCATGCGGATCGGCAGGGGACCGCTGGGCGCCAGGCTGGTGAGCATGGCGGCGCCCGGGCCGGCGAACCTCATCGCGAAGGGCTGCTCGGCGATGGCGGTCACCGCCTTGGCCAGCGTCACCACCCCGCCACCGTCCGCGGGCGGCGCCGAGGAGTGGCCGCCCGGCGCGCGGGCCGTCACCTTCAGGGTGCCGTAGCCCTTCTCGGCCACCCCGATCAGCGCCACCGGTCCGCCGGTGATGGGATTGTCGGAGATCACTGCCTGGCCCTCGTCCAGCACGAACTGCGCGCGAATCCCCTTGGCCTTCATCCAGGCCGCCGCGGCCCGCGCGCCCTCGCCGCGCACCTCCTCGTCGTGGCTGGAGACGATCATCACCGTGCGGCGGGGCACAAAGCCCTGCTTGGCCAGGATCTCGGCGCCCTCGAACAGGGTCACCAGCGAGCCCTTGTCGTCCACCGCGCCCCGGCCCCAGACCGCGCCGTCGGCGATCTCGCCGCCAAAGGGCGGATGCTTCCAGTCGGCCTCTGTGCCCGGCGTCACCGGCACCACGTCCTGGTGGGCCATCAGCACGATGGGGGCCAGGGACGGATCGGACCCCTTCCAGGTGTAGATCAGGGTGTGGCCATCCACGACTTCGCGGCCCATGGCGGCGTGGGCGGCGGGATAGGTGGCCTGCAGCCAGGCGTGCAGCCGGTCCCATTCCGCCAACTGGTTGTCGGCCTTGTCCTGGTGGCTGACCGTCTGAATCTGAATGGCCTGCGATAGGTGCAGAGCGGCTGACGCCCGGTCCACCTTCACCGCCGGCGCCAGCTTGATGGTCCCCAGGTCAGCCGCCGCCGGCGCTTTGAAGGTCGCGGTCCGCACCGCCACCACAGCCACCAGCAGGACCACGGCCCCGCCCAAGCCCAGGCCGATCTTCGCCAACCTTTTCATCATCCCGCCCCCAAGTGATCCCTGAGCCTAGGCTGTTCTCGCAAGGCGTGGAAAGGGCTGTGCTAGGCTATTGCCGCGCGCTTCGAGGAAACCATGACCAAGCTTCGCCGTTAGTCACCCCATGGCCTACCGCGCGCCCCGCCACCCCCACATCGAGAAACACGCCCGCCACCAGACCCTGCTGGCCCGCATCGTCGGCCTGTTCCTGATCTGGGCGATCGTCGGCGTCATGGCCCTGCTGGCCGAGCGCACCATCCCCGCCCAGCACCTGCCGTGGAAGACGCTCAGCGTCATCGACCCCATCGGCGTGGCCACCAAGGCCAAGGCTGCCCGCACCGGCGAAGACCCCGCCGCCTGCCGCGCGGTTCTTACCCAGGGCGGCATGACCTTCAAGGAGGTGCAGGAGGTCTCCGCCGACGGCATGTGCCAGGTGCGCGACGCGGTCCGTTTCACCGGCGGCATGGCCCCGCTGAAGCCCAGCGACGTCTCCATGACCTGCAAGGAGGCGCTCGCCGTCTCCATCTGGGAGCGCCAGGTGGTGCAGCCCGCCGCCTTCGAGGTGCTGGGGGAGGCCGTTGTGGCCATCGACAACTACGGCTCCTACGCCTGCCGCCGCATCTATGGCCAGGCCGAGGGCCCGATCAGCGAGCACGCCAGCGCCAACGCCCTCGATGTGGCGGGCTTCAAGCTGGCCAATGGCGAGACCGTCAGCGTGCTGAGGGACTGGAACGATCCGGGTCCGAAGGGGCGGTTCCTGCACCGCGTCCGCGACGACGGCTGCCGCGTCTTCATCACCGTGCTGTCCCCCGACTACAACGCCGCCCACGCCAACCATCTGCATCTGGACATGGGCGGCGGGGCGCTCTGCCGCTAGTTTTCCGCCCGCGGAACAAACGCAGAATTAACACAAAATTCACCATGGTTAACAGATGGAACCGAGCGTGAACGAACCGAGTCCGAATCGGAGTCGTTGAGCCCGCGCCCTCTCCCCCCGGCGGGCCTTCCGCCGCCCAGCGCGCGTGTTTCGACTCTACATCGCCGGCCAAGGGACTAACGTCCTCCCAGAACCGCCACCTAGAGCGGTCAGGGAGGATGCCTGTGAGTGAGACCCATGGGGTGGCGGCCGTGGCCGATCCGCCAGTGATCGCGAGCGTGGGGGGCGACGCGCCGCTGACCCGGGGCGGGATCGCCTGGTCGGTGTTCGAGGGGGCGCGGAACCCCTATGTGGTGCTGATCACCATCTATGTCTTCATGCCCTATGTGTCGTCGACCATGGTGGGGGACCCGGTCCGTGGGCAGCAGATCATCTCGTCCTGGAGCCAGTATGCCGGCTGGATCGTGATGGCCACGGCGCCGTTCCTGGGCGCCTCCATCGATAAGCTGGGGCGGCGCAAAGGCTGGCTGGCCCTGGTGGTGATGACCATGGTCCCAGCGATCTTCGCCATGTGGTGGGGCAAGCCGGACGGGTCGGGCCTGTCGGTCACCGCGATCATGGCGCTGTCGCTGCTGATCGGGGTGCTGTTTTCCTATTCCGAGGTGCTGCACAACTCGTTGCTGGTCCGGGCGGCCGGGTTGGAGAGTGCGCACAAGGCCTCGGGGTTAGCCCTGGCGCTCGGCAACCTGGGCTCGGTGAGCGCGCTGATCTTCTGCGCCTGGGCGTTCGCCTTGCCGGGCCATGTCGCCTGGTCCTTCGTGCCGGCCAAGCCGCTGTTCGGCCTCGACATCGTCATGCACGAGCACGAGCGGATCGTCGCGCCCATCGCCGCGGTGATGTTCGCCATCGGCGCCATCCCGCTCTTCCTGTTTACGCCCGACGCCCCGCACAGCCAGGTCCCCGCCCTGAAGGCGTTTTCCAGCGGAGCGTCCGAGCTCTGGCGGATGATCAAGGCGATGAAGGGCTACCGGGAGGCGGCGATCTATCTGGCCTCGCGGATGTTCTACTACGACGGCATGACCGCGCTGCTGATCTACTTCGGCATCTATTCGGCCGGGGTGATGAAGTGGGGGGCGCTGGAACTGCTGATGCTGGGGATCATCCTCAGCGTGCTGGCGGTGATCGGCGGCTTTGTGGGGCGCTGGCTCGACGCCGGCGTCGGCCCAAAGCGGGCGGTGCAGATCGAGATCGGCATGGCGCTGGCCGGCATCATCGCCCTGCTGGGGATGACGCCGGAGAAGATCCTCTATCTCTGGAGCTATGATCCCACGACCCACGCGCGGCTTTGGGAGGGGATGTTCGGGACCTGGCCGGAGGTGGTCTACATCCTGATCGGCTTCTCCAACGCCATCTTCGTCACCGCGCAATATGCGTCCAGCCGCACCCTGCTGACGCGGCTGACGCCGCCGGAGCAGACCGGCACCTTCTTCGGGGTCTATGCGCTGTCGGGCACGGCGACGGTGTGGCTGGGGTCGTTCCTGGTGAACCTGGGGACCCAGGTGTTCAAGACCCAGCAGGGGGGCTTCGCGGCCATCGCACTGCTGTTGCTGGTGGGCTTCGTGGGGCTGCTGTTCGTGAAGGGCGGGGATCGGCGGGTGGTGTAGGTTTCGACGGCCCCCTCACCCTACCCTCTCCCCCGCCTAGGGGGAGAGGAAGTGGTGGCTGGAGATTCGCCGATGATTTTCTCCTCTCCCCGCTGGGGGAGAGGGTAGGGTGAGGGGGTCGCTCCGCCGCGGGGCGCTCGAAATTCCAGAAGCGAGGGCGCCAAGCTCACCGACTCCTTTCCTTCGATCCTCCAGGCGGGTAAGGCCCGCCCCATGCGCGTCGCAGCCCAGCTTCGGACGTCCTGGCGCGAGCCGCTCCAGGTCCTGTCGGCCTTCGCGGGCGAGCCGTGGGCCGTGGGCTTTCTCTCGGGCGGCCGGGGGCCTCGGGCCCGTTGGTCCTATCTGGCGCGGCGGCCCGACGCGGTCCTCACCCTAGGCGCGGACGATCGGCGCGATCCCTTCAAGATGCTGGCCGAGATGCTGGGTCCGCCCGGTGAGACCGCCCGCGACGGGCCGCCGTTCCAGGGTGGGCTCGCGGGGCTGGCGTCCTATGAGCTGGGCGACCGGGTCGAGGTCCTGGGCCTAGCCCGCAGTTCCGACTGGCCCGACCTGGCCGTGGGGCTCTATTCCAGCGTCCTGGCCTTCGACCACCAGGAGCGCCAGGTGATCGCCGTCGGGCGCGGCTATGACGAGGCCGACAGCGAGCAGGCGGCCTTCGAGGCGATGAGCTGGCTGCAGGACCTGGCGCGGCCTGCGATGCGGGGGCCGCTGACGCAGGGGCTGACGGCGTCGGACGCTCCGGCCTACGAGGCCGCCGTCGCGCAGGTGGTGGCCCGCATCCATGCCGGGGAAATCTTCCAGGCCAATATCGCCCGGAGCTGGACCGGACGGCTGACGCCGGGCGCGACCCCCTTCGACCTGCTGGCCCGGCTGGCGGGGCAGAGCGCGGCGCCCTTCGCGGCCTACCAGCGGCTGGCGGGTCGGGCGGTGGTGAGCAATTCCCCCGAACGCTTTCTCCAGGTGGACGCGGCCGGCGACGCCGAGACCCGGCCGATCAAGGGCACAAGACCCCGAGGCGTGGACGCGCGAGCCGACGCAGCCCTATCTGCGGAACTGGCCGGCAGTCTGAAGGACCGGGCCGAGAACCTGATGATCGTGGACCTGATGCGTAACGACCTGGCGCGGGTCTGCGCGCCCGGCAGCGTCAAGGTCCCCGAGCTGTTTTCGGTGGAGAGCTTCACCAATGTCCATCATCTGGTCTCCACGGTGCGCGGGCGGCTGGCGGCGGGGAATAGCGCCATCGACCTCTTGAAGGCCGCTTTCCCGCCGGGCTCGATTACGGGTGCGCCCAAGGTTCAGGCCATGAAACTCATCGCCCAACTTGAGAGCCCGCGCGGACCCTATTGCGGTTCGCTGTTCTGGGCCGGCGCCGACGGGGCCTTCGATTCCAGCGTGCTGATCCGAACCGCCGCCTGCGTGCAGGACGAGGCCGGCTGGCGCATCGAGGCCCGCGCCGGGGCCGGTATCGTCGCCGACAGCGATCCCCGCGCCGAACGGATCGAGACCGAAGACAAGATCGCCGCCTTGCTGCGGGCGCTGGAGGGTGCGCCATGACCCCGCTGGACACCATCCCGCTGGACGACCGGGGCCTGCTGCTGGGGGACGGGCTGTTCGAGACCGTGCTCGCGCGGTCGGGCGAGCTGGTGGCGCTGGCGGCGCATCTGGATCGGATGGTGGCGGGCTGTGTGGTGCTGGGCCTGCCGGCGCCGGATCGTGGCGAGGCCGAGCGGCTGATGCGCCGCGCCCTGGTCGAGGCGGGCCTGGAGACCGCGCGAGCCGCCGTGCGACTGACCTACACCGCCGGCTCGGGCGGGCGCGGGCTGGATCGGCCTGCCGAGGCGGCGCCCCGACTGTTTTGCACGGCGGCGGCCTCGAGCGTTCCGGCGACGCCGGCGCGGCTGATGATCAGTTCGGTTCGGCGCAACGAGGGGTCGCCCGCCTCGCGGCTGAAGACCCTGTCCTATCTCGACAATGTGCTGGCGCGGCGGGAGGCCAGCCTGGCCGGCGCCGACGAGGCGGTGATGCTGAACGGGGCCGGACAGGTCGCCTGCGCGGCGGCGGCCAACCTGTTCTGGGTGCGCGGCGGCGAGGTGTTCACGCCGGCCCTGACCTGCGGAGTGCTGGACGGGATCGTGCGGCGCCAGGTGATGACGGCGGTGTCGGTGAGCGAGGTCGCGGTGGGCGTGGAGGCCCTGGCCGGCGCCGAGGCGATCTTCCTCACCAACAGCCTGATCGGCGTGCGCGAGGTGGCGAGCCTGGACGGGCGGTCGCTGGCGGGGTCCGCGCGGGTGGCGGAGATCGCCGCGCTGATCGGCTAGCTCGTGCTCCAGGTCACCTGGGCGGTCTTGCGGGGCTTGAGGTAGTATTTCTGAGTAAAGGTAAGCGCGTTGGGCAGGGCCTTCTTGGTGGTGGAGTTGTAGATGTAGCTGCTCTCCGAGAGGATCACGCTCTCGTTGTTGGCGATCAGGTTGGCCGGCACGCTGGCGATGGTGGTGATCGGGGTCATGGAGCCAGAGGTCTTCGACCAGACCACCGTCAGGTTGCCGCCGGCGTCCTTGCGGATGCTGGACACGCGCATGGACAGGCCGCTGGTGGGGAAGGGGGCGATGATGGCCTTTCCCACATTGAAGACGTCGGTCATCTCGGTGGTGTTGATGCTGGTGTCCTGGGCCACCAGGTCGCCGATGGCCGAGGCCACGTGGCTGGCCCGGCGGTCGGCCATCATGCCCTGGGTCAGCTCGGCCAGGCCGTAGTACATGAAGATCATCACCGGGGCGACGAAGGCGAACTCCACCGCCGCGGCTCCGCGGCGGTCCTTGATCAGATGTCTCAGGTGCATTTCGCGCCCACCGGGGTGGCTGTGGAATAGGGTTCGTTGCGGAAGGTGGCGACCGTGGAGATCAGCCGCTTGTTGGAGCTGGTCCCCATGTTCACCAGCGCCTTGTCGAGCAGCGGGGTGAAGACGTCCCACTCGTAATAGGTGCGCACCAGGACGATGTCGCCGGGCGCGCCGGTGGAGAAGCAGGTGGCCGCCGCCGCCGCGGGGGTCCAGGCGGTTCCTGCGGTCGCGCTGTTGCTGCTGGCGGTGTTGAAGTCGGCGAAGGTCTGCACCGCCACGGTGAGCTTGGTCAGGCAGGGGGTGGCCAGCCAGGCCATGCGGTTGCAGACCAGCGTCTTGAAGTCACCCTTGGCGCTGGACCCGCTGGTCTGGAAGCCGCCGGTGCGGATCTGGCGCGCGGCGTTGTCGGTGGCGTTCTGCAGGGTCACCGAGACCATGAACACCAGGCCCAGCTCGATGATGCCGAACATCATCACGCAGAAGGGCAGGGCGATGATGGCGAACTCGATCGCCGTGGTCCCGCGCCGGGCGGCGGCGAACCGCAGCAGCAGGTTCTGAAAGCGAAGGGCGCGGCGGCTCATGACATCCTCAGAGGTCTTCGAGCACCATCATAGCCAAGTCTGCTGAATCGGAGGTTTAGACCGCCGCGATCGGTGCGGGCGGCCTACTGGCCGGCGGGGGTAGCCGCGCGGCGGGCCTCGGCGGCGCGGGCGGCGTAGGCGGCGAACGGCCCGGCATAGCGGGCGTATTCGCTGTCGAGCTCGCCGGGCATGGGGGTGCGCTCGCACCGGGGCGTGCAGGCGTAGTTGGAGACATTGGCCGTCTGGGCCCCGGCGCTGGGGCCGCGATAGAGCGAGACGCGGTTCACGTCGGGGGCGCTGACGACGATCTGGCTGTTGGCGATGGTGCGGCCGCGGCTGTCGATGACCATCAGATTGGTGACGCCGTAGCTGCGCCCCTGGATCACCGCGGTGCGGCTGTCGACGACGTTGATGTCGGCGATGGCCGGGTTGCCGACCATCACGTCACGGGCTCCGGCTGGCAGGCTGATGCGGACGCCCTGGTCGATCACCGCCGAAATCGTCGCCGCGCCGGCGGCGGAAACCTGGGCCGCGAGGGCCAGGACGGCGAGGGCGGCGGCGAGAAGCGGGCGGCGCATGCTGGGGGTCTCAAAAAAATCCGTCCCTGAACCTCGCCCCGAATGGTCAAGAAAGGTTGAAGAAAAGACCGACTCACGCGCGCGCGAGAATCATTATGCAAAAACCCCGATTCTGGCCCGAATCCGGGTCCATGGTTAACCGGTCTTCACAGTAAACGAAAGTAAACCATAGAAAGTTCTTCTCGAATACTTCCGTGTTTACTCGACATTAAGTGCGCCCTGCGAAATTGATCCTGCAATTCGGGGCGAGCAGGTCGGTGACTTGGTCCCTCACTCACCAACTGGTTCGCTACACACCCAAGGAGAACACCATGTCCAAGTTCGTCACGCGCTTCCTGAAGGATGAATCCGGCGCCACGGCCATCGAGTATGGCCTGATCGCGGCTCTCATCGCCGTCGTGCTCATCACCGCGATGAACACCCTGCAGGGCAAGATCGCCGGCACCTTCACCAAGATCGGCACGGCGATGCCGCAATAGGCGGCTAGCTCCGAAACATTGCGGGGGCCGCGGTGCGAAAGCGCCGCGGCCCTTTCGCTGTCTGAAACCTCCCGTTCACCCAAAGGCGGCAGGATGGTTTCGAACCCCGCCAGATGGTCCTCCGCCGATGCCCCTGCTCCAGGCCGCCCTGCTCTCGATCTTCCCCGCCCTGGTCATCGTGGGCGGCCTGCGCGACGCCACCAGCTACACGATCCCCAACTGGATCTCAGGCGTGCTGATCCTGGCCTTCTTCCCGACCGCCTTCGCCATGGGGCTGCCGCTGCAGGCGATCGGCGCCCAGGCAGGCATCGGGGCCATCGCCCTGGTCATGGGCATGGTGATGTTTTCCCTGGGTTGGATTGGCGGCGGTGACGCCAAGCTGTTCGCCGCGGCAGGCCTCTGGCTCGGCTGGCCGGCCTTCGCCACCTATCTGCTGGTCACCGGCGTGGCCGGCGGGGCGCTGGCCATGGGCCTGCTCGGCCTGCGCTCGATGTGGGTGCGGCCTTATGTCTTGAACGGTCCGGCCTGGTTCGGCCGCCTGGCAACGCCGGGCGAGAATGTCCCTTACGGCGTGGCGATCGCGGTGGGCGCGCTGGCGGCCTTCCCGGCCACGGCGCTGATGGCGGCGTTCCCGGGACTGTCCTGACGGACTTCCTTTAGCCCGCGTTAACCATGCGGGGCCCAAAAGCGATGCGCCGGCAGAAGGTCGGAATTTCGAATCGTGTGCGCCCGCGCGGATCGCAGGGCCGCCGTCAGTCACCCCGGTCTCCCTCGCGGGAGCCTCGAGTAGTCGTTCATGGGCGCCGTCCGCATCGCCATCTTCGCCGTCGCCGCCATCGTCGCCATCGTGCTGGCGTTCTTCGTGCGCGGCATGGTGGCTCCGAAGAAGGTCCCGGCCCCCGTGGTCGTGGCCGCCGCCCCCGCCAGGCCCATGGCGAATGTGCTGGTGGCCAGCCGTGACCTGCCGGTCGGCGCGCGCCTGTCGGCCACCGACATGAGCTGGCAGCCCTGGCCGATCGAGGCCCTGAACCCCAATTTCGTGACCGACGGCGCGGCCCCGGCCCCCGCCGCCGACACCGCCGCCAAGCAGGTGGCCCAAAAGGCCGCCCAGACCACCACCGCGATGATGTCCCAGGGCCCGATGGCCGCCTTTGACGGCGCCATCGTCAAGGAGCCGATGCTCAATGGCGAACCGGTCATCGCGCGTAAGGTCGTGCGCGGGGGGCAGAGCGGCTACATGGCCGTGGTCCTGCTGCCGGGCATGCGCGCCATGAGCGTGCCGATCAACGCCGAGACCGCCGCCGGCGGCTTCATCCTGCCAGGCGACCGGGTGGATGTGCTGCAGAGCAAACAGGCCGCCGACGGCCGCACGTGGGTCTCCGAGACCCTGATGCGCAACCTGCGCGTCCTGGCCATCGACCAGAAGACCGATCCCGAGAAGGACGCCCGCACCATCGTCGGCGCCGTGGCCGTGCTGGAAGTCCCGGCGGCCGACGCCGAGGTGCTTTCGCGCGGCAAGGCTCAGGGCGAGATGCAGCTGGCCCTGCGTTCGTACGCCGATCTTGGGGGCGCGGCCTCGAGGGGCGTCGCCGCCAAGCGTGGCGGCCAGGGCCTGCGCGTCTACCGCGGCGGATCGGCCAGCGAGGTGCTTGTGCGATGAACCTGCGCCATCTCCTCACCGCGCTCACCCTGGCGGCAGCCAGCCTGGCCGGCGCCGCCCACGCCCAGAATAGCTACACCACCGGCTCGGCCATCGTCCGCGTCGACCTGTCGGCCACGGGCGGGGCGGTGCAGTCCCTGTCGGTCCCTATGGGCAAGTCGGCCATCGTCGAGCTGCCGATGGACGCCCGCGACGTGCTGGTGACCAGTCCCGGCGTCGCCGAGGCGGTGCTGCGCACGCCGCGCCGGATCTTCATCCTGGGGGTCAAGCAGGGCCAGACCGACGCGGTGTTCTTCGACGGAACGGGCCGCCGCATCCTGTCCCTGGACATCCGGGTCGACCAGGACACCTCGGCCATCGCCCAGACTATCAACCGCATCCTGCCCGGCGCCCGGGTCCAGGTGGACGGCATCAACGCCAGCATCATCCTGTCGGGCCAGGTGGCCAATGTCGGGGACGCCGACAAGGCGGTGCAGATCGCCCGGGCCTCGGTGGAGAAGCCCGAGCAGGTGCTGAACATGCTGAGCATCGCCGGCAAGGACCAGGTGATGCTGAAGGTCCGCATCGTGGAGATGCAGCGCAACGTCATCAAACAGCTGGGTTTCAACCTCTCGGCCGTGCTGAACCAGCTGGGCGAGCCCCAGTACCTGCTCGGCACCGCGGCCAGCTTCGCGGTCAATGGCGCCCTGCTGGGCGGGATATCCGCGGGCTACAAGGCTGACACCACCAAGACCCCGGTGATCAGCCGCAGCGTACCGGTGGCCACCCAGGTCTACGACTCCGCCACCGGGACCTATCACACCGAGTACGCCCGCCAGAATTTCGACTTCGTCGATCGCAACGACCCGCTTTCGGTGAACAAGACCACGGCGGGCGACCCCGGCCTCAACTCGGGCGAGGCGACCCTGAAGGCCTTTGAGCGGGTCGGCCTGATCCGCATGCTGGCCGAGCCGAATCTGACCGCGGTCTCCGGCGAGTCGGCCAAGTTCCTGGCCGGCGGCGAGTTTCCGGTGCCCGTCGCCCAGGACAAGGACGGCAAGATCACCGTCGAGTTCAAGCCCTTCGGCGTGGGCCTGGGCTTCACCCCCAACGTCCTGTCCCAGGGCCGCATCGCCCTGAAGATCTCCACCGAGGTGTCTGAACTGACCAGCACCGGGTCCTTCACCGTCAGCAGCGCCGTCACCAACACCAGCCTGAGCATTCCGGCGCTGAGCGTGCGCCGGGCCGAGACCACCGTGGAGCTGCCTTCCGGGGGTTCGATGATGATCGCGGGCCTGCTGCAGGAAAAGACCAAGCAGAACCTCGACGGCCTGCCCGGCATGACCACCCTGCCTGTGCTGGGCGCCCTGTTCCGCAGCCGCGACTACCTCAGCGGCGAGACCGAGCTGGTGGTGATCGTCACCCCCTACATCGTCACCCCCACCAGCCCCGACCGCCTGCAGACCCCGGTGGACGGCTTGCGGATCGCCAGCGACGCCTCGACCCTGCTGATGGGCGAGCTGACCAAGGCCTACAAGGCCAACCCGCAGGCCCAGGCGGGCCGCGCCTATCAGGGGCCGTACGGCTACGTGATCGAATGAGTACTGTTGTGAAAACTTCGCTGGTCCTGGCGGCCCTGGCCCTGAGCGCCTGCGCCACCGCCAACGTCCCCGACCGGATCGCCGACGCCCGCACCCCCACCGAGCACTTCCAGGCCGGCGCCGTGGCCCAGCCCGAGGAGCTGGCCCTCGCGGTCCACGCCCAGGGCCTGTCGGCCAACCAGGCCGCCGCGCTCGCCGACTTCATCGACACCTGGCGCCAGGCGCAGGGCGGCCAGATCACGGTCCAGACCCCGGCCGCCGGCGCCGACGCCGGCTCGGCTTACCGCGCCGGAGAGGCGGCTCGCGGCTTCCTGCTGTCCCAGGGTGTGCCCGCCAGCCTGATCGTCATGGCCGGATACGACGCCGCCGCCGAGGCCGGCGCCCCGGTCCGGATCGCCTATACCAGCTACCAGGCGGTGGTTCCGCGCTGCGGCATGGAATGGACCAACATCTCCCACTCGGCAAAGAATGAGGTGCAGCCCAACTTCGGCTGCGCGATCACCGCCAATATGGCCGCCCAGGTCGCCAATCCGGCCGATCTCGTGCGGCCTCGCGATCTGGGCCCCTCCGACGCCCAGCGCCGTCTCGTCACCCTGGACAAGTATCGCAAGGGCGAAGTCACCTCCTCGGCCGAGGACACCCAGGCCAAGGGCTCCGTCTCATCGGTGGCCAAGTGATGGGGGCCACATGCCGATGACCCCCAATTCGGGCCAGGATCCCTTCGAGCTGGAGTTCGAGGCCGACGACGAGTTCACCTCGCCGTCGAGCGACGCCTGGCGCGAGACGCCTATGGCGCCCGCCGGCGCAGATCCGTTCGCCGACTTCCCGCCGGCTCGCGACTCAGACACCCGAGACTTCGGGGCCAGCGATCCGCTGTCCGACGACCTGGACCAGCCCGAGCCGCCGCGCGCCCAGGCGCCCAATCCCGTACACGAGATGATCGCGGTGGCCGAAGCCGCCCTGGGCGAACACACCCTGCCGCGCATCACCATCCACGTCTTCTGCGTCCAGCCCGAGACCGCCGACCTGGTGGAACGCGCCGCCGGCGACCGCCGCATGGAACGCGCCGCCGTGGTGGTGCGCATGGGCGGCCTGGTGGGCGCCTTCGAGACCTATCAGAACCAACCCACCCCCTCCCTGGTGATGGTGGAGAGCCTGGACCCGGCGCCGCAGCTGATCGCCCAGCTCGACCAGCTGGCCGAGGTCTGCGATCCCGGCACCAAGGTGGTGGTGATCGGGGCGTCCAACGACATCGCCCTCTATCGCGAGCTGATGCGTCGCGGGGTCAGCGAGTACCTCGTGCCGCCGCTCAATCCGCTGCAGGTGGTCCGCACGGTCACCAGCCTCTATGCCGACCCGTCGGCGCCCTTCGTCGGCCGGCAGATCGCCTTCTGCGGCGCCAAGGGCGGTTCGGGCGCGTCGACCGTGGCCCACAACGTCGCCTATTCGATCAGCGAGCGGCTGCACACCGGCGCGGTCCTCGTCGACCTGGATCTCGCCTTCGGCACCGCCGGCCTCGACTTCAATCAGGACCCCCTGCAGGGGGTCGCCGACGCGCTGAGCCAGCCCGACCGCCTGGACCCGGTGCTGATGGACCGGATGATGGCGCGCTGCACCGAGCGGCTGTCGCTGTTCGCCGCGCCCGCCACCCTGGACAACGACTACGACATCGGCGCCGAGGCCTATGACGAGGTCACCCAGAAGATCCGCTCGGCGGCGCCCTTCGTGGTGCTGGACCTGCCCCACCTGTGGACGGCCTGGACGCGCAAGATCCTGCTGTCCTCCGACGACCTGGTGATCGTGGCGACCCCGGACCTGGCGTCCCTGCGCAACGCCAAGAACATGATCGACCTGGTGCGCCGCGCCCGGCCCAACGACGCTCCGCCGCGCCTAGTGCTGAACCAGGTCGGGGTGCCCGGCCGTCCCGAGATTCCTGTGAAGGACTTCGGCGAAGCGCTCGGCCTGACGCCGTCGCTGAGCCTGCCCTTCGATCCCAAGCTGTTTGGCCAGGCGGCCAACAACGGCCAGATGCTGTGCGAGGTGGCGCCCCGGTCCCGCTCCGCGGAGGGCATCGACTACCTGGCCCAGCAGATCGCCCGCCGCGATCCGCCTCCTGTCCAGAAGACCTCCCTGTTCGGCGGCCTGTTCAAGCGGAAGTAGATGTTCGGCAAGCGTCCCACCGACGGCGATGCGTCCGCGGCCCGCAAGGCGGCGCCCCCGGCGGCCGTCGAGGGCGTGGCCATCGCCACGCGTCCGCAGCGGATCGAGCCCTCGAGCGCCGGGTCCGGACTCTCCCTCGATCCGGTCAAGGGCGCCCCGGAAACCCAGCGGGCCGGCGGCCAGGCCGCAGCCGGCCCCAAGGCGACGCTGGCCTTCGAACAGCTGCGCGCGGCCCAGGGGCCGGCCCCCACCACCCAGGTGGTGCGCGAGCAGACCGACTATTACCACGCCACCAAGACCACCATCTTCAACGCGCTGATCAACACCATCGACCTGGCCCAGCTCGCCCAGCTGGACGTCAAACAGGCCGGGGAGGAGATCCGCGACATCGTCGCCGAGCTGGTGGCGATCAAGAACGTCTCCATGTCGGTGGCCGAGCAGGACATGCTCGTCCAGGACATCATCAACGATGTCCTGGGCTACGGACCGCTGGAGCCTCTGCTGGCCCGCGACGACATCGCCGACATCATGGTCAACGGCGCCGGCCGGGTGTTCATCGAAGTCGCGGGCAAGGTGCAGCTGACCAATGTCCGGTTCCGCGACAACGCCCAGCTGATGAACATCTGTCAGCGGATCGTCAGCCAGGTCGGCCGCCGGGTCGATGAGAGTTCGCCGATCTGCGACGCCCGCCTGCCCGACGGCTCCCGGGTCAACGTCATCGCCCCGCCCCTGTCCCTGGACGGGCCGACCCTGACGATCCGGAAGTTCAAGAAAGATAAGCTGACCATGAAGAACCTGGTGGACTACGCGTCCATCAGCCCCGAGGGGGCCCGGGTTCTGGGCGTGATCGGCGCCTGCCGCTGCAACCTGATCATCTCGGGCGGCACCGGCTCGGGCAAGACCACCCTTCTCAATACCCTGACCGCCTTCATCGACCCCACCGAGCGGGTGGTGACCTGCGAGGACGCCGCCGAACTGCAGCTGCAGCAGCCCCACGTGGTGCGGCTGGAAACCCGGCCTCCCAACCTGGAGGGCCAGGGCCAGATCACCATGCGCGACCTGGTGAAGAACTGCCTGCGAATGCGGCCTGAGCGGATCATCGTCGGCGAAGTCCGCGGACCAGAGGCCTTCGACCTGTTGCAGGCGATGAACACCGGCCACGACGGCTCCATGGGCACCCTGCACGCCAACTCGCCGCGCGAAGCCATCAGCCGGGTGGAATCGATGATCACCATGGGCGGCTACGGCCTGCCCTCGCGCACCATCCGCGAGATGATCGTGGGGTCCGTGGACGTCATCATCCAGGCCGCGCGTCTGCGCGACGGCTCGCGCCGCATCACCCACATCACCGAGGTGGTGGGGCTGGAAGGCGACGTGATCATCACCCAGGACCTGTTCGTCTACGAGATCACCGGCGAGGACGCCGACGGCAATGTGGTGGGCCGCCACCGCTCCACCGGCATCGCCCGCCCCCGGTTCTGGGACCGCGCCCGCTACTACGGCCTGGAGCGCGAGCTGGCCGAAGCTCTCGACGCCTCGGAATAGGTCATGGCCGCGACTATCATCACCGTCATGGCCGCTCTGCTGGGCTTCCTGGTCATCGCGGGCCTGGGCCTGGCGTTGTCGGGGCCGAGCAGCGGTCAGGCCCGTACGCTGAAGCGCGCCCAGGCCATCGTCGGCGGCGGCGCGCCCACCGCCCGCGGCGGACGCCGGCCGGCCGTCAACGCCCAGGACACCCGGCGCCGTCAGATCCTCAAGACCCTGCGCGAGCAAGAAAAGCAGCAGAAGAAGGCGACCCTGACCGTCGCCGCCAAGCTGCAGCAGGCCGGCCTCCCCGACAATGTGCGCGGATTCTGGATCATCTGCGGCATTGTCGGCCTGGTGGTCATGGCCGTGGTGATGCTGCTGGGCCAGAAGCCGCTGATCGGCCTGGGGCTCGGCTTCGGCGCCGGCTTCGGCCTGCCGCGTTGGGTGCTCGGGTTCCTCGGCGGCCGCCGCACCAAGAAGTTCACCGAGGCCTTTCCCGACGGCATGGACATCATCACGCGGGGCATCCGCTCGGGCCTGCCCGTGCATGACAGCCTGCGCGTCATCGCCCAGGAGACCGCCGAGCCCCTGGCCGGCGAGTTCAAGCGCCTGGTGGAGGCCATCGGCATGGGTATCTCCGTCGATCAGGCCCTGGACAAGATGTACGCCCGCATGCCGACGCCCGAGGTGCGGTTCTTCTCTATCGTCCTGGCCATCCAGGCCAAGACCGGGGGTAACCTGGCCGAGGCCCTGGGCAACCTCTCCACCGTGATCCGGGCGCGCAAGCTGATGCGCGAAAAGATCAAGGCGATGTCGGGCGAGGCCGTGGCCTCGGCGATCATCATCGGCTCCCTGCCGCCCGGCGTCGTTGGCCTGATCAGCGTCACCGCCCCGGCCTATATGGCGCCGATGTTCAGCGATCCGCGCGGGCACATCATGTTCATGGTGGGCGGGTTCTGGATGAGCCTGGGCATCTTCGTGATGCGCAAGATGATCAACTTCCGGATCTAGGGGCGCGTGAGATGAACCTGCTCAAGACCCTGACCGATCCGGACAACCTGCTGGCCCTGTTCGTGGCCATCGTGTGCTTCGCCACCATCGTCACCATCGCCACGCCGATGATCACCCGCTCGACCCTGGAGACCCGGCTGAAGTCGGTGTCCAGCCGGCGCGAGGAGCTGCGGCGCAAGTCGCGCGAGGCCCTGGCGGTGAAGAGCAATGGCGGCGGCACTCTGCGCCACGCCGACGAGGGGCTCTACAAGAAGGTCGTCGACCGCCTGCAGCTCTCGCGGCTGCTGGAGGATCCCAAGGTGGTGGAAAAGCTCGCCCAGGCCGGGTTCCGGGGGCCGCGGCCGGTCTCCACCTTCTACTTCTTCCGCTTCATCCTGCCCTTCGCCTTCGCGGTGACGACGGCGCTCTATCTGTTCCTGGTCAACGATTTCGGCATGCCGGCGATGAACCGGGTGGTCGTCTGCTTCGTGGGCCTGACGCTGGGCTACTACGCCCCCAACATCTACATCTCCAATGTCGCCCAGAAGCGCCGCGAGAGCATCGTCGGCGCCTTTCCCGACTCCCTCGACCTGCTGCTGATCTGCGTGGAATCGGGGATGTCCATCGAGGCGGCGATTCAGAAGGTCAGCCAGGAAATCGGCGGCACCTCCATTGAGCTGGCTGAGGAGTTGACCCTGCTGACCGCGGAGATCTCCTACCTGCCCGAACGGCGGATGGCCTATGAGGGCCTGGCCATGCGGACCAACCACCCGGGCATCCGCTCGGTGACCACGGCCATGATCCAGGCCGAGCGCTACGGCACGCCGCTGGGCTCGGCGCTGCGGGTGATGGCCAAGGAAAACCGCGACATGCGCCTGGCCCACGCCGAGAAGAAGGCCGCTCAGCTGCCGGCCAAGCTGACCGTGCCGATGATCCTGTTCTTTCTGCCGGTGCTGTTCATCGTCATCCTCGGGCCCGCCGTGATCAAGGTCCAGGACATGGTGGCCCAGAACCACTAGATCGCCTCCGGCCGTCAGGCGCCGGACGTTTACCCGTCCTTGAGGCGTCTTGCCGCAGGGTGAAGCCATGGCGCGTCCCGAGAACCTTAAGCCCCTCACCACCCTGCGGATCTTCGCCGCGGCCTGGGTGGTGCTCTATCACTACTGGCCGTCGCTGATGGCCGGCGCTCGACCCGGCGCGGTGGAGAAGGGCTATCTCGGCGTCGAACTGTTCTTCGTGCTCTCGGGCTTCATCCTGTCCCACGTCTATCTGCAGAGCTGGGGCGAGAAGCGGTTTTCCTATGGGAGCTTCCTGTGGGCGCGGCTGGCGCGGATCTATCCGGTCCATATCGCCGTACTGGCGGGCCTGGCCCTGCTCATCGCGGCGGCCTCGGCCGCGGGCTTCCAGGCCGGCGACGAGGTCGTGGTCTGGAGCTCTCTGCCCGCCCATCTGTTGCTGCTGCAGGCCTGGGGCCTGGGGCAGGGCGGGGGCTGGAACCATCCCTCCTGGTCGATCTCGGCCGAATGGTTTGCCTATCTGGCCTTCCCGGCCTTCGCGATGGTGTTCTGGCCGCTCCGCCAGAAGCCCTGGATCGCCACGGGGCTCGCGGCCCTGGTGGTGGTGGTCCTGAACCTGGCTTTCCCGCTGTTCGCCGGTCATCCGCTGACGGAGGCGACCACGGCCTGGGGTGCGCTGCGGATCGTGCCGTGCTTTGGCCTGGGCTGCGCCGTCTACCTGCTGTGGCGCAACGGCGCGGTGACCTCGCCGGTGGGGGCCAAGGCGCTGTCGGCCGCCGTGCTGGCCGCCATCGCCGTCGGCGCGGCCGTTGAAATTCCCGACCTCTTTATGGTGCTGTTGTTCGGCGGCCTGATCCTGGCCCTGGCCAGCCTCGCCAGCACCGGCTCCAACCTGATGGGCTCCAAGCTCGGCGTCTATCTCGGCGAGGTCAGCTTCGCCGTCTACATGGTCTGCATCCCCTGGGAGCTGGCCTTCACCAAGCTGGCCCGCGCCGCTCTGAACCTGCCCGAGGGTCTGCTGCCCTGGCCGGTATGGGCTGTAATGTTCGCGGGCGTGATCCCGGCGGCCATGGTGGTCCACCACCTGGTGGAGCGCCCGGCGCGCAACGCCATGCGGGCCTGGGAGGCCTCGGGCTTCCGGATCGGCGCTCAGCGCCCTGAGGTCGCCGCCTAACTACTGCGCCGTACGGACGGAATCCCACGAGCGCGGCGGACCGGCGGGACCCGGCGCGGCAGCGCGCAGGAAGGCCATGTTGTTGGCCACGGCCTCCGGCGGCAGATCCTGGCGCACCAGCTTCTCGGCCTCGTCGAAGCGTCCCTTGAGACCCAGCACCAGGGCCAGGTTCTGGCGCACCGCCATGGGGGCGCCGGGCTTGGCGGCGGCCGAGCGCAGCAGGGCCTCGGCTCGGGGCGCGTCGCCGTGGCTGGCGTAGAACAAGGCCAGATTGCACAGGACGACGGGATTTTCCGGCGCGAGGCTGGCGGCCAGGCTGTGGGCGGCCAGCGCCTCCTCCGGGCGGCTGGCCTGGTCATAGGCGACCCCCAGCAGGGACGGTGCGCGCCAGTCGCGGGGCGCCAGCTCCTGGGCCTGGCGGGCGGGTTCGATGGCGTAGAAGCCCTGGCCGCGGGCGACCTGGGCGCGGGCGACCTCCAACAGGGCCTCGACGTTCTTCGGCGCGGTGACCAGCACCCGCTGGGCGGCTTGGGCCGCGTCGTCGTACTTGCCCATGGCGCGTAGGGCCTGGGCCAGGCCGACGCCGGCCTCGGCGTCGCGGGGGTCGATATCGGCCTCCCGGCCCCAGAAGGCGGCGCGGGCCAGGGGATCGAGGCGGGCGGCCAGGCTGCGCTCCTCGGCCGTGGCGCGGCGCAGGCCCTCCGGCGCGGCGGGCGTGGCGGCGGCGGGCGTGGCGACAGGCGCGGGCTTGGCCGCCTTGGCCGACGCGGGGACGGCGCAGGCGAGGCTGAGGGTCAGGGCGGTTGCGGCGAGCGCCGACATGCGACACATGAACGGGACGGGCTCCGGGATGATCTCGACACCATCCCAGAGCCCCTTAAAGGAAGCGTTAAGCATAAAGCGGGCGCCTCGCCCCGCGTCAGGGCCGATCTATGACCGAAGTGATCCTCGCCACCTCCGACCGCGCGGTCGTTCCCGTTCACGCCCTCTATGACGGCGACCTGGCGGGGTTCCTGGAGGGCCGTCCCGCCTTCGTGAAGGCCTTCGCCGAGACCGCCGAGTTCAAGGCCAAGGCGGGCCAGGTCCTGGTCCTGCCCAACACCGAAGGCGGGATCGACCGGGTGCTGTTTGGCCTGGGGTCCAGCCTCGCCGACTTCATGGTGTTCCGCGGCCTGCCGGCCAAGCTGCCCAATGGGGACTACAGGCTGGCCGTGGCGCCGGTGGGGATCAGCGCCGACCAGGTGGCGCTGGCCTTCGCCTTGGGCAGCTACAAATTCGACCGCTACAAGCAGAAGAAGGTAGGAGACCGGCCGCGCCTGGTGGTGGACGGCGTCGATATCGCCGAGGTCAATTCGATCGCCCATGCCTGCGCGCTGGCCCGCGACATGGTCAATACGCCCGCCAATGACCTGGGGCCGCTGCAACTGGAGACCATCGCCCGCGAAATCGCCGAGCAGCATGGGGCCTCCATCACCGTGATCACCGGCGACGGTTTGCTGGAGGCCAACTATCCCTCGGTCCACGCCGTGGGCCGCGCGGCGGTGGAGGCCCGAGCGCCGCGCATGATCGAGATCACCTGGGGCGAGGCCGGCAATCCCCTGGTGGCCCTGGTGGGCAAGGGCGTGGTGTTCGACACCGGCGGCCTGGACATCAAGCCCTCGGCCGGTATGCGGCAGATGAAGAAGGACATGGGCGGGGCCGCCGCCGTCCTGGGCCTTGGCCGGATGATCATGGCCGCCAAACTGCCGGTGCGGCTGGCGATCCTGGTGCCGGCGGTGGAGAACGCCATCAGCGGTGACGCCATGCGGCCGGGCGACATCCTCGACAGTCGCAAGGGCCTGACCATCGAGGTGGGAAACACCGACGCCGAGGGCCGCCTGATCCTGGCCGACGCGCTCACCCGCGCCGCCGAGCTGCAGCCGGCTCTGACCCTGGACCTGGCCACCCTGACCGGCGCGGCGCGCGCGGCCCTGGGACCACAGCTGCCGCCCTTCTATACCGACGACGACGAACTGGCCGGGCAGATCGAAACGGCCATGGGGGAGGTCTCCGACCCGATGTGGCGGATGCCCCTGTGGAAGGGCTATGTCGATGCGCTGGACAGCGACATCGCCGACATCAAGAACGATCCCGACGGCTGGGCCCAGGCGGGCTCGGTGACGGCGGCGCTGTTCCTGCAGCGGTTCGCGCCCACCGGACCCTGGGCGCACTTCGACATCTTCGCCTGGAACCCGCGGGGGCGTCCGGGCTGGACGGCCGGCGCCGAGGCCCAGGCCATCCGGGCGCTGTACCAGATGATCCGGACGCGGTTTGCGTGAGCCTCGATCCCCGCAACACCCTGGCCCGCCCCGACCTCGCCGCCCGGTCCCTTGAGGGGCTGACGGCGGCGCGCGCCTATGGCGACCCGGTGGCCATGACGGCGGTGGTCGCCGCCGCCCCCTTACGCGCCGCCCTGGACCCCGAGGCCGAGCAGGTGGACCAGGTGCTGTTCGGAGAGACCTTTCAGGTTCTCGGGGAGCAGGACGGCTTCTGCTGGGGCCAGGCAAGCCGGGACGGCTATGTGGGCCATGTGGCCAAGGTCGATCTGGCGCCGCTGGCGCCCACCCCCACCCATCGGGTCTTGGCGCTGCGCACCTACGCCTTCACGGCGGCCAGCATCAAGAGCCGGGCGCTGGGGCCCTATTCGCTGGGGTCGCTGATCACTGTCGAGGCGCGCGAGGGGCGGTTCGTGAAGGCCGTGAACGCGGGCTGGTTGGTCGAGGCGCACCTGTCGCCCATCGGGGTGTTCGAGACCGACTATGTCGCCGTCGCCGAGCGATATCTGGGCGCGCCCTATCTGTGGGGCGGCCGGGAGAGCCTGGGCCTGGACTGCTCGGGTCTGGTGCAACAGGCGCTGCTGGCCTGTGGCCGGGCCTGTCCGCGCGACACCGATCAGCAGGCGCTCATCGGCCAGGCCGTGCAGGCCGACGCGCTCCAGAGAGGCGACCTGGTGTTTTGGCGCGGCCACGTGGCGATCCTGCTGGACGGTGAGACCATCCTGCACGCCAACGCCCACCACATGGCCACGGCCATCGAGCCGCTCGCCGAGGCCGTGGCGCGTATCGGGGCCACCAGTTCGGGGCAGCCGACCGGGTATCGGCGGCTGTAGCGTCGGCCCCTCCACCGCTCATCCCGGCGACCATTCTTCGGCGGCGCGAAGCAGCCAAGGCCCGACCCAGATACATCTGCCGAATTCCGGATTCTTGGGTCAGGCGATGACCTACGACCTGGGTCCCGGCCTTCGCCGGGATGACCGGAGAGCACATACGAAAAGACCCCCCGCGATGCGGAGGGTCCTCTTGTCCGTCTCGCCCCCGGAGGGGTGAGGCAGGTGTCTTATTTGACTGCGGTCGGGGCCGCGGCGGCGCCCGTGGTCGGGGCCTGGCCGGCGGGGCCGCCGGCGGTGGCCGGAGGCGTGGCCGTCGAGCCGGTCGCGGTGGGGGCCGTGGCCGAAGCAGCAGCGCCGGCGGCCGGAGCCGCAGGCGCAGCGGCGGCCGGGTTCGGAGCCGGGAACGCGATGGTGGCGCCCTTGGTGTGCAGGTAGGCCAGCACATTGATACGGTCTTCGGCCTTCTTCAGACCGACGAAGCCCATCTTGGTGCCCGGCATATCCTTGGCCGGATTGGTGATGAAGGCCGACAGGCGCTCGAAGTCCCAGACCGGGTTCTTCGCGCCGTATTCCACCATGGCGGCGGAATAGGCGAAGCCGGCGTGGGCGCCGGGCTTGCGGCCGACGATGCCCCACTGGTTCGGGCCGGTGCCATTGGCGCCGCCGTTGTCGATGGTGTGGCAGGACTTGCACTTGGCGAAGACAGCCTCGCCGGCGGCGACGTCGGCCGTCGGCAGGACGGTGCCCCAGTCGATGGGGGCCTCGGCGACGGGACCGCCAGCGGCCTCTTCGGCCACTTCGATGGTGTAACCGGGCTTCTCAGCCTTTTCGGTCGCAAACACACCGGAGGAAAGTTCGCGGAGGCCGACAATGGCCAGACCCGTCGCCAGCACGGCGCCGGCGACTTTGTTGAACGTAAGGTCGCTCATCGTCTTGAAATCGGCCCTCTAATCGGCCGGTCCGAAGACCGGCGGAAGCGCGGGAATCCCCGCCCCTTATTGCGCCCGCGTCTCTTACACGCTACCGGCGCTGGCGCAACCGGCCAGTTGGTCGCCCCCCAGATCACGTCCGTGATCTGGGCATTTTTGGAGGGTAGGCGGAATGCGAGCGGAAAACCGGTTCCCACTTTTCCTCATTCCGTCCGATACATGAACCCCATCGTCCTTATCCCCGCGCGTCTTGCGGCCACGCGCCTCCCAAATAAGCCCCTCGCGGATATCGAAGGTCTGCCGATGATTGTGCGGGTTCTGCGCCAGGCGCAGGCCGCGAACCTCGGTCCGGTGGCGGTCGCCGCCGGTGATTCGGAGATCGTCGACGTGGTCCTGGCCGCCGGCGGCCGCGCGGTGCTCACCGATCCCGACCTGCCCTCCGGCTCCGACCGGCTGGTGGCGGCCCTGGCGGAACTGGACCCGGGCGGCGCCCACGACGTGGTGATCAACCTGCAGGGGGACATGCCTTTCGTGGCGCCCGCCGACATCGCCGCCTGCGCGGGCCTGCTGCGCGACCAGCCCGGCTGCGACATCGCCACCATCGTCGAGCGCGAGGCCTCGCCAGAGGTCCGCACCAATCCCGACATGGTCAAGGCGGTCCTGGCCATGCAGGCCGACGGCAAGTCGGGCCGGGCGCTCTATTTCACCCGCTCGACCCTCTATGGGGACGGGCCGGTCTGGCATCATCACGGCATCTACGCCTATCGCCGCGCGGCGCTCGAGACCTTCACGGCGGCCAAGCCGTCGCCGCTGGAGCTTCGCGAGAAGCTGGAACAGCTGCGGGCGATGGAACTGGGACTCACCATCTGGGCGACGGTGGTCGACTCCGCGCCGATCTCGGTGGACAACCCCGCCGATCTTGAGCGGGCGCGCGCCTTTGCTCGTCAAATCGGGGGCCGTTCATGAGCAAGGGGCGGATCGCCTTCCAGGGGGAACTGGGCGCCAATAGCCACGAGGCCTGTCTGGCCGCCTACCCGGACATGACGCCGGTGGCCCACCCGACCTTCGAGGAGGCCTTCGAGGCCATCAAGTCGGGCGACTGTCAGCTGGGCATGATCCCGGTGGAGAACTCCATCGCCGGCCGCGTCGCCGACGTGCACCACCTGCTGCCCAATTCGGGCCTGAAGATCATTGGCGAGCGGTTCAAGCCGATCCACTTCCAGATGATGGTCAATCGCGGCGTGAAGCTGGAGGAGGTCAAGACCGTCGCCTCCATGCCCATCGCGCTCGCCCAGTGCCGCAAGACCATCCGGCGGCTGAAGCTGAAGACCGAGCAGGTCGGCGACACCGCGCTGTCGGCCAAGCTGCTGGCCGAGCATCCCGATCCCACCCGGGCGGCGATCGCGCCCGCCCTGGCGGCGGACCTCTATGGTCTCGAAATCGTGGCCCGCGATATCGAGGACACCCACAACAACACCACCCGCTTCCTGGTGATGACGGCCGAGACGGCGCCGCCGGCTCCGCCCTTCACCAGCCCCTGCGTCACCAGCTTCGTGTTCCGGGTGCGCAACATGCCCGCGGCCCTCTACAAGGCCATGGGCGGGTTCGCGACCAATGGCGTCAACATGACCAAGCTGGAGAGCTACATGGAGAACGGCGCCTTCACGGCGACCTTCTTCTACTCGGAGGTCGACGGTCGCCCCGAGGACCGCAATCTGGCGCTGGCCTTCGAGGAGCTGCAGTTCTTCTCCGAGCAGTTCGAGATCCTCGGCGTCTATCCGGCCGACGCCTTCCGGAGCCACATCTGATGCGCACCATCGAGATGGACGGCGCGGCCTATGCCAGCATCAAGGCCTTCTGCGAGGACCTGAAGACCGAGATCCGCGCCCTGCCCGGGCACGGCGCCAGCATCGAGGCCTTCGTGGATTCGATGATCTGGGCCAACGGCATGAGCGAGCTGGCCCCGCCCTACATGATCCGGGTGCGCGGCCTGCACGGCGGCCCGCTGGCGGAGTTCGTCAAGGACCTCTCCAATGCGCTGGGCCAGGCCCGCATGGAGGTCCGCAACCGCCGCGCCGAGGACGTCGAGGTCATCCTGTCGCTGCGGCGGTAGGCGGCCCAACTCCTCTCCCACTAGTGGGAGAGGAGGAGACGCTCCTAGGCCGCGGCGGCGATCAGGGCGTCGTCGATCTCGCGGGCGCGGGCGGCGGCGGGGCGGGCGGCCATGCGGTCGGCATAGGCCGTGAAGACCGGACGCGCCTCGATAGAGCCGAACTGCAGACCCCAGCCGAGATGGGCGCCGACATAGAGATCGGCGGCGGTGAAGCTGTCGCCCACCAGATATTCGCGGCCGGTCAGCGCCTTTTCCAGGGTGTCCATGACGTCGCCGAAGTCGCCCCAGCCGGCCATCATCTTGCGATCCGGCGGCACCTCGAAGCCCAGGCTCTTGACGGTGACGGCGGCCTCCAGCGGACCGGCGGCGTAGAACAGCCAGCGGTAATAGTCGCCGCGCAGCTTGCTTCCCACCGGCGGGGCGAGGCCCGTCTGCGGGAAGGCGTCGGCCAGGTAGGCGCAGATCGCCGCGCACTCGGTGACCACGGTGTCGCCGTGGACGATGGCGGGCACCTTGCCCATGGGGTTCACCGCCAAATAGGCCGGGTCCTTGATGGTCGCCCATTCGAGGATGTGGGTCTCGTAGGGCTGGCCCACCTCCTCCAGCATCCAGCGGATGATCCGGCCCCGCGACATGGGGTTGGTGTAGAAAACGAGTTGGTCCGACATGGCTGTTCCTCCGTGTTGGAGAGACCCTAGCCATGCCCTGCTGACAGCAGCGTGTCAGCAGCCTTCAATTCCTCCCCCAGCGCGAAGCGCGGTTCGGGGGAGGTGGATCGGCGAAAGCCGAGACGGAGGGGGTTGGGCCCTCGCCTTAGCATCCATGTGCGTTGTCCGGCCCTAGCCCCCTCCGTCACGCGCCTGGCGCGCGCGCCACCTCCCCCGAACCGGCCTGCGGCCTGGTGGAGGAATGGGGCCTAGCTCTCCGCCCAGGCCTTGATGAGCTGGTGGGCGATGGCCATCGGGCCGGGCGCGAAGGTGTTGGGCAGCTTGCCGGCCAGCAGGGTGCGGGCCTCCTCCTTGGTGAACCAGCGGACCTCGGAGAGCTCGGTCTGGTCGGGGGCGGCGTCATCGTCCTCCACCTGGGCGATCAGGCCGATCATCAGGGACGACGGATAGGGCCAGGGCTGGGTGGAGTGGTAGACGACGGAAGACGTCTTCAGGCCCGCCTCCTCGTGCAGCTCGCGGGCGCAGGCCTCCTCGATGGTCTCGCCGGGCTCCAGGAAGCCGGCCAGGGAGGAGAACATCCCCGCCGGCCAGATCTCCTGGCGGCCCAGCATGCAGCGCTCGCCGTGGACGGCCAGCATGATCACCACCGGATCGGTGCGCGGGAAGTGCTCGGCCTTGCAGGCGGGGCAGGCGCGCTTCCAGCCGCCCTCGGCCACCATCGAGGGTTCGCCGCAGTTGGCGCAATGCTTGTGGCGGCGGCGCCATTCGAACATCTGCTTGGCCGTCGCCAGGATTGCGGCGTCGGTGTGGGGCAGGCGCGTGGCCAGCGCCCGCAGGTCCTCGAACCGGCCCAGGCCCTGTAGCGGCCCGTCGGCGGGGTCGGCGCCGCCGTCCAGGTCGATCGCGAAGACCGATGTCTCCTTCCAGAGGCCCATGAACAGCAGGGTCTCGGCCCCGCCGGCCAGGTCGGCCACCATCTTGGCCGGCAGGTAGGCGATCTGCACCCCGCCGTCCTTGCTGGTCTCCACCAAGGGCTTGCCGTTCCAGATGGCGATCCCGAGGGAGTCATCGGACTTCAGCTGTTCGTTGAGCCAGGCGTCGTCCTTACGGCGCTCGCTGGCGCGGTTCAGGGGGTTACCGGCGAAGGTGTTCTGGAAAAAAGAAAGGGCCATGAAAACCCTCATAGCGTCGCCCAAGCTTGCGCGCGAGCCTCAAGGTCGCGATATAGGGGGTGGAGATCGGGCGACGGGCGGACGCCTCGCCAACCCGGTCAGGTCCGGAAGGAAGCAGCCGCAACGAGTTTCGCTCCGGGTCGTCGTTCGGTCTCCACCCACACTATCTCTGAAAGCGCCAACGGCGCGGGGCGCATGGCCGACGAAGATCTCTCGCCCGATGCTGAACTCCCGGAGCGGGACCCCGACACCGCCGACATGTTCGGCGCGCCGGTCCCGCAGGCGCCGGTCGCCGAGGCCTCGGCCGCCTACACTGTCATCGCCCGCAAGTACCGGCCCCGCACCTTCGACGACCTCTATGGCCAGGAAGCCATGGTGCGGACGCTGAAGAACGCCTTTTCCACCGGCCGGATCGCCCACGCCTTCATGCTGACCGGGGTGCGCGGGGTGGGCAAGACCACCACCGCCCGCCTGCTGGCGCGTGCGCTGAACTACGAGACCGACGCCATCCACGAGCCGACCCTGGATCTCCGCGAGGAGGGGCGACACTGCAAGGCGATCATCGAAGGCCGGCACATGGACGTGCTGGAGCTCGACGCCGCCAGTCGCACCAAGGTCGAGGACATGCGCGAGCTGCTGGACGGGGTGCGCTACGCCCCCGTCGAGGCGCGCTACAAGGTCTACATCATCGACGAAGTGCACATGCTCTCCACCTCGTCCTTCAACGCGCTGTTGAAGACCCTGGAAGAGCCGCCGCCGCACGTGAAGTTCATCTTCGCCACCACCGAGATCCGCAAGGTGCCGGTGACCATCCTGTCGCGTTGTCAAAGGTTCGACCTGCGCCGGGTGGAGCCCGACGTGATCGTCAAGAACCTGGAGATGATCACGCAGGCCGAAGGGGTCCGCGTCGACGCCGAGGGCCTGCTGCTGATTGCGCGCGCCGCTGAGGGTTCGGTGCGCGACGCCCAGTCGATGCTGGACCAGGCCATCGTCCAGGGGGAGCCCGGCCAGACGGTGCCGGCCGCCCTGATCCGCGACATGCTGGGCCTGGCCGACCGCGCCCAGACCATCACCCTGTTTGAACAGACCATGCGCGGCGAGCCCGGGCCCGCCATCGAGACCTTCCGCACCCTCTACGGCTACGGCGCCGATCCGGGCCAGGTGATGCTCGATCTGCTGGAGCACGCCCACTCGGCGTCGGTGGCCAAGGCCATCGGGGCGCATGCCCTGATCATGCCGAAGGAACAGGCCGGGCGGTTGGCGGCCATCGGGGCCTCGGTCTCGGCGGGCACCCTGTCGCGCCTGTGGCAGATGCTGCTGCGGGCCTATGACGAGGTGCGCCGCTCGCCTGACCCCGCCGCGGCCGTGGACATGGCCTTGATCCGCCTGGCCTATGCCGCCGACCTGCCGGGGCCGGAGGAGGCCTTGAGGCGCATCCAGACCGGCGATCCGGTGGGTGGCGCGCCGGGGCCTTCGGGCGGCGGCGGTGGCGGGGCGAGCCATGGCGGCGGCGGAAGCGTCACGGCCCAGGCCCGCGTGCTCGCGCCCGAGCCGGTGGCCGAAGGGCCGCCGGTGCTGCAGTCCTTCGCCGACGTCATCGCCCTGATCGAGAAGAAGCGCGACATTGCGCTGCGCCTGGACGTCGAGCGCTATGTGCGCCCCGTCAGCTTCCGGCCCGGCGCCATCGAGTTCGAGCCGGCCCCCGGCGCGCCGGCCAACCTCGCCCAGCGCCTGATCGGACGCCTGCGGGAATGGACGGGCCAACCCTGGCTGATCGCGGCTCAGGGCGGCGGCGGGGCCGAGAGCCAATGGGAACGCCAGAAGCGCGAGGAGCGCGACATCCGCGCCGAGATCGAGCAGGACCCCTTCATCCTCTCGGTGATGAGGAGCTTCCCGGGCGCCGAGATCGTCAGCATCCGCAACCTGCCGACCCCCGAAGCCTCGCCGGCCGACGCGCCGCCGGAAGACGACGAGGATTAATTCAGTGAGGACTCGATGAAGGATTTGGGCGGCCTGATGAAACAGGCCCAGGCCATGCAGCAGAAGCTGGCCGAGGCGCAGGAACGCCTGGCGCAGCTGGTCATCGAAGGCACCTCGGGTGGCGGGATGGTCAAGATCACGCTGAAGGGCACGGGCGAACTGGCGTCGGTGGAGCTGGACGAGAGCCTGCTGGCGCCCGGCGAGGGCGAGGTGATCTCCGACCTGATTGTCGCCGCCCACGCCGACGCCAAGCGCAAGCTGGACGAACAGCAGGGCCAGCTGATGCGCGAGGCGGCCGGTCCCCTGGCGGGCATGGGCCTGCCCGGCATGCCGAAGTTCTAGGGCGGGTTGAGGAAGAGTGGGAACCGGTTTTCCGCCCGCAGCCCGCCCAACTTTAAAGCTTGAGTTCCAGCCGGGTGACCTGGTTGGTGAGGTCCATCAGCTCCTGGGTCGCCGTCCCGATCTCGATGAAGCCGTGGCGAATCCAGAAGCGCAGCGCCGCAGGGTTCTGGTCCTGGACGATCAGGCGGAGCGCGCGGCCCTCCTGACTTAGGATCCAGGACTTCAGGGCCGCCAGGATGCGGCTTCCCAGCCCCTGACCTCGCGCTTCGGGCGCTGTCAGCAGCAGGCCAAGATACCAGACGTGGCGCTCGGGGAAGTCCCGCAGCAGCTCCACCGTGGCGGTCAGGCCCTGGTCGGTCCAGGCGCCGATGACGAACTTGTCCCGCAGCGGATGCTCGGGTGGGGCGTCGATCAGCAGGGCCTGGGCGGCGTAGGGGCCCGGCGGATGGCCGGTCACCAGGATCTCGAAGTCCTCGCAGCGCTCCAGCAGGACCTGGAGCTCCTCCACCGCCGAGCCGGAGATCAGGGCCAGCTGCGCGCCCTCGACGACGGGCAGATCGGGCGTGGTCATGGCGCGGGCTCCCCTCGACATCTACATAGGACCAATCGACGACTCGTCGCCGATTGTATCTTTTACTGAGAACGGGATTCGGGCGGAAAGCCGGTTCCCACTTTTCCTAGTCCCGTTCTAGCAGGAGCCAGTTTGGCCGCCTCCGCCGGACCTGAAATCGAGCGCCTGATCGCGCTGCTGTCGAAGCTGCCGGGCCTGGGCCCGCGCTCGGCGCGGCGCGCGGCCCTGGCCTTGCTCAAGCGGCGGGAGCAACTGCTGCAGCCCCTGGCCGAGGCCCTGGCCGTGGCGGCCGAGCGGGTGAAGACCTGCAGCCTCTGCGGCTCCCTGGACACCCAGGACCCCTGCGCCATCTGCGACGACCGTTCCCGCGACACGACCCTGGTCTGCGTGGTGGAGGAGGTGGGCGCGCTGTGGGCCATGGAGCGGGCCAGCGCCTTCCGCGGCCGCTACCACGTGCTGGGGGGCCTGCTCTCGGCCCTCGACGGCGTCGGGCCCGAGGCCCTGCGGGTCAATTCCCTGGTGACGCGGGCCATGGACGAGGGGGTGACCGAGGTGATCCTGGCCCTGCCGGCCACGGTGGACGGCCAGACCACGGCCCACTACCTCGCCGAACGGCTCTCCAACGCCCACGTCTCGGTGACCATGCTGGCGCGCGGCGTGCCGGTGGGGGGCGAGTTGGACTGGCTCGACGACGGGACCATCGCCCAGGCGATGCGGGCGCGACGGCCGGCCTAGAGCATGATCGTTTTAGACGGAACCGCGGAGCGGTCCCGGCTGAAGCGTGAATCATGCTCTCGCTTATATCTGGAGCCTGATTCACCGCATCGGCGGAATCGCGAAGCGATTCCACCTCAACGGATCAGGCTCTAGGGACGCTTGGCCACCCACACCAGGCCTGACCAAGTGTGGCCGCCATGGGTGCTGGTGAAGTCGCGGGCCTCGTCGCGCTCAAGGCCCAGTTTGCGCATCACCGCCTGGGAGCGGTGGTTGGTGGCCTCGGTGTAGCTGAGCACTTCCTTGAAGCCGCAGCGTTCGAAGCCGTCCGCGAGGCTGGCGCGAGCCGCCTCCGTCGCGATCCCAGACCCCCAGGCGCGGCGGACTAGCCGCCAGCCCACCTCCACATTGGGGGCGCGGGGATGCCAGTCGTCGATGGGCATGATCCCGACATAGCCTAGGAAGTCGCCCGCGTGATCGATCACCACCCAACGGCTGAAGCCCAGCCGGTCGTAGGCGTCGCGGTAGCGGGCCATCTTGCGGGCGGCGGCGTCGCGATCCACCGGCCCGCCCGCGTCGGCCTGGACTTCCGGGTCGGCCAGCATGTCGGCGAAGGCGTCGAGGTCCTCGTCGCGCCAGGGCCGCAGGATCGTCCGTTGCGTGGTGATCATGGCGTTCCCCCTCTGCCTTGGGGAATCTGGTAGCACGGCGGCAGGCCAAGGAACGAGGCGCCCATGTACGGAATCCTTTGCGCGACACCGGAGGAACTGGCGGCCCTGCAGGCGCGGCTGTCGGTGACCTCGCAGCCGGTGGTCTACGGCCCGACCCAGGTCTGGATCGGGACCCATGACGGCGCCGAGTTCGCCCTGGCCCTGGCCGGCATGGGCAAGGTCAATGCGGCGGCGGCGGCCACGCTGCTGCTGTCGGTGTTTCACGCCGACACCCTGATCTTCGCCGGCGTGGCGGGCGGATTGAACCCGGCGCTCGGGGTGGGGTCGGTGCTGCTCGCGCAGCGGCTGGACATCCACGACTACGGCCATGTCTTCGAGGGCGCCTTCACCCCCACGCGGTCCGGCGAGATGCCCATCGGGGCGCCACGGCTGACGGCCCTGACCCCGGTGGCGCCGGCGATCGCGGCCAACCTCGCCAGACTGCGGGACGCGGTGGCGGGCGAGCTTGGCCATCCCATCGCGCTGGGCGGCGTCATCACCGCCGACTACTTCCTCAACTGCGCGGTGACGCGAGACCAGCTGCACGCCGCCTTCGCCGCCGACGCCATCGACATGGAATCCGGCGCCGTGGACCAGGTGGCCCTGGCCTGGGGCCGGCCGCTCTATGTGATCCGCACCCTGTCGGACCTGGCCGGGGCGGAGAGCCATATGAGCTATCTGGAGATGGCCCAGATGGCGGCGGACAACTCGGCCCTGTGCGTCCCCGCCCTGCTGGCGATCCTCACCGACTCCGGCTAAAGAACGGAGCATGAACTCGCTCCTGATCTTCCTCGTGGTCGCCCTCGTGGCCGCCGCCATCGGCTTCACCTGGGCCTTGATGGAGCGCGGACGCGCCAACCGGGCCGAGGCGCGGGCCTGGGAGCTGCAGGATTCAGCTTCGCGCCTGAGGCTCATCGAGGAGCAGGGCGGGCGCAACGCCGCGCTGATCCAGGCCGAGGCGGTGACCGCCATCGCCGACCAGGTGCTCAAGCGCGCGGACGAGACCTTCAAGGGCCGCGAGGAGTTGGCCCAGGCGCGCCTGGAGGCCCAGCTCAAGCCGGTCGCCGAAACCCTGGCCAAGTTCCAGGAACAGGTGGTGGCCGTCGAGAAGACCCGCGCCGAGGAGACCGGCGGCCTGAAGGCCCAGATCAGCCAGCTGCTGCTGGCCTCCACCGCCACCCAGGAAGAGGCCCGCAAGCTGTCGGCCGCCCTGCGCCGGGGGGCCGGGGTTCAGGGCCGTTGGGGCGAGCAGACCCTGCGCAACGTCCTGGAGGCCGCGGGCCTGCACAACCGCTACGACTTCGACGAACAGACCTCCACCGACACCGACGAGGGCCGTCGTCGGCCCGACGTCACCGTGCGCCTGCCGGGCGGAGCGGTGTTCGTCATCGACGCTAAGTGCTCGCTGAACGCCTTCCTCGACGCCCAGGACGCCACCGACGACGCGATCCGCGAGGCCTGCTACGTGCGTCACGCTCAGAGCGTGCGGGCCCATATGATCGGCCTGTCGGGCAAGACCTACTGGGACCAGTTCAACCAGGGCTCGCCCGACTTCGTGGCCATGTTCATCCCCGGCGACAGCTTCCTGGCCGCGGCCCTGGACCGGATGCCGGAACTGATGACCGAGGCCATGGACAAGCGGGTGCTGGTGGTGACGCCCACCACGCTCTTCGCCCTGTGCAAGGCCGTGGTCTACGGCTGGCGCGTGGAGGAGCAGGCGGCCAACGCCCAGGAGATCTCCAAGCTGGGGCGCGAGCTCTACAAGCGCCTGTCGGTGATGGGCGGCCACGCCGCCTCGGTGGGCAAGGCGCTAGAGGCCGCCGTCGGCCGCTACAATTCCTTCGTCGGCTCCCTGGAGACCCAGGTCATGACCCAGGCAAGGCGCTTCGAGGACCTGCAGGTGGACCACGAAGGCAAGGAATTGCCCGAACTCGGCCCCGTCGAGACCGGCGTCCGGCCCCTGACCAAGTTGGCCGTGGATACGGCGGATGAGGGCCACCCAGCCTCAGCCGCCGTCTTGACGCTCAAAGGCGGCTGACCTACCTGAAAACCATGGCTCTTCGCGAAATCCTCGTCGTCCCCGACCCCGTGCTGAAACAGGTCTCTACCCCCGTCGAGACGGTGGATGACGACCTGCGCGTCCTGATGGACGACATGCTGGAGACGATGTACGCCGCGCCCGGCATCGGCTTGGCCGCGATCCAGGTGGGCGTGGCCAAGCAGGTGATCGTCATGGACCTGGCGGCCCCCGACACCCCACCCGAGCCGCGCTACTTCGTGAACCCGGAAATCCTCTGGGCGTCCGACGACACCGCCCCCTACGAAGAGGGCTGCCTGTCGGTTCCGGATATCTATGACGAGGTGGAGCGCCCGGCCCGGGTCAAGCTGAAGTACCTGAACTACCAGGGCGAGGAAGTCATCGAGGACGCCGAGGGCCTGTACGCCGTCTGCATCCAGCACGAGATGGACCACCTGAAGGGCGTGCTCTTCATCGACTACCTCTCGCGCCTGAAGCGCGACCGGGCGGTCGCCAAGGTGAAGAAGCAGGTCCGGGCCGCCTAAAGACCTTCGTGAGGGGTCCGCCCGCGCGGGAGGGGACATCGGCCATGGACGTGACCGGCTGCCCCGACCAGACCCCCCCCGGGGTCTGATCCCGATCTCACCCGATAATCCTTTTCAGGGCCGCGGTTCGATCAGTCGCCATACGCGGGCCGGTAAGCGCTCCGGACCTGGGGGCTGGATACCAAGGGAGCCGAAGGGGTGTGATGGCGTTTTCTGGTACGGTCCCCAATCTGAGGTTTTATTTGCGGCGCCTATGACCGACTCGTCGCCGCCCGGCCACAACCGGCCCTTCCCCTACAACAGGCTCCAGGCGTTTCTCGCCCGGCCTGGGCTGGACGACGCCATGCGCAGTTCCGTGCGGGGTGCGGTGGCCTATTATGACGCGGCCCCGGCCCTGCACCGCGACGTCAAGGATGTCAGCCGTTTCCTGCTGGGGGTGCTGGCCCTCTATCTGGACGCGACGGGCGGCCTCACCCACCGACGGTTGCGGGAGCTTTCCGGCAAGAGCGGCATCCTCAGCGCCGGGACGGCGACGGCGGTGCTGCTGCGCCTCCAGCTGATCGGCTACGTGACCCGCACCGACGCCGCCAATGGCCACAGTCGGCCCTACAAACCGACGCCGGCCATGGAAGCGGCGTTCCGGGGTCGGATGCGCATTGAGTTCGAGGCCCTGACCCACCTCACCGACGAGACCGCCGAAATGCTGGCGCGGTTCGACGAGCCGGCGGTGTTCTCGATGCTGATGGCGATGATGGGGCGCCAGTCGATGCAGGCGGCTGGATCGCCGAACCCGGACATCGAGGCCTTCAACCAGCTGGCCGTGCGGTCCGCCGGCCTGCTGATCCTGTTTGACGTGATGCACCAGGCCGACACGGGCGGCGCCTTCCCGCCCGTGGGGCAGGTGGAGCTGTCGGTGGCCGCCATCGCCCGCCACTACGATGTGTCACGCAGCCACGTGCTCTCGGTGCTGCGCGATATCGAGGCGGCCGGCTGGATCGAGAAGGGCCCGCGAGACGGGGTTTGGATCCTGCTGCCCGCCCTGCAGGCCGACATCCGCATCTTCTACGGCATCACCTATCTGGGCCTGATCCGCGCCACCGAGATGGCGTTCGAGCGGCTGGAGGCGAAGAAGGCGGGCTGACGCCCTATTTCTTCGCGTCGGCGGCGGCCTTGTCGATCTTGGCGTCGGCGGTGGCGGCGGCGTCGCTGGCCTTGTCGCCGGCCTTTTCCGCGCCGGCCTTCAGTTCTGTGCCTGCGGTGGACAGGGCGTCCTTGGCCACGGCGCCGGCTTCCACCGCGCCTTCCTTGATGTCGTTGCCGACAGCCTTGATCTCGGGACTGGTGGCGACATCCTTGGTGGCTTCACCGATCTTGATGGCGGCGGCCTTGGCGTTTTCGCCGGCGTCGGACTGTTCGGACTTGGAGCAGGCCGCCACGGACAGGGCGGCGACGGCGAGGGAAACGATGAGGGCGGTGCGCATGGACATATCTCCGGGTGAAGCGAGCGGGTAACGGCCACGCTTGCTTGCGGTTCCCTATTGGCCGCCACGCCGCTAAACGAGGCGCCATGCGCCTGGCCTTCCTTGGAACTCCCGACTTCGCGGTCGCCTGCCTGTCCGCCCTGGTGGCGGCGGGCCACGAGATCGCGGCGGTCTATTCGCAGCCGCCCGCGCCGCGTGGCCGTGGCCAGGCGCTGAAGCCCTCGCCCGCCCACGCCTTCGCGATTGAACACGGCATCCCTGTGCGGACACCGGCGTCCATGCGAGATCCGGCCGAGATCGCAGCCTTCGTGGGCCTCAAGCTGGACGCCGCCGTGGTGGTGGCCTTCGGCCAGATCCTGCCGGGCGCGGTGCTGGACGCGCCCCGGCTGGGGTCCTTCAACCTGCACGCTTCGCTCTTGCCGCGCTGGCGCGGGGCCGCGCCGATCCAGCGGGCGATCATGGCCGGCGACCGGATGACCGGGGTCGAGGTGATGCGGATGACTGAAGGCCTGGACGAGGGGCCGGTGTTGGCCTCGGAGACCCTGCGTATCGACGCCCTGGAAACCGCCGGGACCCTGCACGACCGGCTGGCGGCGGTGGGCGCCGACCTGCTGGTGCGCACCATGGCGGCGGTGGCGCGCGGCGATGCGGTGGCCAAGCCCCAGGCCGAAGAGGGCCTGACCTACGCCAAGAAGATCCGTCCCAAGGAAGCGCGGCTGCGCTGGGGGAAGCCCGCCGCCGAGCTCGACCGCAAGATCCGCGGCCTGTCGCCCTTCCCCGGCGCCTGGTTCGAACTGCCCACGGACAAGGGGCCGGTGCGGGTGAAGGCCCTGCTGTCCCAGGTGGAGGAGGCCTCCGGCGCCCCGGGCCAGGTGCTGGACGACAAGCTGCTGATCGCCTGTGGCGAGGGGGCCGTGCGTTTGCTTCGCGTGCAGCGGGAGGGAAAGGGGCCTCAGGACGCCGAAGTGTTCCTGCGCGGCTTCCCGGTGGCGGCGGGGACGGTCGTTCTCTGATGCCCCGCTACCGCATGACCATCGAGTACGATGGCCGACCTTACAAGGGCTTCCAGGCTCAGGCGGAGCTGGCGACGGTGCAAGGGTCGTTGGAGCGGGCGATCCACGCCTTCTGCGGCGAGGCGGTGCGGGTCAATGCGGCCGGCCGCACCGACACCGGTGTCCATGCTCTGGGCCAGGTGATCCATATCGACCTCGAGAAGGACTGGCGGCCCGAGGTGGTGCGCAACGCCATCAACGCCCACCTGGTCCCCGAGCCCATCGCCATCCTGGACTGCGAGATCGCGGTCGGCGACTGGCACGCCCGGTTCTCGGCGACGGAGCGGCGCTACCTCTACCGCATCCTCAACCGCGAGAGCCCGCCGGCCCTGGACCGCGGCCGGGTCTGGCATGTGAGGAAGCCGCTGGACGCCGACGCCATGCACGCCGCGGCCCAGACCCTGATCGGCCACCACGACTTCACCACCTTCCGCGACCTCGCCTGCCAGGCCAAGTCGCCGATGAAGACCATGGACGTCGCCCAGGTCCGCCGCGAGGGCGACGAGGTGGTGCTGGCGTTCGCCTCCCGCTCCTTCCTGCACCGCCAGGTCCGCTCCATGACCGGCACCATCGCCGAGGTCGGCGTCGGGCGCTGGGCGGTGGAGGATGTGCGCGCGGCTCTGGAGGCTCGCGATCGCACCGCCTGCGGGCCGGTGGCGCCCTCGGATGGGCTCTACCTCACAGGCGTGAGCTACGCGGCCTTGAACGCCTCGAAGTAGCGTTCGATCAGGCGCTCGTAGACCGCCTGCAGCTGATGGATTTCCGAGACCGGGGCGCGTTCGTCGACGGCGTGCATGGTCTTGCCCACCAGCCCCAGCTCCACCACCGGGCACAGGGCGCGGATGAAGCGGGCGTCGGACGTGCCGCCGGTGGTGGAGAGCTCGGGGCCCTTGCCGGTGATGTCGGCGACGGCGGCGGCCACCACGTCGGTAAAGGGGCCGGGCTCTGTGAGGAAGGCCTCGCCGCTGATGGACGGGGTCACCACGATATTGCCCTGGAAGCCGGCCAGGGCCTCACGGGCCTCCTGCGCGATCCAGTCGGCCAGGGCCTGGCCGGTGTGGTTGGGGTTGAAGCGGATGTTCAGCCGTCCGCGCGCCGTGGCGGGGATGACGTTGGTGGTCTGGTTGCCCACGTCCACCGTGGTGACCTCCAGGTTCGAGGGCTGGAAGCCCAGGAAACCGGTGTCCAGTTCGTGCTCGCTCAGGCGGTGCAGCAGGGCGATCAGCACGGGTACAGGATTGGCGGCGCGGTGCGGATAGGCCACGTGGCCCTGGACGCCCTCCACGACGATCTCGACATTGATCGAGCCGCGGCGGCCGATCTTGATCATGTCCCCGAAGGTCTCGGCGCTGGAGGGCTCGCCCACCACGCAGTGGTCGATGATCTCGCCTTCGGCCTGTAGGGCCTGGACAACCATCTTGGTGCCGTGGGTGGCGATCCCCTCCTCGTCCCCGGTGATCAGGAAGGACAGCGAGCCCTTCACCTGGCCCGACGCGATGGCCTTGGCCGACGCCGCGGCGAAGGCGGCCACGCCACTTTTCATGTCCACCGAGCCCCGGCCGATCAGCACGCCGTCGATGATCGCCGCGGCGAAGGCCTCGGAACTCCAGGCGGCGGCGTCTCCCACCGGCACCACATCGGTGTGGCCGGCGAAGCAGAGGTTGGGCTGGGCGGTCCCGTAGCGGGCGTAGAGGTTCTCGATCTCGCCGAACCTCATGCGACGGCAGGCAAAGCCCAGGCCCTCCAGGGTCTGTTGGACGATATCCATGGCGCCGGCGTCGGCCGGGGTCACCGAGGGGCGGCGGATCAGGTCCTGGGTCAGGGCGACGGCGTCGAGCATGTCAGTCGCGCAGCAGTTCGTTGATCGAGGTCTTGGAGCGGGTGCGCTCGTCCACCGTCTTGACGATGACCGCGCAGTTGATGGACGGCAGGGCGGGGTCTACCGGATTGGGCATGGAGCCCGGCATGATCACCGAATAGGCCGGCACCTCGCCTTGGAAGACCTCGCCGGTCTTGCGGTCGACGATGCGGGTGGTCGAGGTGATGAAGGTGCCCATGGACAGCACGCTGCCCTTGCGCACGATCACGCCCTCGGCGACCTCGGAGCGGGCGCCGATGAAGCAGTCGTCCTCGATGATGGTGGGGTTGGCCTGCAGGGGCTCCAGCACCCCGCCGATGCCCGCGCCGCCCGAGAGGTGGACGTTCTTGCCGATCTGGGCGCAGGAGCCGACCGTGGCCCAGGTGTCCACCATGGTGCCCTCGTCGACATAGGCGCCGATGTTGACGAAGGAGGGGGTCAGGATCGCCCCCTTTGCGATGAAGGCGCCGCGGCGGACGATGCAGCCTGGGACCGCGCGGAAGCCGGCGGCTTCGAAGCGGGCGGCGTCCCAGCCGGTGAACTTCAGCGGGATCTTGTCCCAGTAGGGGTGCGGGGCGCCCTCGTCGATCAGCTGGTTGGGGCTGAGGCGGAAGGACAGCAGGATCGCCTGCTTGGCCCACTGGTGGGTGGTCCAGACGCCATCGTCGCCGCGGGTGGCGACGCGCAGGGTCCCGGAGTCGAGCTGGTTCAGGGTTTCTTCGACGGCCTCGCGGACCTCGCCTTGCGTGCCGGTGTTGACGCCGTCGCGGGCGTCCCAGGCGGCTTCGATCACGGACTTCAGGTCTTGGGACATCAGGCGGCTTCCTTGAGACGCGCGCCTGACAGGAACGGCGCAAGCTTGGTGGTGCGATAGGTGACGAAGGGGGCGGTGGAGGCCTCCGCGCGCGCGCCCACCAGGACCGTGGTCATGTCCAGGTCGAAGGCCGGCTTCAGGTTGCGCTCGGAGTCCTCGAAGAAGGCGGTGGTCGCGGGCGTCAGGCCGTGGGCGTCGATCATCCGCTCGAACCCCAGCGGATCGGGCTTCGGCGTGAAGCCGAAGGAATGGATGTGGAAGACGTCGTCGAACAGGTGGTCGAGCCCGAGGTGAGCCAGGACCCGTTCGGCATGCTTGTCGTCGGCGTTGGTGAAGATCAGACGCCGTCCCGGCAGGCGCTCCAGGGCCGCCAACAGATCGGCGTCATGGGCCAGCAGGTCCAGGGACAGGTCATGGAACAGGGCGTGGAAATCGGCCGGATCGACCCCATGGTTCAGCATCAGGCCGCGAAGGGTCAGGCCGTGCTCGGCCAGGTACTTCTTCTGCAGGACGAACGCCTCGTCGCGCGGCAGGCCGGTGACCTTGGCCACGAAGTCGGTCATCCGCCCCTCGACCTGGCCCATGAAGCCCGACTCCTCCGGGTAGAGGGTGTTGTCGAGATCAAACAGCCAGGTGTCGATGTGGGTCAGGTCGGCGCTCATCGGGTGATCAGGGTGCCGGCCCCGTGCTCGGTGAACAGTTCCACCAGCATGGCGTGGGGACGGCGGCCGTCCAGGATGACCACGGCTTCGACGCCCGATTCCACCGCGGCGATGGCGGTCTCCAGCTTGGGGATCATGCCGCCCGAGGCGACGCCGGTGGCGATGGCGTCGCGGGCTTGCGCGATGCTCATCTCGCGGATCAGCTCGCCGTCGGCGCCCAGGACGCCGGTGACGTCGGTGAGCAACAGCATGCGCTTGGCCTTCAGCGCTCCGGCCAGGGCGCCGGCCACGGTGTCGGCGTTGATGTTGAAGGTCTGGCCTTCTGCGGAAACGCCGATCGGGGCGATCACCGGGATGTAGTCGTGGTCGGCGGAGATCAGGCCCTGGATCAGCTGAGGGTCGATACGGGTAGGTTCACCGACATAGCCAAGGTCGATGGACTGCTCAATCTGGCTGCCAGGATCGATCTTGGTGCGCTCGACCTTGCGGACGGTGATCAGTCTGGCGTCCTTGCCCGACAGGCCCACGCCGCGCACGTCGGCCTCGGCGCCAGCGAGCGTGATCCAGTTGGCGATCTCCTTGTTGATGGCGCCCGACAGCACCATCTCGGCGACCTCCATGGTGGCCTCGTCGGTTACCCGCAGGCCGTCGATGAAGGTCGATTTCACCCCGGCCTTCTCCAGCATGCGGGAGATCTGCGGGCCGCCGCCATGCACCACGACGGGGTGCAGGCCCAGGAGCTTCAGCAAGACGGCGTCGGCGGCGAAAAGGCGGGCGACGGACTCCTCGCCCATGGCATGGCCGCCGTATTTGATCACCACGGTCTCGCGGTCGTAGCGCTGGATGTAGGGCAGGGCCTCGGCCAGGGTCTTCGCGGTGGCCCAGCCTTGCTCTTCGGGGGTCTCGGTCACGGCGCTACGCGCTCCATCAACTTGGAGGGGGTCGATTAGCGGACGGGAGCCCCCCTGTCACCTCAGGCGAATAGCGCGCTCACCGACTCGCCGTTGTGGATCCGGCGGATGGCCTCGGCCAGGGCCGGCGCCACCGACAGCACCTTCAGGCCCGAGGCGCGGTCGTTCTCCGAGATCGGGGCGGTATTGGTGGTGACCAGCTCGTCCACCCCGGCCTCCGCCAGGATGCGGCGAGCCGCGTCATTGGCGAACAGGCCGTGGGTGCAGGCCACCCGGATGGAGCGGACCTTTTCGCGGCGCAGGTGGGCGATCAGTTCGATGACGGTCGTGCCCTTGGCGATCTCGTCGTCCAGCACGATGACGTCCCTGCCGGTGACCTCGCCGATGATGGCGCTGATCTCCACCCGGTCGCCGGAGAACCGCTGCTTGGCGGCCGCGGCCACCCCGGCCCCCAGCAGGCGAGCGAAGGCCGCGGCCTCCTTGGCGTTGCCCAGGTCGGGAGAGACCACGACGGTGTTGGTGTGGTCCTGCGCGGCGAAGTGGCGAGCCAGCTCCTGCAGGGCGTGCAGGTGGTCCACCGGCATGGAGAAGAAGCCGTGCACCTGGGGCGAGTGCAGGGTCATGGTCAGCACCCGCTGGGCGCCGGCGGTGGCCAGCAGGTCGGCCACCAGCTTGCCGCCGATGGAGATGCGCGGCGCGTCCTTCTTGTCGGAGCGGGCATAGGCGTAGTGGGGGATGACCGCGGTGATCCGCGCGGCCGAGGCGCCGCGGGCGGCGTCCAGCATCAGCAGCAGCTCCATCAGATGCTCCTGGACGGGCGCGACGATGGGCTGGATCAGGAAGACGTCGCGCTCGCGGCAGTTAGCTTCCAGCTGGACTTCCAGGCAGTCGTTGGCGAAGCGGGTCAGGCGCGAGGGCGAGAGCGGCACCTCCAGGTGCTTGCAGATCTCGCGGGCCAAGTCGGGGTGCGCGCTGCCGCTGAAGATGGCGATATCACCCACGACTCATCTCCCTGGCTTGCGCGGGTCCTATAGCCGAGGCGCTCGCCTCGCGGACAGATTTTCGGCAGGGCGTCGCGAAGAAGACGCATTCCTCGACGGCGCACGCCGTCGTGATAGCGTCACCATTCGATCCATCCCCCGAGGACCTCCCCATGCGCCTGACCGCCCTGTTCGCCTGCGCCGCCGTCCTGTTCGCCACCGGCGCCCAGGCCAAGACCGTGGCGGTGAGCGCCGAGCGCCTGGTGGACGTGGCCAGCGGCAAGGTCACCGACAAGCCCCTGGTGATCATCACCGACGGCCGCATCACCGCCGTGGGCAGGCAGGGGGACGCGACGCCGGCCGGCGCGGAGACGATCGCCCTGCCCGGCGTGACCCTGCTGCCCGGCCTGATCGACATGCACACTCACATCACCTCGTCGCCGCTCTATGGCGGCTACAACTACCTCGAAAAGTCCGACGCCTATTGGGCGGTGCTCTCCACCAGGAACGCCAAGGACACGCTGGCCGCCGGCTTCACGACGATCCGCAATGTGGGCTCGGACTTCTATGACGATGTCGGCCTGCGCGAGGCGATCGACGACGGCGTGGTGGTGGGGCCGCGGATCATCACCGCCACCTATGCCATCGGCGCCACCGGCGGCCACTGCGACTCCACCTTCTTCCCGCCGTCCATGGCGCAGCAGGGCCCCGCCGTGATCGACAGCCCCGACGAGGGCCGCCGCATGGTGCGCAAGCTGAAGAAGTACGGCGCCCAGGTGATCAAGATCTGCGCGACCGGCGGGGTCTTCTCCCACGGCGACGAGCCCGGCGCCCAGCAGCTGACGCTGGAAGAGATCAAGGCCATCGTCGACGAGGCCCACATGGCCGATCTGAAGGTCGCCGCCCACGCCCACGGCGCGCCAGGGATCAAGGCCGCCATCCTGGCCGGCGTCGACACCATCGAGCACGCCAGCCTGGTGGACGACGAGGGCATCAAGCTGGCCGTGCAGAAGGGGACCTACTTCGGCATGGACATCTACAATACCGACTACACCCAGGCCGAGGGCAAGAAGAACGGCGTGCTGGAGGATAACCTGCGCAAGGACCGAGACATCGGCGAGATCCAGCGGCTGAACTACGGCAAGGCCCTGAAGGCCGGGGTGAAGATGATCTATTCCACCGACGCTGGGGTCTATCCGCACGGCGATAACGCCAAGCAATTCGCGGTGATGGTGCGTTATGGCGCGACCCCGCTGCAGGCCATCCAGTCGGCCACGGTCACCGCTGCCCAGGCCCTGGGCAAGGCGGGCGATGTCGGCCAGGTGAAGGTCGGCGCCTATGGCGACCTGGTGGGCGTCACCGGCGACCCGCTGAAGGACGTTACGATCCTGGAGCATCCCACCTTCGTGATGAAGGGCGGGGAGGTCATCAAGGCGCCCTAAGGCTTGGAGAGCTCCACCTCGGGAAGGACTGTGGCGAAGTGGGACTCGACAGCCTCGTAGCACTCGCACGAAGCCTTCTCGAGGCCGGAGCGGTCTAGGATCTCGACGCGGCCGCGGTGGGTCTTCAGCAGGCCGCGGGAGGCGAGGTGCGCGGTGACCGCCGAGACTGTGGTCCGCTGGACGCCCAGCATCTCGGCGAGCGATTCCTGGGTCAGGTGGATGATCTGGTCGCCGGCCCGGTCATGGGTGGACAACAGCCAGCGGCAGCAGCGCTCCTCCACGGTGTGCAGCGCGTTGCAGGCCACGCCCTGCATCATCTGGGCGAGAAGGGCGTCGGAATAGCGGGCGAACAGGTCGCCGAACCGGGCCGAGCCCAGCTTGGCGGCTTCCAGATGGCTGGTGGAGATGGCCAGGGCCGAACCGGCCACCTGGACCACGGCGCGGCCGAAGGCGGGCTTGTGGCCCTCGCTGACGATCCCCCCGATGGCGCCTTCTCGGCCGATGGTGGCGGCCTCCACCTCACGCCCGTCACGGGTGACGATCAGCAGGGAGGCCATCGTCTGGCGGCAGGGGAAATAGGTGGTGGTGACGTCGTCGCCCGGCTCGAACAGCACCTTGCCGCGCGGCAGGGCGACGGTATCCAGATGCGGCGCCAGCACCTCGAAGTCGCGCAAAGACAGAGCCGCCAGTAGGCGGTTGGCCATGCGGGGATGCGGCTCATCGAGCCTTGCCGTCTCACGCGGCGAAGGGATGATCTTGTTCATATGAAAACTCCCCAGCTTCCGACCTTGAATGAACGCGGCCAGCGTCGAATGGCTCCGCTTGTTGGATAGCCGACAAATGGCGCCTCAGATCGAACGGGCCACGACCTCCTTCATGATCTCCGAGGTGCCGCCGTAGATCCGCTGCACCCGGGCGTCGCGCCAGAGGCGGGCGATGGGGTACTCGTTCATGTAGCCGGCCCCGCCGTGCAGCTGCAGGGCCGCGTCGCAGACCTCCCATTGCAGCTCGGTGTGGAACAGCTTGGCCGCCGAGGCCTCGGCGGCGGTAAGCTCGCCCTTCAGGTGGCGGGCCATGCACCAGTCCAGGTGCGCCCAGCCGGCCTGCAGCTTGGCTTTCAGGGCGCCCAGGGTGAAGCGGGTGTTCTGGAAGTCGAAGATCGCCTGCTTGAAGGCCTTGCGCTCCTTGGTGAACTTCACCGCCTCGTCGAAGGCGCGCTGGGCGCCGGCCTGGCCGGCGATGGCGATCTGCAGCCGTTCCTGCGGCAGCTGGTTCATCAGATAGGCGAAGCCGCGCCCTTCCTCGCCCAGGCAGTTGGTGATGGGGATGCGGACGTCCTCGAAGAACAGCTCGGAGGTGTCGGCGGAGTTCTGGCCGATCTTGTCGAGGTTGCGGCCGCGCTTGAAGCCGGCGCGGTCGGTCTCCACCAGCACCAGGGAGATGCCCTTGGACCCGGCGGTGGGATCGGTCTTGGCCACGACGAACACCAGGTCGGCGTTCTGGCCGTTGGTGATGTAGGTCTTGGAGCCGGAGACCACATAGTGATTGCCGTCGCGGATCGCGGTGGTGCGGATGCCCTGCAGATCCGATCCGGCCCCGGGCTCGGTCATGGCGATGGCGGTGATCACCTCGCCGGAGACCATGCCGGGCAGCCACTTCTGCTTCTGCTCTTCCGAGCCGTAGTTGATCAGGTAGTCGACGACGATGTCGGACTGCAGGGTGATCCCGGCGGTGGAGCCGGCATAGGACAGCTCCTCGCCGATCACGGCGTTGTAGCGGTAGTCGAGGGCCAGGCCGCCGTACTCGGTGGGAACCTGCGGGCAGAGGATGCCCGCCTCGCCGCAGGCCAGCCAGAAAGCGCGGTCGATGACGCCTTCCTCCTCCCAGCGGTCGAGGTGCGGGATCAGGTGGACCGCGTAGAACTTCCGGACCTGGTCGCGGAACAGCTCGAGGTCTTCGTCATAGATGGCGCGGGTGGCGGTCTCGAGCATGTCCTGGGGTCCTCTTTGCGGGGCTCCCAGCGATCTAGCGCCCTCACGTCGCGGGAGGCTAGCCCTCGGCGTCCGCTTCCGGGGTGCGGGGCAGGAGCTCGCAGGTGGCGGCGATCTCGGCGCGCAGTTCGGGGATGCCGTTCCCCTTCTCCGAGGAGGTGGCCAGCACCCGGGGGAAGGCGGCGGGGCGCTTGATGATGGCGGCCTGGGTCTTGGCCACCAGGGCCTCGACCTCGGCGGGCTTCATCTTGTCGGCCTTGGTGAGGATGATCTGATAGGAGACGGCGGCCTTGTCGAAGGCGTCCATCGGCTCGGTGTCCACGTCCTTCAGGCCGTGGCGGGCGTCGATCAGCAGGTAGGCGCGCTTCAGGTTGACCCGGCCCCGCAGGTAGTCGCGGCCGAGGTTCTGGAACTTCTTGGTGGTGATCTTGGAGGCCCGGGCCCAGCCGTAGCCCGGCAGGTCGACGAGCCGGATAGCCTCATCGAGGACGAAGAAGTTCACCTCGCGGGTGCGGCCGGGCTCGTTGGAGGCCCGCGCCAGCTTCTTGTGACCCACCAGGGCGTTGATCAGCGAAGACTTGCCGACGTTGGAACGGCCGGCGAAGGCCACCTCGGGCATGTCGGCCGGCGGCAGGCCGTCCACCGACACCGCGCCCATCAGGAACGTGGCCTGGCGCGCGAAGAGGATGCGCGCGGCCTCGATCTCGGCCTCGTCGAAGGTCCCCTCGGTCTTCACTCTTGCAGCCTGGGCTTGCCGGTGATCTTGGCGATCAGGCTGTCGATGGGGTTATCCACCTTGAAGCGCCGCATGATGATGTACTGCTGGATGATCGTCAGGACGTTGGACCAGGTCCAGTAGATCAGCAGGCCCACGGCGAAGGGGGCCATGATGAACGTGAAGATGATCGGCATGAACTGGAAGATCTTCTGCTGGACGGGGTCGCCGGCCGGCGGGTTCATCGACGTGGTCAGCCACATGGTCACGCCGTAGCAGAGCGCCAGGATGCCGATGTGCAGGGAGCCGTCCAGCAGGGTCCCGATCATCGGCGCGGTGGCCGGGTGCCAGGGGATCAGGCCAAACAGGTTCCAGACCGTCGAGGGGTCGCGGGCCGAGAGGTCCTGGATCCAGCCGAAGAAGGGCGCGTGCCGCATCTCGATGGTGACGGTCAGCACCTTGTACAGCGCATAGAAGACCGGAATCTGCAGCAGCATGGGCAGGCAGCCGGTGACCGGATTGATCTTCTCTTTCTGATAGAGCGCCATCAGCTCGGTCTGCTGCTTGGTGGCGTCGTCCTTGTATTTCGCGCGCAGCGCCTCGATCTGGGGCTGCACCTTCTTCATCTTGGTGATCGACTCGTAGCTCTTGTTGGCCAGCGGGAAGAACACGATCTTCACGGCCACGGTGAGCAGCAGGATGGCGATGCCGAAGTTGCCGACGTGGCTGTGGATGAACTCCAGGAACTGGAACAGCGGCCGGGTGAAGAACCAGAACATGCCCCAGTCGACCGCCTGGTCGAAGCGCGGCACGCCGAGCGTCGTCTCATAGGCCTTGAGGACCGGCACGGTCTTGGCGCCACCGAAGAAGCGCTGGGTCTCGGTGATCTGGCGGCCGGGGGCGATGACCCGGGCGGCGCCCACATAGTTGGCCTCGAAGATCTCCACGCCGCCGCTCTTGGTGACGCGGAACTGGCTCTGGACAGCTTCCTTCTGGGCGGGGATCAGGGCCGCCAGCCAGTACTTGTCGGTGATGCCGGCCCAGCCGCCGGTGGTCGGCGTCGTGGTCCCGCCGTCCTTCGCCCACTTCTTGAACTTGATCAGCCGCAGCTCGTTTCCCAGCCAGCCGACCGCGCCCTCGTGGACGATGGAGTTCTTGCCCATATCGGACGGCAGGCCCTGGCGCTGGACCGAGCCGTAGGGGGCCAGGGTCACGGCGGCCGCGCCGGTGTTGGCCACGGTGTCGGCCAGGGTGAACATGAAGCGGTCGTCCACCGAGATGACCCGGGTGAAGGTCAGGCCCGCGCCGTTGGTGGTCTGCAGGGTGATGGGCGCGCCGGGAGCCAGGGTCGCGCCTGCCGTCTGGGTCCAGACGGTGGCGGCGGTGGGCAGGCCCGCCACATTGGCGCCGGCCCAGCCGAACTCGGCGAACTGGGCGTGCTGGGCGCCTTCGGGGCGCAGCAACTCGACGGGCGGGGAGTTCTTGGCCACCGTCTCGCGGTATTGCTTCAAATAGAGGTCGTCCAGGCGGGCGCCGCGCAGGGAAACCGAGCCGGACAGGGCGGGCGTCTCGATGCGGACCCGGGGGCTGGCGGCGGCGGCCTGCTGGCGCGAGACCAGAGCTTCGGCGGCGGTCGGCGGCGCCTTGGTGAGCTGCTGGGCCTGCATCTGGGCGGTGGCGGCGGGCGGGTTGCGGGCGAGCTCCGCCTCACGGGCCTTGTTGCGCGGACCCATGACCAGGAACTGGTAGGCCAGCAGCAGCATCATCGCCGAGACCACGAAGATGATCGTGTTGCGGTTCGAGTTGTCTTGCATTGGGGGCGCGCGCTCAGACGGAAGGGGGAGGAGCGCGATCGGGCGCGCGGGTATCGCTACGGGTGTCGCTATCGTCGCCGAGGCTTATCAGCGCGCTTTTCACATCGTCAAGCAAACGCGCCCAGGGGCGCGTGGGCGCACCACCTCGGGCGATGAACACATAGTCGAAACCGGGCTTGCCGAGCGTGGGCACGAGGGCGCGGGCGGCCTCGCGCAGACGGCGCTTGGCGCGGTTGCGCACGACGGCCCCGCCGACCTTGCGGGTGGCGGTGAAACCCACGCGCACAAGGAGTCTGTCGTCGGCGCGATGACGGGCCTGGAGCACCACGGCGCCACGGGCGCAAGAAGGCGCCTTGGCCGCGGCCAGGAAATCGGGCCGGATCTTAAGATGTTCGATGGGAAAGACGGGGTCCGTCATGCGGACACCCCAAGACCCTGGTATTAGGCGGTCAGGCGCTTACGGCCCTTGGCGCGCCGACGGGCGATCACCTTCTGGCCGTTCTTGGTGGCCATGCGCGAACGCCAGCCGTGCCGGCGTGCGCGCACGAGACGGGAGGGCTGGAAAGTGCGTTTCACGGGACTGGCTCCGGGTCGAAATCGAGGCGCGGGGAATAAGGGCTAGGGCAGGGGATGTCAACCGTTACCGGTCAAAGGTTTAGAGTCGATCACGTGGTGATCCGCACGCCAGGGCGCGACGCGCTGGTGAAGAAGGTCGCCGCCTTGTCGGGGCGGCCGGTGCTGGATGGCTATCGCCCCGGGGGCGAAGTCACGTCCCGCGGCGTGCGCTTCGCAAACGGGCCGTTCCTGGACGTCTTCGGGGAGGACGCCGGGGCGCCGGCCTTGATCCTCCAGGGGCCCATCGCGGCGATGGAAGCCCTGGCGGCGGCCCGGGACTGGGCGTACCGGAGCCATCGTCGTGAAGCGATCAGCAACCCGGACGACGACCAGCCCTGGTCGATGCTGATGTTTCGCCGGGGTCAAGGCCTGCTGACCCAGATCTCCCTGATCGAATACGCCAAGGATCCCGGCCCCTGGGCCCTGCCGGCCTTCGCCGGGCCGCTCTATCCGCCGAACACGCCGCCCGACCAGGGCGTGCGGCTGCGCCGCGTTTGGCTGGGGGCGCTAGATACCGGCCGGGCGGCGGCCGACCTGATGGCCCTGGGATTCACGGCGGCGGGGCCGGTTCAGTCGGACTTCGCACCCCACGCCGGCACCCTTTTCCGGGGACCGCGTGCAGACCTGGTGCTGTTCACCGGTCGCGACGGCGTGGCGCGACTGGACGTTGACGGATCCGCGCCTCAGCGCGTGGAGCTGACGCCAGACCTGGCCCTGGTCTGCGGTGAGGCCTGACGTCTAAGGCTTGGTCGCGCGATGGGCGCCGAAACCGGCGGCCACTTTCGGCTGTCGCGCTCCGGGTAGCAGCTCTGGCCGGTACTCGAAGTGCATGGTGTCGAAATGTCGCCACCGGCCGCCCCAGATGAAGCCGTGGCGCTCGAAGACCGCGACGATCTGCGGCGGGATGCGGTTGGCCCAGACGGCGCCCTCGCCGCCCTTCCACAGCCAGTAGTCCGACTGGGCCGTGGAGATGTCGATGGCCGCGCCATAGGCGTGCATGCTGCGCCGGGCGGTCCCGGCCACGGGGCGGCAATTATAGGCGCCGGCCGTGGGGACGAGGTACTTGATCATTTCCGGCGGCAGCGTCTGCAGGTCGGCCACCACCGCCTCCAGGGCCTTGTCGACGCCGTTGATTGTGGTGACGTTGACGCTGCCGCCCTGGGCCGAGATCGGCATCCAGAGGACCTTGCGCATGTGGGCCTGGAAGGCGCGGCTGGAACAGTCGCCGTACATCTTCAGGAACAGGGGCTCGTAGCGGGCGCGGCCCGGGTCGTCCGTGGGCGCGGTCTTCTGGGGCCTGCGCCGATAGGGCTGGGCGAACATGTCGGCTATGTCGGCCTGGTCGAGCGCGCGCTCGGTGGTCTTGCTCGGCCCGCCCTCGGAGACCGGAAAGCGCGTCCCGTCGGTCATGATGAGCTGGCCGTCCCGAACGCCCCAGACCTGATCCGGATAGGCGCTGGCCAGGGCCCCCGGCCCCGGCGCCAGCCGCGCGCTCAGGGTCGCGCAGCCGCTCAGCAGCAGCGCGGCGCTGATCGCCAGTCCCGCCCCCCAGCGGTTCATGGCGTCAGGCGAGGGTCAGGATCACGGGACCCCGGGAGGTAGCCACCAGGGTGTGTTCGTACTGCACCGTGGGCTGGCGGCCCGGCGGGCGCAGGGTCCAGCCGTCGTCCAGCTCCTCTACCCAGTCGGCGCCGAGGGACAGGAAGGGCTCGATGGTGAAGACCAGGCCCTCGCTGATGCGGCGCGGGTCGCCGGGTTCGTACCAGGTGGGGATGTCGCCGGGCTCGTCGTGCAAGGATCGGCCCACCCCGTGCGAGGCCAGGTTGCGCACCAGGCTGTAGCCGTTCTTGCGGGCGAATCCCTCGATGGAGCGGCCGATCTCGTTGAGTTTGCCGCCGGGCTTCACCGAGCGGATGCCGGTCCACATGGCGCGGCGGCCGTCGCGGCACAGGCGCTCGATCTTGGGCGCGGTGGGCGGCACCGCGAAGCTGGCGCCGGTGTCGCCGAAGAAGCCGTCGATCTCGGCGGAGACATCGATATTCACCAGGTCGCCGGCCTTGATCACCGTATCGCCGGGAATGCCGTGAGCGCAGTCGGGCCCCACCGAGATGCAGGTGGCGCCGGGGAAATCGTAGGTGACCTCCGGGGCCGATCGGGCGCCCTCGCGCTCCAGCAAGGCCCGTCCCAGCTGGTCCAGCTCACGGGTGGTGATACCGGGCTCCAGGGACGCACCCATGGCTGTCAGCGTGCGCGCCACAAGGCTGCCCGCCGCCCGGAGTTTCTCAAGTTCGTCTTCGCTGCCGATGGTCATGGGGGGAAGATGGCGCCGAATGCGCGCCGGCCCAAGGGGCTGTGCGCGTCCCTAGAGGTCCGGCCTCACGATGGTCTTGCCGACGACCTTGCGGTTGGCGAGGCTCTCGAAGGCGGCGCGCCATTCCGACAGCGGGTATTCGTGGTCGACCCGGGGATGCATCTTGCCTTCGTTGGCGAGCGCCCAGATGGCGGCGGCGTTCTCGCGGCCCTTCTCGGGGAACTGGCGGCCGTACTCGCCGGCCCGCACGCCCATCACCGAGAAGCCCTTGATCAGGGCCATGTTGACCGGCAGCACCGGCAGGCGGCCGGAGGTGAAGCCGATGGAGAGGATGCGGCCGTTGAAGGCGATGCAGCGGACGCTCTCGTCGAAGACGTCGCCGCCCACGGGGTCATAGATCACGTCGGCTCCGCGGCCGCCGGTGATCTCCTTGACGCGCTCCCGGAAGCCGCCGGTGACATTCACCACGGCGTCGGGAGCGTATTCCTTCTCGATAATGGCCAGCTTCTCGTCGGAGGCCGAGGCGGCGATCACCTTGCAGCCAAGATGCTTGGCCATATCGACGGCGGCCAGGCCCACACCGCCGGCCGCCCCATGCACCAGCACCCACTCGCCGGCCTCCACCTGGGCGCGGCGCACCAGGGAGACATAGGCTGTGAGATAGGCGGTGGCGTAGCCGGCGGCCTGGCTGAAGGAAAGGTTGGCGGGCTTGGGCCGCAGGGCCGCGGCCGGCGTCACGGCATATTCGGAGAAGCCGCCGATCCGGGCCCCGCCCACCACGGCGTCGCCGATCTGGAACTGGGTGACCCCTTCGCCCAGGGCCTCGACCTCGCCGGCGATCTCCATGCCGGGGATGAAGGGCAGGGCCGGCTTGTGCTGGTATTCGCCCTTGGTCTGCAGCAGGTCGGGGAAGTTGACCGCGGCGGCCTTGACCTTGATCCGCACCTCACCGGGCCGGGGCTCTGGCGTCTCGATCTCCTTCAGGACGCAGCCGCCGTAGTCAGCGGCCAGTTCCTCGACGACGAGGGCTTTCATCAGTGAATTCGTCCTTCCAGGCCTTCACGCACCAGGCCCGCGATCTCGCGACAGGCGACGTCGGCGCAGGGGACCGCGCCGGTGAAGGCGGTGAAGCCATGGGCCAGGCTGTCATAGCAGCGGTAGGCGGTGGGGACGCCGGCGTCCTTCAGGCGTTTGGCATAGGCTTCGCCCTGATCCACCAGCGGGTCAAAGCCGGCGGTTATCACCACGGCCGGCGCAAGGCCTGAGAGGTTGGCCGTGCGAACCGGCGACAGGCGCGGATCGGCGGGATCGGCCTCGGGGCCCATATAGTGACCCATGAACCAGTCCATGGTGGCGCGGCTCAGCGGGAAGCTCTCGGCATAGGTGGTCATGGAGGCCGTTTCGCTGGCCACGTCGGTGCAGGGATAGATCAGCAGCTGCAGGTCGGGCTGGGCCTCGGCGGCGCGCTTCAGCTCCTGGGCGACGATGGCGGCGAAGTTGCCCCCCATGGAGTCACCGCCGATGCAGGCGCGGCCGGCCGGCGCCCCGAAGCGGGCGGCGTTGTCGCGGCCCCAGCGATAGGCCGCCAGGACATCCTCCAGCCCGGCCGGGAAACGGTGCTCGGGCGCCAGTCGGTAGTCCACCGACAGCACCGGGCAGTGGGCGATCTTGGCGAGGATGCCGCAGAAAGCGTCGCAGGTCTCCAGGTCGCCGATCACCCCACCGCCGAAGTGGGCGAAGACCATCAGCGGCGCGGCCGGGTTTTGGCCCTCGGGCCGGTAGAGGCGGGCGGGGATGGTGTGGGCGCCGTTCGGAATGCTGAGGGGCTCGGTGCGCACGCCGGGTTCGGGCGGACCGCTGAGCGCCACCAGCCCCTGGGCGCTGGCCCGGCGGGCTTCCTCGGGGCTGAGCGTGGTCATGGCGGGGCCACGGGACGCGCCGGCGGCCAGGAACTGCAGGCGGGGATCGAGGGTGCGTCCGCCGCGATAGACCACCCCGCCGCCCGACAGCAGCCGCAGCAGGGAGGAGGGCAGGGACAACAGGGTGCGGACCAGGTACCGCTGGGTGGAGGCGCTCGGCACGGGTCTAGACCCCGGTCTTGGGCAGGCCCTTCACGCCCCCCTGGATCAGGGCGACCACGAAATCGGCGGCCCCCTTGATGTCGATGGGTCGGCGGGCGACCATCTTCTCGCCGACCTCGCGGGCGATGGCGATGCAGGCGGCGGCCAGGTAGTCGGGGTCGGCGCCGGGGGTTCCGCCCCGGGCGATCTCCTCGACGATGGCTTCGCGAACCTCGTTGAACACAGCGGCCATCTCCGGGGTCTCGCCATGCACGTGGGGGTGGGGCTCGTCCGGCGGACGCCGGGCCAGCCAGCTCTTGTGCTCGTCGGCCAGGAAGCCGAAATAGGCCTCGATGGCGGCGCGGACGAAGCTCTCCCAGTCGGCCGACTGGGCCCGCTGGGCCTTCAGCAGCGGCGTAAAGCGCCGGGCGCCCTCGTCGGAGAGGGCGACATAGACCTCCTCCTTGGAGCGGTAGTAGTTGTAGAAGGTGCCTGCCGCCAGACCGGTGCGGCGAATGATGTCGCGCACCGTGCAGGCCTCATAGCCCAGCTCTCCGAACACTTCGCGGGCAGCGTCCAGTATGGCCTGACGGTTCTGGACCTTGGTCTGCTCGCGCTTGCCGACCGGGAGATAAGCGACCTGGGACATCTCTTCCTGATTCAAAACGTGACGGGTGTCATACTAGACACTCGAAAGGCCGATCGCCAACCGCTGCGCGTTGCGAGCCACTAGGATGCCTTGGCTGCGCCCCAGGTGAGGATCGCGGTGGCGCCGCCATTGGCTTCGGGCAGGGCCTGGACGCGCATCGTGCGGTCGCCGTCCATGGCCGAGAACACCTTCGATCCGCCCTGGTCGAGATCCATGCCGGTCTTCAGGCCGGCGGCGGTGGCCTTGCCCTTGTAGAGCGCCACCACGGCGTCCGGCGCATCGGAGCTGGTGAAGCCCACGGCGCCGCCGATCTTGCCCGGGGCCGCTTCGCCCTGGGTGCACAGCGTGATCTTGGCCCCTGGATAGAGCGGCGCATATTCGGGCAGGCCCGCACACGGGATCGGCGCGGCGGCGGTCTTGGTCCCGGCGGCAAGCTTGGGACCGCAGGCGGTAAGCGCCAGCAGAGCGGCGGCGGCGATCAGCAGTTTCATGGTGGGCTCCGTTAAGCGCCCAGGATGTCAGCCGCCGCCAGCGCCCGCAACGCCCGGCGCATCGCAGGCCGCCCGGCACTGGCCCCAGGTAGGGGCGCAGTCGTCGCTGCCGTCACCGGCCAGGCAGAAGTAATAGGACTGGGCGCAGGACAGCCGGCATTGCCCTGCGTCACCCGCGATGGGGATGTCGGAGAGCGACCGCAGCGGGATGGAGCTCTGGGCCAGGGTCGCCGCCGCGGCGGCGGCCACGGAACCTGCCGGCACGCCGGGAGAGTCAGCCGACTGCAGTCCTCGCAGGGCGGGCGCGGCGGGGGGCGGTGGCGTGATCACCTTGATCGGCGCCTTCTGCGCGCTGGCCGGGCTGACCAGGGCCAGGCTCAGGACGAGAAGGGCGAGGACGCGGCGCATGGCCCATCCTCGCCCACGGCCCTTAAGACCCGGTTAACCATGTTCTCAATTCCGCCACCTCACACCGTCCGCGCGGCGCGGTCCTTGGCGTTGGTCGCCTGGATGGACTCCTTGGCCTGGCTCCACTGGTCGTCAGTCCAGGCGCGCAGACCCGAGAAATTGCCCCCCGAAGCCTGCCAGGCGGCGCCGTCGATGGCGATGGTCTGGCCGTTCACATAGGCCGAGAGCGGGTGCAGCAGGTAGACCGCCAGGTTGGCCAGTTCCCGCATCTCGCCGACCCGGCCCATGGGGTTGCCGGTGCGGCTGGCTTCGCCGTCGTTGCGCTGCTCGCCGGGATTGAGCCGGGCGCTCATCCCCTCGGTGGGGAAGGGACCGGGCGCGATGTTGTTGAAGCGGATGCCGTAGGGTCCCCACTCCACGGCCAGCGACTGACTCATGGTGGCCAGACCCGCCTTGGACATGGCCGACGGCACGGTGAAGGGGCCGCCGTTCCAGATCCAGGTGGTGAGGATGGAGACCACCGAGGCCTTCTTGCCTTCCTCGATCCAGCGCTTGCCGGCGTCCAGGGTCACGAAGAACGAGCCCCTGAAGACGATGTTGGCGATGGCGTCAAAACCGCGCGGCGAGAGGTCCTGGGTGCGGCTGATGAAATTTCCGGCGGCGTTGTTGACCAGGCCGGTGAGCGCCCCGCCGTCGGACCAGATCTTGTCCATCATCTCGGTGATGGCCTCGGGCACGCGGATGTCGCACGCGATGCCCACCACCTTGCCGCCGTGGGCGTCCATCAGGTCCTTGGCCGTGGCCTCCACGATCCCGCCACGGCGGCCGCAGATATAGACCTGCGCGCCCAGGATCAGGCAGGCCTCGGCCATCACCTTGCCCAGGCCGGTGCCGCCGCCGGTGATCAGAATCCGCTCGCCCTTCATCAGGCCGGGACGGAACATCAGGTCGTCTTGGGTCAGTTCGGCCATGGCCGCGCTCCTCCTTATTGTTGAGAGAAGTGCGCGCCGCTGACGCCGGGTCGGTCAAACGAAAAGGGGGACCGCCTTGCAGCGATCCCCCTTCGACGTCCCCGTAGAACTCTGGGTGCTTTTAGAACTCTTCCCAGCTGTCGTCCTCAGCCTGGGGCCGATGGGCGAGCGCGGTGTTTCCGCGGCTGGCGGGAGCTTGGTGTTGCGTGACCTGCGGCCGGTGGGCCGGGGCGTGGCGAGCCGGCGCGGCGGGAGCCGCGCGGCCGGTGGCGCGGGCGGCCTGGGGCGCGCCCGAGACCCGGAAGCGGCCCACCAGTCGGGCCAGTTCCTCGGCCTCGTCGGCCAGCACACGGCTGGCGGCGGTGGACTCTTCCACCATGGCCGCGTTTTGCTGGGTCACCTGGTCCATCTGGTTGACGGCGGTGTTCACCTGGCCGAGGCCGAGCGCTTCTTCCTTGGCCGAGGCGGCGATCTCGCCGACCACGTTGGAGATCTCGCCGACCTGACGAACGATCCGTTCCAGGGCCTTGCCGGTCTCATCCACCAGACCCACGCCCTCGGCGACCTGTTGGGTCGAGGCCGAGATGAGCGCCTTGATCTCCTTGGCGGCTTCGGCGGAGCGCTGGGCCAGGGCGCGGACTTCGGAGGCGACGACGGCGAAGCCCTTGCCGGACTCCCCGGCGCGGGCGGCTTCGACGCCGGCGTTCAGGGCCAGCAGGTTGGTCTGGAAGGCGATTTCGTCGACCACGCCGATGATCTGGCTGATCTTGTTGGAGCCTTCCTGGATCTTGTTCATGGCCACGACGGCCTTGCGCACGATCTCGCCGGACTGTTCGGCGTCGGTCTTGGCCGAGGCGGTTGCCTCGCGCCCGTGGGTGGCGCCTTCGGAGGTCTTGTTGACGGTGGCGGTGATCTCGTCGAGGGCCGCGGCGGTCTCTTCCAGGGTCGCGGCCTGGTGCTCGGTGCGGCGCGACAGGTCGTCGGCCGAGTGGCTGATCTCGCCCGCGCCGGACTGGATGGAAGCGGTGGCGCCGGCGATGGCGGTCATGGCCTCTTCCAGCTTGGCCACGGCGGCGTTGAAGTCGTCGCGAAGCTTGCGGTAGTCGCCGGGGAACTCGGTGTCGACGCGGTAGGTCAGGTCGCCGGCGGCGAGCGCATCGAGGGCGCGGGCCAGGTTGGTGACCACATTGGCCTGTTCCTCGGCGATGGCCGCGGCGGCTTCGGCGTTCTGACGGCGGGCGGCTTCCGAGGAGGCCTCGGAGGCTTCGCTCTCCTGACGCAGTTTTTCCAGGTGGAGCTGGTTGTCGCGGAAGACGGTCAGGGAGGAGACGATGGCGCCCAGCTCGTCCTTACGGGCCAGGGCGTCCAGATTGATGCTGTTGTCGCCGCGCGAGAGGGCCTCGGTGGCGCCGGCGATCTTCTTGACGTCGCGGCGCAGGGTCAGGGTCAGGCTCAGCGCCAGGGCGCCGGCGATCAGCAGGGTGGCGAGCGCGCCCACCAGGGTGGTGGTCTGGGCGGTCTTGGCGCGGGCGGCGCTGGCGGCGGCGCTGGTGTCGGTGACCTTCTGGCCTGCGTCCACGATCCTGTGGAGGGTGCCGCTCATCTTCGAGTACTCCTCCTCGAAGGGCGCGGCGAAGCCGGCGGCGGTGCCGAAGTCGGCGCCGATCATGGCGCAGATCACGTCGAGGGCGTCGCGGGTGTTCTTCAGGGCCTTGATCAGGTCGTCATAGGACTTCTTCTGATCGGCGGGCGCGGTCTTGCGGGCGGTCTCGACTTCCTTGGTGATGGAGTCGATCTCAGCCAGCATCGCCTGGGAGTCGCCCTCGATCTTCTCGACCTCGATGGAGGCGGCCTGGTGGGTCAGCAGGAAATAGAGTTGGCCGTGAACGGCGGTGATCCGTTCAGAGACCTTCTGCATGCGCAGGCTGTTGGGCATGTCCACCTGGACCACCTGCCGCAACTCGGCCGACTGGACGCGTTGCAGGATGATGGCGCCGGTGGCCAGGCAGGCCAGCATGACGAGAGCGAAAGCGGGCGCGAAGCCGATCTTGATGATCAGCGGCGTATCCACGAGCCTGAAGCGCTTCACAATATATTCCCCCCGTAAACACGGTTAGCGACTCGGTCACCATGCCTCCAGGTTGCTAACCAAACGTCACCGAAGTGGGGTTAGTCACGATTTCTGACCTCCGCGACATATACAGAGACTCCGAAAATGTGAATCAAGTATTCACGATTTATTAACCATGATTATGGCGCGCCGCATCAGACTCTCTTAACCCCGGTAGTTCATCCTGAGATTGTCCAAATCTAGAAAGGAGTGGGGCATGAAAAATATCATCAAGATCTTGGGCGGTTGCGCCCTGGCTCTGGCGGTCGCCGGTTCGGCGTCTGCTGGGAGCTTTGAGGACAGCATGGGCCGTTGCCTGACGAAGAACGCTAACACGCGGGACGCGGCGATGGTCATGCTGGAGTGCACCGCTGACGCCGGCAAGCTCTCGGGCTGCAAGGTGCTCGAGGACAGCAAGCCGAACAAGGGCTTCGACAAGGCCGCGCTCTGCGTCGCCGAAGCGTTGCCGATGGGCTCGAAGACCGGCACCGTGAAGGTTCCGATGCGCTTCCCGGGCGGCGGCTAGACCGCCGCTCCAAGAATTCTCATTCTTGCAAATTCGCGCCTCCGGCCCTCGGGCCGGGGGCGTTTTGTATTTCAGCTCTATTTATTGACCCGGGAGATCAGCTCCATCGCGGCGGCCGGAGCGCGCACCTTGCCCTCGTGGATGAAGTAGCTGAACACGTCGACCGGCTGTTCGGCCGGGGCGGTGCGGTCCACCGGCGTCAGGTCGTCGGGGCAGCGGCCTTGCGCATATTCCGTGAACCGCCTGGCCCACTTGTCGAGCCCCTCGGGCGCGTAGCCGGTGGGGATGTCATCGGAGCCGTCGATCAGGCGCGCATAGACGAAGTCGGCGGTGACGTCGGGGATCATCGGATAGCGGTCGTTCTCCGAGACGCAGATCGCCACGTTGCGGTTGCGGCACATCCTCACGAAGGCCACGTCCACGAAGCTCGGGTTGCGCACCTCCACCACGTGCCGCAGCTTCAGACCTTCTTGGGTCTTGGGCAGCAGGTCGAGGAAGGCCTCGAAGTCGGCGGGCTCGAATTTCTTGGTGGGCATGAACTGCCAGAGGATCGGGCCTAGCCGGTCCCCCAGTTCGACGATCCCCTGGTTCAGGAACTTGCTGATCGAGTCCGCCGACTGGGCCAGGATCTTGCGGTTGGTGCAGAACCGCGAGGCCTTCAGGGAAAACACGAAGCCCTCGGGCGTCGCGGCCTTCCACTTGGCGAAGGTCTCGGGCTTCTGCGACGAATAGTAGGTGGAATTGATCTCGATGGAGGTCAGGTGGCGGCTGGCATAGGCGAGCTCGTCGGCCTGCTTGAGGCCCTCAGGATAGAAGACTCCGCGCCAGGGCTCGAAGGTGAAGCCCCCGATTCCGGCCCGGATGTAACCTGCCTGCGCCATGCCGCCCGACCCCGCTATTTCCGCGCCGCGGCGGTCTTGTCCCGCTCGGCCTTGAATTCAGACCCGGCCTTCCACTCCGGCCACTCGCGGGAATTGGCGAGCTTGGTCCCCAGCACCAGCAGCATGTCGGCGTTCTGAGCCGCGCCGGAAAGGTCCCAGTCGGGAGAATATTCGTCCGCCGGCTGGTGGTATTTGTCGGTGGTGTAGGCTTTCTGCAGGGCCTCGCCGCGGGCCTTGCCGCCGGTCACCAGGTCCTGGCCCCCGCCGAAGGAGATGGCCGGCACGCCGCGCTTGGCGAAGGAGAAGTGGTCGGAGCGGAAGAAGCTGCCGGCGCCCGGACGCGGGTCGGGGCTGTAGGTCATGTGATAGCCCTTGGCGACCTCGATCAGGTCGTCCTGAAGGGTCAGGGGCGCGTCGCCCGAGGTGCCGAAGTCCCGCGACGGACCGTTGGTGGCCGCCCCGTCCATGTTGATATCGGCCACGGTGGTGGCCAGCGGATAAAGCGGGTTGGCGGCGTAGTATTCCGAACCCAGCAGGCCCTTTTCCTCGGCGGTGACGGAAAGGAACAGCATGGAGCGCTCGGTGCGCGGCTGGGCCGCAGCCGCCCGCGCCATCTCGATCAGCACCGAGGTGCCCGAGGCGTTGTCCAGGGCGCCGTTATAGATGCGGTCGCCCTTGGCGTCGGGCAGGCCGACCCCCAGGTGGTCCCAGTGGGCGGTGTAGATCACCTTCTCCTGGGGATGCTTGGTCCCCGCCAGGATGCCCGCCACGTTCTTCGATACGATCTTCTTGGCCACCACGTCGATGTCGGTGGAGAAGGTGACGCCCTTCAGGTCCACCGGCTTGAAGTCGCGGGTTTGAGCCAGCTTCTTCAGGGCCTCGAAGTCGAGGCCAGAGGCCTTGAACAGCGCCACGGTGGGATCGCGCTGGATCCAGGCCTCGATAGGGGCGTGGGCCTTGGTGGGGTCGGCGCGGATGATGTCGAAGACGGTGTTGGTGTTGGAGTTCTTGACGGTGTTCCAGCCGTAGGAGGCCGGGCCGGTCTCGTGGATGACGATGAAGCCCACGGCGCCTTGGCGCGCGGCCTCCTCGTACTTGTAGGTCCAGCGGCCGTAATAGGTCATGGCCTTGCCGCCGAAGTCGCCCTCGCCGGTCTCGAAGTCGGGGTCGTTGACCAGCACCAGGGCGATCTTGCCCTTCAGGTCATAACCCTTGAAGTCGTCCCAATTGCGCTCGGGCGCCTTGACACCGTAGCCGATGAAGACGACGGGCGCGTCCTTGACCGTGACGTGGTCGACGCCGGTCTGCGGGGCGCGGATGGCGATCTGGTCGCCCTGGGTCCAGGTCTGGACCTGGCCGCCCACGGTGACGCTGACCTTGATGGGGTCCTTGTTGTCGAACTGGGCCAGCGGCACGTCCTGGGTCCAGGCGCGGCTGCCGTCCTTCTGCAGGTCGCCGCCGGGCTTCAGGCCGACGGCCTTGAACTGCTCGGTCAGGTACTTGACGGTCTTGACCTCGCCGGCGGTGGCCGGGCCGCGGCCCTCGAAGTCATCGGAGGCCAGGATTTTCACGTGCTCAGCGATCTTGGCGGGGCTGACGCCGGCCTGGGCGGGAAGGCTGAGGGCCAAAACAGCCCACGCAGAAGCGCCGGCCAGGAGGAATTGTTTCATGAATACACTCGGGCAAGGACCAATTTGCCCGGGACCCTAGCGAGGCCGATGCGGCGGCGCTAGAGGATCGCGCCGGAAACCGAGGTTATGGTTAAGTCATTCAAGCTTGAACGAGTTTGTCGAAAAAGGTGTGACAGATGCGCCCCACTCGCTATGGCGAAGCCCCTTTGTATCGCCTCTGCAATTTTGGGGACGGCTTGCTATGATCAAGGAAGCTTCAGCTAACCGCGTCGCGCCTCCCCAAAGCCGATACACTCGGCGGCGATTCGCGGTCTGACAACGACAGAGATCATGCGCCCCGCCACATTCGTAGCCGGACTGGCCTGTCTCACGCTTGCCGCGTGCGCTTCCGCGCGCAAGCCCGAGATCGCCGTACCGACCGCCTTCGAGGCGCCCCCGTCCGCCCCTGCGACCATTGACGCCACGGCGCTTGACCGCTGGTGGACCCAGTTCAACGATCCGGTGCTCACCGCCCTGATCGAGGACGCCCTGGTCCGCGCGCCGGACGCCCGCTCGGCCGCCGCGCGGCTGACGGAGGCGCGCGCCACCTCGTCCAACGCCCTGATCGCCTTCCTGCCCCAGGGCGCCGCCTCAGGCACGACACGGGAAACCCACACCACCCAGACCTCGGGCACGGTGGTCAATATCCCGGGCTTCTCCACCAACGGTGAGAGCACCTCTTCCAGCGCCACTTTCAATGTGAGCTGGGAGGCCGATCTGTTCGGCCGCATCTTCGCGGTGGCCAAGGCCGCGAAGGGCGACACCAACCAGGCGCAGGCCAGCTATGAGGGCGCGCGCGCCAGCCTGGCGGCCAACATCGCCGACACCTATTTCCTGGCCCGCGGCCAGGCCATCCAGCTTGAGGATGCGCGCGAAACCGCCCGCATCCAGCGCGGCCTGCAGCAGGTCGCCAACCTCCGGGCCGAGCGCGGTCTGGGGTCCGCCTCGGAAGCCGACCGCGTGGCCGGAGACCTGGCCCAGGCCGAGGGAAACGCCGCCAGCCTCGAGGCCGAGCTGAAGGCCACCCGTCGCACCCTGCTGGTGCTGGTGGGCCGGGGCGTCGATCCCCTGGCCAGCATCCCCACACCGGCCAGTGTCGGTGAGATTCCGCCCGTGCCCGCCACGGTGCCTGGCGAACTGCTGGCCCGACGCCCCGACGTGCGCCAGGCCGAGGCCGCCGTGCGTTCGGCGGCCGGCCGCCTGACCTACGCCCAGCTGGCCTTCTTCCCGACCTTCACCCTGACGCCGGGTATCGGCCTCTCGCGGTCCGAGCAGCCGGGCTACCAGTCCACCACCCGCAACTGGTCGATCGGGGCCGGGCTCACCCAGCCGATCCTGTCGATCCCCAAGCTGCTGCAGGACCTGAAGGCCCAGAACGCCCGCACCGAACAGGCGGTGATCGCCTATGAAAAGGCCGTGCAGACCGCCTATGGCGAGGCCGACAGCGCGCTCACCCGCCTGGACTCCGACCGCCGCCGCGTCGGTCTGCTGGCCGATGGTGAGCTCCGCGCCGAGCGGGCCTATGAGGCCAGCCGCGTCCGCTACGCCGCCGGTCTTGATGATCTCTCCACCGCGTTGGGGGCCGAACAGTCCTGGCGCTCGACGCGATCGGCGCTGACCAGCGCGCAGGTTCAAGCCCTGCGCCGCGCCGTCCAGACCTACAAGGCGCTCGGAGGCGGCTGGCCCGCCACCCCCGTGCTCGCCAAGCAAGAGGCACGCTAGACGTGACGAGAACCGCCACCGCCCTCATCCTCGCCCTGGTCGCGACCCTGGCCCTTGCCGGTTGCGGCAAGAAGCCCGTGACCAAGGAGACCGACAGCCAGCGCGCCCGCGCTGTGCGCGTGGTCAAGGTCGAGCCTCGCCAGATCATCGGCTCGCTCACCGCCTCAGGCGTCCTGACGCCGCGCGAAGAAGCCGCCGTCCTGCCCGAGGTCACCGGATACCGGGTGGCCCGGGTGCTGGTGGACGCCGGGCAATATGTCCGCGCAGGCCAGACCCTGGTCCAGCTCGACGGCGCGCTGATCGCCGCCCAGGTGGAGCAGCAGGGGGCGCTCGCCGCCCAGAGCGCCATCCAGGCCGAACAGGCCGAAGCCCAGGCGGCCCGCGTGAAGGGCCTCGACGGCCAGGGCGTGCTCTCGCAGGAACAGCTCGATCAGCGCCGGTTCCAGGCCCGCGCCGCGCGGGCCACCGCCAACGCGCAGGCCGCCGCCTACAAGGACGCCCGCACGCGGGCCAGCAAGCTGGCGGTCACCGCCCCGGTCTCGGGCCTGGTGCTGGAGCGCAATGTGCGCCCGGGTGACCTTTCCGCCGGCGGCGCGACCCCGTGGTTCCGGCTGGCCCAGGGCGGCGAGGTCGAACTGCTGGCCGAACTTTCCGAGGAAGACCTCGCCCGGGTCCGGCCCGGCCAACGCGCCAGCGTCGTGCTGTCCACCGGGACCAGCGCCGAGGGCTATGTGCGGCTGGTCTCACCCCAGGTGAACGCCCAGACCAAGCTCGGCACGGTGCGCATCCACCTGCCCGTCCGCTCCGACATCCGCTCCGGCGGCTATGGCCGCGCCCTGTTCGCCGATGTGGTGGGCGAGAGCCTGGCCGTGCCGGAAACCGCCGTCCGCTACGACGCCGACGGCGCCAGCGTGATGGTGGTGGGCGCCGACAACCGCGTGAAGCGGGTGAGCGTCCAGACCGGGTCACGCGGCTCGGGCCTGGTGTCCCTGATCAAGGGTCCGCCGGCCGGCTCCCGCGTGGTGCTGAACGCCGCGGCCTTCCTGCTGGACGGTGACATGGTGCGTCCGAGCGAGGGCCCGGTTCCCATGGCCAAACCCGTGAGCGCGAAAAAATGACCCACGCGCCGCAAGATCACGACGACGGCCGCGGGTTCCAGATCTCGTCCTGGGCGATCCGCAACCCGGTCCCGGTGGTGGTGCTGTTCATCGCGCTCGTCCTGGCCGGGATGATTTCCTACGGCGGGCTGCCGGTGAAGCAGTTCCCCAACGTTCAGTTCCCGATGGTGAACATCACCGTGACCCAGTCGGGCGCGGCGCCGGGCGAGATCGAGACCCAGATCACCCGGCCGGTGGAGGACGCGCTGGCCGGCATCTCCAACGTCAAGAACATCTACTCGACCGTGACGCTGGGGGTCTCCACCACCAATGTCGAGTTCGAGCTGGGTGAGGACCTGCAGAAGAAGACCGACGAGGTCCGCTCGCGCATGGACCAGACCCGGGCGGTACTGCCCCGCGAGATCGACGAGCCGACGGTCACCCGGGTGGAGCTGGATAGCCAGCCGATCCTGACCTACGCCGTGGCCGCCCCGGCCATGTCGGACGCCGAGCTTTCCTGGTTCATCGACGACACCATCGCCCGCGAGCTCCAGACCGAGAAGGGGGTCTCCCAGATTTCCCGCGTCGGCGGGGTGAACCGCGAGATCAACATCCTCATCGACCCTGACCGGATGGCGGCCCGCGGTCTGACCGCGCCCCAGATCAACACCGCCCTGCGCGGCTTCGACATCGACGCGCCCGGCGGCCGGGTGGCGATCGGCGGCCGCGAACAGACCCTGCGGGTGCTTGGCGCGGTCAATACGCTCAACGCCCTGCGCGACCTGACCATCCCCACAGGCGGCGGACGCTATGTGAAGTTGACCGACGTGGCCGAGGTCGGCGACGGCTCCAGCGAGGTGCGCGGCTTCGCGCGTCTGAACGGCGCGGCGGTGGTCGGCTTCCAGGTGATGAAGACCCGCGACTCCAGCGACGTCGGCGTCGACGACGCGGTGATCAAGGCCATCGCCAAGCTGGAGCAGGCCCACCCGGGGGTGAAGTTCACCCGAATCTTCTCCTCCGTCGACGAGACCCGCGCCAGCTTCCGCGCCACGCAGCACGTGCTGCTGGAAGGCATGTTGCTGGCGGCCATCGTGGTGTTCGTGTTCCTGCGCGACTGGCGCTCGACGATGATCACCGCCTTCGCCATGCCGATCTCGCTGATCCCGACCTTTTTCTTCATGAAGCTGTTCGGGTTCTCGCTGAACGTCGTGACCCTGCTGGCCCTGACCCTGGTGGTGGGCATCCTTGTCGATGACGCCATCGTGGAGATCGAGAACATCGAGAAACGGGTGGCCCAGGGCATGCGGCCCTTCAAGGCCGCCCTGCAGGGCGCCGACGCCATCGGCCTGGCGGTGGTGGCCACCACCATGGCCATCGTCGTGGTGTTCATGCCGGTCAGCTTCATGAAGGGCATGGCCGGCCAGTTCTTCCGGGAATTCGGCCTGACGGTCTGCGTGGCTGTGCTGTTCTCCCTTGTGGTGGCCAGACTTCTGACGCCGCTGATGGCCGCCTATCTGCTGAAGCCCACCAGCCACCCGGTGGAGCGCAAGCCCTTCGAGGGCTTTTACCGCAACGCCCTGGAATGGTCCCTCGACCACCGGATCGTCGCCTGCATCCTGGGCGGCGTGGTGTTCGTGGGCTCGCTGTTCCTGGTGCCCATGCTGCCGCAAGGCTTCCAGCCGGCCGGCGATCCCGACTACATCTATGTCGACCTGCAAGGCCCCCCCGGTGCGAGCGCCGCGGCCATGGAGGACGTCGCCCTGCGCGTCAGCCACGTGTTCATGGGCCGACCCGGCGTGCGGGCCGTCTTCGCCCAGGTGGGCTCCACCGCCAGTTCCGGAGGTCCCGGCTTCGGCGGGGCCGGCGGCGGCAGCGACCTGCGCAACGGCACGGTCACCGTCCTGCTGGACGAGCACCGCACCATCAGCGGCGACGAACTGAAGGCCCAGACCCGCCAGGCCCTGCGCGAGGTGCCCGACGCCCGCATCACCTTCCTGAACTTCCAGGGGTCGGCGGGCCTGCAGGCCATCCTCGCCTCCAACGACCCAGCCGCCCTGACGGCCGCGTCGCTGGAGCTGGAAAAGCAGATGCGGACCATCGACATCATCGCCGATCCGCACGCCTCGGCCCCGCCGATCGGCCCGGAACTGGTGATCCGCCCCCGCGCCGACGAGGCCGCGCGCCTTGGCGTATCGGTGGACACCATCGCCCAGGTGGCCCGCGTCGCCACGGTGGGCGACATCGACGCCAATGTCGCCAAGCTGACCGCCGGCGAGCGCCGCATTCCGATCCGCATCCGCATGCCCGCCGACGCCCGCGCCGATCTGGAGCGGATCAAGGCCCTTCGCATCCCCACCGTCACCGGGGGCTCCACGACGCTGGACGCCGTGGCCGATGTCAGCTTCCAGGCGGGTCCCGCCAAGATCGACCGCCTCAACCGCAAGCGTCAGCTGACCATCCAGGCCGAGCTGAACGGCGCGGAGCTCGGGGACGCCTACAAGCGGGTCCGCGCCCTGCCGATCATGAAGCACCTGCCGCCGGGCGTGGCTCCGGCCGAGACCGGTCAGCTGGAGGCCCAGCAGGAGCTGTTCGGCTCCTTCGGCCTGGCCCTCTTCGCCGGTGTGGCGATGATCTACGGCGTTCTGGTCCTGTTGTTCCGCAGCTTCTTCAAGCCGGCGGTGATCCTGACGGCCCTGCCGCTGTCCTTCGCGGGCGCCTTCCTGGGGTTGTTGATCTTCAACCTCTCGCTCTCGATCCCTTCGCTGATCGGCTTCCTGATGCTGATGGGCCTGGCGGCGAAGAACTCCATCCTGCTGGTGGAGTACGCCATCGAGCGAGAGCGAGAGGGCATCCCGCAGCGCGACGCCATCCTGGAAGCCTGCCGAGAGCGGGCCCGGCCCATCGTCATGACCACCATGGCCATGGCCGCGGGCATGCTTCCTACCGCCTTCGCCCTGGAAAAGGGTGCGGAGTTCCGTCAGCCGATGGCCGTGGCCGTGATCGGCGGCCTGATCACCTCGACCCTGCTGTCGCTGGTGCTGGTGCCGGTGGTCTACGAGCTGGTGGATGACTTCGAGATGTGGCTGCGGCCGCGCCTGGCCAAGCTGGTGACCCCCCGCGACGCCCCAGCGGTCGCCGCGCCCGAGGACCGGCTCTAGAGCACGATGCGATCAGACGGAATCGTCTGATCGTTGAATCGTGTCCTAAATTCAAGTGTTTAGAGCCTGTTTCAGGCTTCGAGAGAAGCCATCAGGCTCTACGCGGCGAGGACGCCCTGGAGCGCGCTCACTAGGACGCGGGTGTCGACGGGCTTGGGCACGCAGTTGTCCATGCCGGCCGACAGGTATCCCCGGGTTTCCTCGGGCTGCACGCTGGCTGTGACGGCGATGATCGGGGTCTTGTCGCGTCCGAGCTCAATCTCGCGCCGGCGGATGCTTGAGGTGGCGGTCACGCCGTCCATCTCGGGCATGTGGATGTCCATCAGGATGGCGTCCCAGGCCTTGGCCTCCCAGGCGGCCACCGCCTCGACCCCGTTGACGACGCATTCGGCGGCAAGGCCCAGCTGCTCCAGCAGGGCGCAGAGCACCAGCCGGTTGGTGGCGTTGTCGTCCACCACCAGGATGCGCAGCTTGTCGTCCATGGGCGCGGCGTCCTGCGCCTCGGCCGGCGCCGCGCAGGCGGGCATGGGAACCTGAAGGGTGAAGGTCGAGCCCACCCCCAGCTCGCTGGTGAAGCTGATGGATCCCCCCATCAGTTCCGACAATTCCTTGCAGATCGCCAGGCCCAGGCCCGCGCCTCCGAAGCGTCGGGTCGAGGACCCATCGGCCTGGACGAAGCGGTCGAACATCGCGGCCTGCTGGTGGGAGGCCACGCCGATCCCGGTGTCGTTGACCTCCAGCACAATCTGATCGCCGCGCAGGGCGAAGGCGGCGCGGACCTCTCCAGCCTGCGTGAACTTCAGTCCATTGGAGATCAGGTTGCCGGCGATCTGCCGCAACCGCGCGGCGTCGCCGATCCTCCAGCCCTGGATGGCGGGTTCCACGGTCAAGGCGAAGGCCAGGCCCTTGTCGGCGGCTATGGCGCCGTAGATCGCGGCCAGATCGCCGGTCAGGCGGTCCAGGTCGAAGGGCTCGGGCAGAACCTCCAGGCTACCGGCCTCGATCCGGGAGATGTCTAGGACGTCGTTGACCACGCTGACGAGGGCCCGGCCCGACGCGCCGATCGTGGCCAGGTGTTCTTTCTGCGCCGGGGTCAGATCGGTCCGGCCCATGACGTCCACCAGCCCGAGCACGCCATTGAGCGGGGTGCGAAGCTCATGGGCCATGGTGGCCAGGAATTCCGACTTGGCGTGGTTGGCCGCCTGGGCCTGCAGCGACAGGGCCTGGGCCTCCTCCCGGCGCAGCTCCGCCTCGGCCTCCAGCAGCTGCTTTTCCACGGCGGCGTCGCGGAAGGTGACCACCGCCTTGGCCATCAGACCAACCTCGTCGCGCCGTTCGACAGCCGGGATCGAGACCGAAAGGTCGCCGCCGGCCAGGCGTTTCATCACCTCGGTCAGCCGCACAATGGGATTGGCCATGCTGCGCCGGAGCGCCAGGCCCATGACCGCGGCGCTGAGAGCCGCGAACAGCACGCCCAGGGTCAAGGCCGTACCCATGGCGCGCATCGCCTCGGTCTTGCGCTCACCGCTGGTCTCCACCGCCCGTTGGCTTTGCGCCTGGATGTATTCCAGGGCCCGTTCGGCTGGCGCGATCAGGTCGTCGGCGGGGCTGGCCGGACCGACCATCTCGGCGGCCAGGGACCTGGTGCCTCGGACGCCTGCCAGCTCCAGGGCGCGAACGACCGCCCATTCGTTCCAGATGTCATAGGCCGCTTGCGCCTGGTCAATTTGCCCCAGCAGCATGGGGTCACCGGCGGCCAGCCGCTCCAGTTCGGTCATGCGCGCCTGGAACAGGGGCCGGTGGTCGTCGGCGATACGCCGGGCATAGAAGGGGTCACCGGAAATGATGTAGCCGCGCAGCGAGTCTTCCTGACGGGTCAGGACAAAGAGGGCGCTGCTGGCGGTGGCCGCGACCTTGTGGGCGTGATTGTCGGCGGCGTCCGCCTGCTGGACCACGCGGAGATTGATCGCCAGGACCGCGCCCATGGCGGCGATGGCCGACAGCACGACAGCGAAAGCCAGGGTGAGCTTCCAGGTCGCCGGCAGGTTGTTCAGGCGGGCGGCCGGTGTCAGCCCTTCGGCGCCTGGGCGCTCTGAATTGCGTTCGGCCACGAAGATCCCCGTCCGGGCGTAGGTAGAGCCTGCGTCAAACGGCGATCTTTCCCCTTGGCGGTCAATTCGGGGTTAAGGCGAAGCTTAACGCCGGGAGACAAAGCGCCGCACCGTTCCGGGGGCAAGGACGCCGCTAGCCGCCGGCCAGGATCTCGGCGAACAGGGCCGGATCAACATTGCCCCCGGAGAGCACCAGGCCGGTCGTGCCGTCGCCCCAACTCCTGACCTTACCGGCCAGCAGCGCGGCGAGACCCACGCAGCCGCCCGGCTCCACCACCAGCTTCAGGGTGGCGAAGGCGTAGCGCAGGGCGTCGGAGACCTCGGCGTCGCTGACCACGGCGATGTCCGCGACGTTCCGCTGCAGGATCGGGAAAGTGAGTTCGCCTGGCGCCGGTGTTTCCAAGGCGTCGCAGAGCGAGCGGGTGGTGGGGGTGAGCGTCTGACGCGCCCCTGCCTTCAGCGAGCGCAGAGTGTCGTCGAAACCCTCTGGCTCGACCCCCACCAGGGCGGTGCTCGGTGACAGCGCCTTCACAGCCGTTGAGAGCCCGGCCATGAGGCCCCCGCCGCCGACGGGCGAGACCACCACGTCGAGTGTGACGCCTCGAGCCTTGGCCTGGCTCACCAGCTCCAGGCCGACCGTGCCCTGGCCGGCGATGATGTCCAGGTCGTCGAAGGCTGGAACCACGACGGAACCCCGCTGCGACGCGATCTCTGCGGCGATGGCCACCCGATCCTCGGTCAGCCGGTCATAGAGCCGGATTTCCGCGCCATAGCCCCGCGTGGCCTCCACCTTCACGGCGGGCGCGTCAGCCGGCATGACGATCAGGGCGGGGATGCCCAGCAGTCTGGCCGCCAGCGCCACGCCCTGGGCGTGGTTGCCAGACGAGAAGGCCACGACACGGGCTCTGCGCTCCTCAGCGTCGAGCTGGACCAGGCGGTTATAGGCGCCCCGGAACTTGAAGGCCCCAACCCGCTGCAGGGTCTCGGGCTTGATCAGCACCCGGCGGCCCAGGCGATCGTTCAGCGCCGGGCTCTCGATCAGCGGCGTCTCGATCGCATGGCCCTTGATCCGCGCCGCGGCGGCCTCGATGTCGGCCAGGGTCACGCTCATTTGGCGAACACCATGGCGTCATCGGCGAAGGCCTTGAACTCCAGCGCATTGCCGGACGGGTCGAGGAAGAACAGGGTCGCCTGTTCGCCGGGCTCGCCCTTGAAGCGGATCTGCGGTTCGATGACGAAGGTCGTGTTCGCGGCCTTCAGCTTGGCGGCCATCTCCTCCCACTGCGGCAGGGTCAGGATCGCCCCGAAGTGGCGCACCGGCACGTCCTCGCCGTCCACGGCGCTGGTGGACTGGTGGCCCCCCTCGTCCGGAGACAGGTGGGCGACGATCTGGTGGCCGTAAAAGTCGAAGTCGATCCAGTCGGGACTGGACCGGCCCTCCGGACAGCCCAGCAGGCCGCCGTAGAAGGCGCGGGCCTCCTCGAGGTCGCGGACGGGGAAGGCGAGGTGGAAGCGGGGCAGGGTCATGTTCGCCTCATAGACCCAAGCCGGCGGCCTGGCGAAGCGCCGATTTCGCCAGCCGCGCCTTGACGGCGGGGGCGCCTGGATGCTCTACACCCGACGAACACGACCCTGGCGCCCGCGAGGCCCGGTCGCGGTTCCTAAAATCGGTCAAGTCCACCCGCCGAGTTGCCTGTCGAAGGGCGTGGTTGGATCCCCTCGGCGGGCTGGGAGACCGTATTCCATGGGTAATGTCACAGTCATCGGCGGCCAGTGGGGCGACGAAGGTAAGGGCAAGGTCATCGACTGGCTGGCCAACCGCGCCGACGTCGTGGTTCGCTTCCAGGGCGGCAATAACGCCGGCCACACCATCGTGGTGGGCAATTCCACCTACAAGCTGTCCCTGCTGCCCTCGGGCGTGGTGCAGGGCAAGCTGTCGATCATCGGCAACGGCGTGGTGGTGGACCCCTGGTCCCTGCTGGACGAGATCGAGCGCGCCAAGGGCCAGGGCCTGAAGGTCAACCCCGACATCCTGGTGCTGGCCGATAACGCGACCCTCATCCTGCCCCTGCACCGCGACCTGGACCAGGCCCGCGAGGCCCGCGCCGGGGCCGGCAAGATCGGCACCACAGGCCGGGGCATTGGCCCGGCCTATGAGGACAAGGTCGGCCGCCGCGCCATCCGCTTCGCCGACCTGGCCGATCCCGCCGCGCTGGAGACCAAGATCGAGCGCCTGCTTGCCCACCACGGCGCCCTGCGTAAGGGCCTGGACCTGCCGGAGGTCACGCCCGCCGAGATTCTGGCCCTGCTGCTCGAGGTCGCGCCCAAGGTCATGCCCTATGTGAAGCCCGCCTGGCGGGTGCTGGGCCAGGCGATCAAGGACGGCCAGCGCGTGCTGTTCGAAGGCGCTCAGGCCACCCTGCTGGACGTCGACCACGGCACCTATCCCTTCGTCACCTCGTCCAACACCGTGGCCGGCCAGGCTGCGGCGGGCGCCGGCGTCGGCCCCCACGCCGGCGGCTACGTCCTGGGGATCGTCAAGGCCTACACCACCCGGGTCGGCGAGGGACCGTTCCCCACCGAGCTGCACGACGAGACCGGCCGTCTGCTCGGCGAGCGGGGCCACGAGTTCGGCACCGTCACCGGCCGCCCGCGCCGCTGCGGCTGGTTCGACGCGGCCCTGGTGCGCCAGTCCATCGCGGTCGGCGGCATCCAGGGGATCGTGCTGACCAAGCTCGACATCCTGGACGGCTTCAAGACCCTGAAGGTCTGCACCCACTACAAGCTGCGCGGCCAGGACATCGACTACCTGCCCGCCGGCCTGCGCGACCAGGCGGCTCTGGAGCCGGTCTATGAAGAGCTCGAGGGCTGGAGCGAAAGCACCGCCGGCGCGCGCACCTGGAAAGACCTCCCTGCCAACGCCGTGAAGTATGTGCGCCGCATCGAGGAACTGATCGGGGCGCCTGCCGCCATGGTCTCCACCAGCCCGCAGCGAGACGACACCATCATGATGCGCGATCCCTTCCAGGACTGACGAAGCGGGTCCTTCGCCGCGGCGGATCGCCGCGGCGATCCGGGGACTCCGTCAAGGCGTTCTTTACCCACGCGGCCCATATTGGGGGAAGTTTCCAGGAGTCCTCCGGCCTCGTGTTCAACGAAGAATACAAGCTGATTCAGCGCATGGTCCCCATGCTGCAGAGAGTGCTGATCGTTGATCCGGCGCCGGCCAGCGCACGTCTGCTGGCCGACCTGATGCGCAATATCTCAGCAGGCCATCTCTGGAACGCGCCGAGTAACCGCAAGGGCCTGGAGACCGCCGAGCAGGTCAATCCGCAGCTGATCTTCGTCGAGCTCACCGGCGCCAATGTCGATGGGGTGGACTTCACCCGCCGGGTGCGCCGAAGCGAGATGAACTGCCGTCAGGCGCCCATCATCATGGTCACCGCGACGGCCACGGCCGCCGCCATCCTCGGCGCCCGCGACGCCGGGGTGCATGAATTCCTGCGCAAGCCTTACACCGCCAAGGACCTGCTGCGCCGCCTGGAGGCCGTCACCCTGCGGCCCCGCGACTGGGTGGAGGCGGTGGACTATATCGGCCCCGACCGCCGCCGGTTCAATTCGGGCGACTATACCGGCAAGCTCAAGCGCCGCTCAGATATCAAGACCACCCCGGACGCCGCCCGTATCACCCAGGCGCTGAAGATCCTGAAGTCCGCGGTCTCGGCGGCGGCCAGCGATCCGAAGCAGGCCCTGCGCTCGATGCAGGCGCAGGGCGCCGACCTGCAGAAGGCCGCCGTGGCGGTGGGTGATTTGAAGCTGGTGACCACCGTAGCCGACTTCCAGCGCTACCTGGCCGCCGCCGCCGACCGTGGCGTGCTGATCCCCGAGGAAGTCGCCCGCAAGGCCGCTCCGCTGCTGGCCTTGCTGCCGGCTGAGGAGCTCAGCCGTAAACCGTCCGACCGTGCGGTGGTCTCGATCTAGGCTCAGCAAAAAGCCCTCCCCGTTTCCGGGAAGGGCTCGTTTGGCTCAGCTGGTTCCGATCAGGCGTTGACCAGGTTCCGTTCCTGCGCGGCGGTCCGCATCGACTTCTGCAGTTTTTCGAAGGCGCGTACCTCGATCTGGCGCACCCGCTCGCGGCTGACGCCGTATTCGGAGGCCAGCTCCTCCAGGGTCGAGGGATCGTCCTTCAGGCGCCGCTCGGTCAGGATGTGACGCTCGCGGTCGGAGAGCTCGGTCATCGCTTCCTCCAGCAGACCCATGCGCTGGGTCCGTTCCTGGTTCTCGGCGACCTGGGTCTCCTGGCTGACGGAGGTCTCATCCTCCAGCCAGTCCTGCCACTCGCTGTCGCCGTCCACGCGCAACGGCGCGTTCAGCGAGGCGTCGGGGCCCGACAGCCGGCGGTTCATCGAGATGACTTCCTCGTTCAGCACCCCAAGCTTGGTGGCGATGATGGCCACCTGGTCCGGGTGCAGATCGCCGTCCTGGAAGGCGCTGATCTGGCTCTTGGCCTTGCGCAGGTTGAAGAACAGCTTCTTCTGCGCCGCCGTGGTGCCCATCTTCACGAGGCTCCAGGATCGCAGGATGTACTCCTGGATCGAGGCGCGGATCCACCACATGGCGTAGGTGGCCAGGCGGAAACCCTTGTCGGGCTCGAACTTCTTCACCGCCTGCATCAGGCCGACATTGCCCTCGGAGATCACTTCCCCGATCGGCAGGCCGTAGCCGCGATAGCCCATGGCGATCTTGGCCACCAGGCGCAGGTGGGAGGTCACCATGCGGTGGGCGGCCTCCGGGTCTTCATGTTCCTTCCAGCGCTTGGCCAGCATGAATTCCTCATCCTTGGCCAACATCGGAAATTTCCGGATCTCGGTGAGATACCGGCTCAGGCCGCCATCGGGCGACATCACGGACAGCGCGTTCGTGGCCATGGATTTCAATCCCCTATTTCCCGGACATCTGGGTCGCCGCGCTTAGACCGCGCGCGTCCGTCCGCCCCCTCAACCAACTAGATAGGTATTGGGTTTCGTGTGCGGAAGGGCGCTGGGAGGACGACCTTTAAGTCCGACTGCTCAACTCAGGTATTTCTATTCCCCAGCGGTGGCGCCTTCAAGGCGCCGGGTCCGCAAGCTTTCTCACAGGGCTGAGAGCAAAGCTTCCAGCTGCGCCATATCCGGGGGCAGGGGGCTCTCGAAGCGCAGGGTTTCGCCGGTCACCGGATGGACGAAGCCCAGCACGGCGGCATGAAGGGCCTGGCGGGTCAGGCCGGCCTGCGCCATCGCGTCCCTTACCGCCGGAGTCGGCGGGCCCGAGCCATAGACCGGGTCGCCCAGGCAGGGGCTGCCCTTGGACGCCAGGTGCACGCGGATCTGGTGGGTGCGGCCGGTCTCCAGGGTGCATTCCAGCCGGGCGGCCTGGGGTTTCTTCTGCTGACCGAACACCGTCCGGGTCGAATAGTGGGTGATGGCCTCGCGGCCGCCCGACTTCAGCACCGCCATCTTCTTGCGGTCGGTGGAGGAGCGGCCGATCTGGGTGACGATGGTGGCCTTGGGCGGCGTCGGCGCGCCACGCACCAGGGCCACATAGATCCGGTCGATGTCGTGGGCCGCGAACAGGGCCGAGAGCCCCTGGTGAGCGGCGTCGGTCTTGGCCACCACCACGACGCCGGAGGTTTCCTTGTCGATACGGTGGACGATGCCCGGCCGCGCCACCCCGCCGATGCCCGACAGCGAGTCGCCGCAGTGATGCAGCAGGGCGTTGACCAGCGTGCCGCTGGGCGTGCCGGGCGCCGGATGGACGGCCATCCCCGGCGGCTTGTCCACCACGATCAGGTAGGCGTCCTCATAGAGCACGGTGAGCGCGATCGCCTGCGCCTGCGGCTCGGCGGCCTCCGGCGGCGGGATCAGCAGTTCATACTCACCGGCCTGGGCCTTGGCCGAGGTGTCGGTGAGCACCTTGCCTTCGCGGGTGACCTGTCCCGCCGCCATCAGCGCCTGGATGCGGGCCCGCGACAGATCCGGCAGGTGTTCGGCCAGGGTCTTGTCCAGCCGCCCGCCGGCCTGCTCGGCCGTCAGGGTCAGGGCGAGGATGTCGCCAACCAGAACCTCTTCGTCGTCGGCAGTGTTCATACGGCCACCCGGCCCATGACTACAGTCCGCTCTTGTCGCTCGCCTCTTCCTCGTGGCCGGTGATCGAGCCCTTGGTGAAGAGGAATTCCTTCAGCTGCTCGGCGAACTGATCGTCGTTGCGGCGGATCCACTCCAGAGCCATCGAGGCATGCTCGATCTCCTCATGGGCGTTGTGCAGCAGGATGGCCTTCAGGTCGGGGTCGTCGCAGTCGTCGGCGCGCTGCCGGTACCAGTCCACCGCCTCCAGCTCCTCGATGAGCGAGGTGATGGCGTAGTGCATGTTCAGGGTCTTCCTGGACAGCTTCTCGCGCGGGACGTGAAGGCCTTCGCTGGACATCTCATGCTCCTGTCGTAACTCCCTGCTCTATGGCATGCGACATCGAGATCGCGAGCAGGAAAGATCATGAGCATCAATAGACGTTCGGCCCTTGCGTTCCTTGGGCTTGGTATCGCCGCGCCGGCCTTCGCCCAGGCGCCCACCCGCTATGCCGGGACCGTGGCCTTCAAGCACGGCGTCGCCTCGGGCGATCCCCTGGCTGACCGCGTCATGCTCTGGACCCGCATCACGCCCGCCGAAGCCGGCGCCGGCGAGATCGCCTATCGCTGGCGCATCACCCCCACCGACAAGCCCGGCCTGTTCCGGCGGGTGAAGACCCTGACCGGCGAGGGCGTCACCAGTGCGGCGCGCGACTTCACCGTGAAGGTGGATGTCGGTGGCCTAAAGCCGGGCGCCCACTATACCTACGAATTCGAGGCCAATGGCGTGGTCTCGCCGCCCGGCTGGACCCGCACCCTGCCGGTGGGCAAGACCACCGACGTCGTCCTGGCGGTCGCCTCCTGCTCGCTGCATCCCAACGGCTACTTCCACGCCTATAGCGCCATCGTCTCCCTGCCGCGCGTCGACGCCGTGCTGCACCTGGGGGACTACATCTACGAGTACGGCGGCCCCGGCTCCTACGGCATGGACAGCAAGGTCGCCTGGCACAGGGCCCACGAGCCCAACCACGAGATCCTCAGCCTGGCCGACTACCGGACCCGCCACGCCCAGTACAAGTCCGACGTCCAGCTGCAGGCCGCCCACGCCAAGGCCGCCTGGATCGTGGTCTGGGACGACCACGAGACCGCCAATGACAGCTTCATGTCCGGCGCCGAGAATCATACCCCCATCGACGAGGGCCCGTGGAACGAGCGCAAGGCCCGGGCCATCAAGGCCTATTACGAGTGGATGCCGATCCGCGAGCCGGCGGATGGCGGCTTCGCCATCAACCGCACCTTCCACTTCGGCGACCTGGCCAGCCTGATGATGCTGGAGACCCGTCTGACGGCCCGAGACAAGCAGCTCACCTACGACCAGGACCTCAACGGCATGGATGGCAAGCCCGACCTGCCGGCCTTCCGCAAGAAACTCGCCGACCCCTATCGCCGGATGATGGGGGAAGAGCAGGAGGGCTGGCTGGCGGGCGAGCTGAAGGCCTCGGTGGCTTCTGGCCGCACCTGGCAGGTGCTGGGCAACGAGGTGGTGATGGCCCGCCTGGGCATTCCCAGCGCCCGCAAGGAGATGGGAGAGGCCGCCTACGCCAGGGCGCTCGCCGCCTCGTCCGAACCCGCCAGGAAGCGCATCACGCGGCTGGAGGAGTTCTCCAAGCTGGGCCTGCCCTATGGCCTGGATATGTGGGACGGCTATCCGGTGGACCGCGAGCGGGTCTATGCGGCGGTCAAGGCCGCCCAGGCCCGGGCCATCGTGCTGTCGGGCGACAGCCATGCGTTCTGGGTCAACGAGCTGTTCGATGAGGCGGGCGCGCGCGCCGGGGTGGAATTCGGCACGACAGGCATCACCAGCCCCGGCGCCGGTGACGTTCTGACCGCCTTCCCGATCGGGGAGGTTTTCGCGAGCGCCAACAAGGAGGTCGTGTTCAGCGACCAGGCCGCGAAGGGGTTCGTGCTGCTGACCCTGACCCCCACCGAAGCCAAGGGCGAGCTTATGGCGGTCTCCAACATCACCGAACCCACCTTCGAAACCCGGGTGGTGAAGACCTTCAAGGTGACGCCGGAACCGGGTGGGCTGTCGGCGCCGGTCGCCGTCTAGCGGCGGTCCAGCGCCAGACGCAACCCGAAGGCGACGAAGACGCCGCCGGTCGCTCGGTCCAGCCAGCGCACCACGGCGGCGCGCTTCAACACGCGTGCGATCGGCTGGGTGGCGGCGATCAGCAGCCCCAGCCAGACGACGCCCAGCAGGACGTGAATGGTGGTCAGCAACAGCATGAAGGGCGCGGCCGGCACGCCGGCCGGCAGGAACTGCGGCAGGAACGACACGTAGAACACCCCCATCTTCGGGTTCAGCATGTTCGACAGGAAGCCCCGTCGCATCCAGGCGGTGTCGCCGCCCTTCATGGCCGGCGCGTCAGCGACTTCGAAGCTGTCGCGGGGTCGCAGGATCAGACCGATCCCCAGCCAGACCAGATAGGCCGCCCCGGCCCACTTCAGGATGTTGAAGGCGATGGCCGAGGCCTGCAGCACGGCGCCGAGGCCAAAGGCCACCAGCCCGCCCCAGGCGAAGCAGCCGGCCAGGATCCCCACCATGGCCAGCAGCGCCCGCTTGGGCCCCTCGACAGCGGCGGTGCGCAGGATGAGCGCGGTGTCCAGGCCCGGCGTCAGGGTCAGCAGACCTGCCGCGACGGTGAACGCCAGCAGGGCCTGGAGGATGGTCACGGCAGCCGTTCCTTCAGCTTGCCGTTCTCCACCACCCGGTAGAAGCAGGTACGGAAGCCGGTATGGCAGGCCCCGCCGTCGCCCTCGGGCGTCACCTTCAAGAGGATGGCGTCCTGGTCGCAGTCGATCCGGACCTCCTCCACCAGCTGGATCTGGCCGCTGGTGGCGCCCTTGTGCCAGAGCTCGTTGCGCGACCGGCTAAAATAGTGCGCCTCGCCGGTGGCGAGCGTCCGCTCCAGGGCCTCGGCGTTCATATAGGCCAGCATCAGCACCTCGCCGGTCTCGGCATGGGTGGCGATGGCCGGGATCAGGCCGGCGGCGTCGAACCGTGGCGCGAGCAGGTCGCCGCGTTCGAGGATTTCTTTGGTGGTCGCGGTGGGGAAACTAGGTTTGGCCATGGGGGCATATGGCGCCGATCAGGTCCGTCGCGCTAGCTTCGCCGCATGAGTCTGAAGGACTGGATCAAGGGCCGGGTGGCCGCGATGGACCTGGCCGTCCGTCCCTGGGCGGCCCGCTCAAGGCTCAACGCCTTCGCCTACGAGTTCCTGCTGTTCGGGCTGAAGCAGGCCTGGGCCTGCCTCTATGGGGGCGCGATGGTGGCTCTGCTGATTGGCAGCCATTTCTGGTGGCCGGCCGACGCGGCCCTGTCCCGCTACGATTTCCTGGTGGTCGCGGCGGTCGCCCTGCAGGTCCTGCTGCTGGCGACCAAGCTGGAACGCTGGGACGAGGCCGTGGTGATCGCGGTGTTCCACGTGGTCGGCACGATCATGGAGATCTTCAAGACCAGCCATGGCTCGTGGATCTATCTCGAGCCATCCGTCCTGCGGATTGCGGGCGTGCCGCTGTTCTCGGGCTTCATGTACGCCGCCATCGGCAGCTACATCGCCCGCGCCTGGCGGCTGTTCGAGATCCGGTTCCGGAACTACCCACCGCTGTGGGGGCCGTGGCTGCTGGCGATCCTGAGCTACGCCAACTTCTTCACCCACCACTATACGGTGGATATCCGCTGGGGCCTGTTCGTCCTGTCGGTGGTGCTGTTCGGCGGAAGAAGCTTCCAGTTCACCCCGGACCTGAAGCCGCGGTCCATGCCCATGCTGCTGGGCTTCTTCCTGGTGGCGGTCTTCATCTGGTTCGCCGAGAACATCGGCACCTTCACCGCGACCTGGACCTATCCGCAGCAGGCCGCGCAATGGCGCCCCGTCGGCCTGGCGAAACTGGGGTCGTGGTATCTGCTGATGATGCTGAGCTTTGTCTTGGTCACCCTCGTCCACCGGCCGCGGCCGGTGGAGAGCGATGAGCCGCGGGAGACCCTGTTGGACTAGCGGTTGACGAAGTCCAGGAACCGCTGACGCAGGGTCGGATCGGTCTTGAAGACGCCGGTGAACTGGGTGGTGATCGTCGTGACGTGCCGGTGGTGCACGCCCCGGGTGGTCATGCACTGGTGGGCGGCGTCGATCAGGACGGCGACGCCGGCGGGGCGCAGGCTGTCGGTGATGGCGTCGGCGATCTGCTGGGTCATGGTCTCTTGAGTCTGCAGCCGGCGGGCGAAGATTTCGACCACCTTGGCCAGCTTGGAGATGCCGACGACGCGATTGGTAGGCATATAGGCCACGTAGGCCTTGCCCAGGAACGGCGCCATGTGGTGCTCGCAGTGGCTCTCCACCTCGATCTCGCGCAGCATGACGATGTCGTCATAGCCCTGCACGTCTTCGAAGGTGCGGGAGAGTTCCTTGGCCGGATCGAGGCCGTAGCCTTCGAACCATTCGCCATAGGCGTCCACCACCCGCTTGGGAGTGTCGATCACGCCTTCGCGCCGCGGGTCGTCGCCGGCCCAGGCGATGAGGGTGCGGACAGCCTCCATCGCCTCTTCGCGCGTCGGGCGTTTCACGGCTTCAAGATCAACGCCGGGAGTTCCGACGAGGGTTCGGTCGCGAGTAACAGCGTCCATGTGAGATCGGTTCTTTCCAGGGCTGAGTTGCGCCGGGACGAAGGTCCCGGAAAGACGCGTGGCCACCCTTATACGTAAGGCGAAGCTTTCCGGTTGCGAGACCGTGGCTTCCCTGACGCCCCGTCTGTATATGGGGCGCAAGCCTTTCCCGGCAACTGTTACGCAGCGTCAGACCTTATGACTTTGAACCTTTACGACACCATGGCCCGCACAAAGCGGCCCTTCACGCCCCGCGATCCGAAGCGGGTGACGATGTATGTGTGCGGTCCGACGGTCTATAATTACGCCCATATCGGCAATGCGCGGCCCGTCGTGGCCTTCGATGTTCTGTTCCGCCTGCTGCGCCACACCTATGGCGCCGACGCGGTGATCTATGCGGCCAACGTCACCGACGTGGACGACAAGATCAACAAGAAGGCGGCTGAAGAGGGCGTCGACATCTCGGTCATCACCGACCGCTATCTTGAGATCTACAACGCCGACATGTCGGTGCTGGGCGCCCTGCGCCCCACCCACCAGCCGCGCGCCACCCAGACCATGGACGCCATCATCGCCATGATCGGCCGCCTGGTGGCCAACAAGGCCGCCTACGCCGCCGAGGGCCACGTGCTCTTCAACACCCAGTCCTATGCCGACTACGGCAAGCTGTCGGGCCACCCGATGGAGGACATGATCGCCGGCGCCCGCGTCGACGTGGCCCCCTACAAGCAGCATCCCGCCGACTTCGTGCTGTGGAAGCCGTCCAAGGACAACGAGCCCGTCTGGGAGAGCCCCTGGGGTCCCGGCCGCCCCGGCTGGCATATCGAGTGCTCGGCCATGATCGAACAGGCGCTCGGCCTGCCCATCGACATCCACGGCGGCGGTATCGACCTGCTGTTCCCGCACCATGAGAACGAGATGGCCCAGGGTCTCTGCGCCGGCCATGAGCATGGCGCTGGCAAGGACACCGAATATGCCCGCTACTGGATGCACAACGGCTTCCTGAACATGGGCGACGAGAAGATGTCCAAGAGCGTCGGCAACGTCGCCCTGGTGCACGAACTCATCGCGCAGGCGCCGGGCGAAGCCCTGCGCTGGGCCCTGCTGGTGGGCCAGTACCGCGCGCCGCTGGACTGGACCAACGACCTGATCGAGCAGTCGAAGAAGGCGCTCGACCGGCTCTACGGCGCCCTGCGGCGCTCTAGCGAGGTGAAGGCGCAGGCCACGGGCCCGTCGGTGGCCTTCATGGAAGCCCTCGAGGATGACCTCAACACGCCGGCCGCCATGGCCGAGCTGTTCGCCATGGCCACGGCTCTGGAGACCGCCCGCGGCGAGGACCGCGCCTATGCCAAGGGCGAGCTGCTGGCCTCGGCCAATCTGATGGGCTTCCTGTTCGCCGATCCGGAATACTGGTTCCAGGCTGGCGTCAGCGACGAGCTGCGTGAGAAGGTCGACGCCCTGATCGCCGACCGGGTCGCCGCGCGCACGGCCAAGGATTGGGCCGCCGCCGACCGCATCCGGGGCGAGTTGACCGCGTTGAATATCGAAGTGATGGACAATCCGACGGGGGCGACCTGGCGGATAAAGGAACAGAGCTGATGCCGGGGATCAACCAACCCAAGACCTTCACCACCGCGGCGGGCCTGACCTTCAAGAAGGCGGGCGGCGGCGGCGGACCAGGCGGTGAGAAGATCGAATACCGTGTCGGTGTCCAGGCCCCGGCCCGGGTGGTCTGGGCGGTCATCGCCGACCTTGAGGCCTGGTCGCAGTGGAACCCGCTGTATCCCAAGGCCGTGGGACCGCTGTCCATCGGCAAGCCCCTGACGCTGACGCTGCAGCTTCCCGACGAGGCGCCGGAGACCATTCGCCCGGTGGTCACCGACTGGACGCCTGACAGCCTGCTGCACTGGAAGCTGACCCTGGCGGCCGGATTCGTCCGCACCGTCCGCTATCTGGAGATCGACGAGCTGGCGGAGGAAAGCTGCATCTTCTCCAACGGCGAGATCCTGGGCGGGCTGATGGGCCGCTACGTCGCCCGGCGCATGGGCCGCAAGATGTACCGCGGCTTCGAGGCCATGGGCGAGGCGCTCAAGGTCCGCGCCGAGGCCAAGTGGCGCGCCGAGAGCCGAAGCCCTACATCAAGCTCATGATCGACGAGCTCTATTCGACCAAGCTCCTGAAGCTCGCGGCCAACCTGCCGCACAGCGGACGGCTGCCGGATCCAGAGGGTTCGTCGGAGAAGATTTCCAAGCTCTGCGGCAGCCGGGTGACCATCGACGTGGTCATGGACGGCGACCGCGTCGGCCAGTTCGCTCAGGACGTGAAGGCCTGCGCGCTCGGCCAGGCCTCGGCCGCGGTGCTGGGCGCCCACGTGCTGGGGGCGACGCTCGCGGAGATCGAGATGGCCCGCGATCAGTTCCGTGCTATGCTGAAGGACGGCGCAGCTGCGCCTGTTGGACGTTTTTCGGACCTAGAGATGCTCGCGCCCGTGAAGGATTACCCGGCCCGCCACACCTCGACGCTGCTGGCGTTCGAGGCCGCGACCGATGCTGTCCGGCAGGCGAGCACCCGAACTAGCCGCGCCGGCATAGCTTGATCGCCATCAACCGTCGGCGTAATCGCTGCGGCTGACTTGCAAGGCGTCTGCGTCCCGGCATGACCTTTTATCAAACCTGCGTCAGAGGCGCCCTTCGCGCCTACAAGCTGACGCTCTCGCCTCTGATCGGGCGCCAATGCCGGTTTCTTCCGACCTGTTCGGAATATGCGGCGGAGGTCCTGATCGGGCATGGCCCCTGGCGCGGCTCCTGGCTCGCGGCCCGGCGGTTGTGCCGCTGTCATCCTCTGGGCGGTTCGGGCTATGACCCGCCGCCCCCGCCGCGCGGGACGCCCGAGGGCTCCGCCCGGAAATGGACGTGTGAAACATGATCGACCTGATTTTCCCCGACGGCTCCCAGCGCCAGTACGAAGACGGCGCCACGGGCCGTTCCGTCGCCGCCTCCATCGCCAAGTCCCTGGAGAAGCGCGCCGTCCTCATCAAGCTGGACGGCAAGCTCTATGACCTGGACCGCCCCCTGCCCTCGGGCGGTGTGTTCGAGATCCTGACGCGCGACGCGCCCGAGGCCCTCGACACCATCCGCCATGACGCCAGCCACGTGATGGCCGAGGCGGTGCAGGAACTGTTCCCTGGCACGCAGGTGACCATCGGCCCGGCCATCGAGGACGGCTTCTACTACGACTTCGCCCGCGACACGCCCTTCAGCCTGGACGACCTGGCCACCATCGAGAAGCGCATGAAGGAGATCGTCGACCGCGACGAGCCGATCACGCGCGAGGTCTGGAGCCGCGACGAGGCCATCGCCCATTTCACGGCGATCGGCGAGGCCTACAAGGCCGAGATCATCTCCGACCTGCCCGAGACCGAGGAAATCAGCGTCTATCGCCAGGGCGCCTGGAAGGACCTGTGCCTGGGTCCTCACCTGCCGTCGACGAAGCATGTCGGCAAGGCCTTCAAGCTGACCAAGCTGGCCGGCGCCTATTGGCGCGGCGACCACCGCAACGCCCAGCTGCAGCGCATCTACGGCACCGCCTGGGCCAGCGAGGCCGACCTTGAGGCCTACCTCACGCGCATCGAGGAGGCCGAGAAGCGCGACCACCGCAAGATCGGCCGGGCCATGGACCTCTTCCACCTGCAGGAAGAGGCCAAGGGCATGATCTTCTGGCACCCCAAGGGCTGGACCCTGTTCCGCATCGTGGAGAACTACATCCGCCGCCGTCTCGAGAGCGACGGCTACCAGGAGGTCAAGACGCCCCAGATCATGGACCGGGGGCTCTGGGAGCGCTCGGGCCACTGGGAGAAGTTCGGCGCCAACATGTTCGTCTGCGAAACGACGGAAGGCGAAGAGCTGGCCGTTAAACCGATGAACTGTCCGGGACACATCCAGATCTTCAACATCGGGCAAAAGAGCTATCGGGACCTGCCCCTGCGCCTGGCCGAGTTCGGGGCCTGCCATCGGTATGAGCCGTCGGGCGCCCTGCACGGCATCATGCGCCTGCGCGCCTTCACCCAGGACGACGCCCACATCTTCTGCCGCGAGGATCAGATCGAGGAGGAGACGACGAAGTTTGTCCGCCTGCTGAACTCGGTCTATTCCGACTTCGGCGTCCATCTCGACAGCGTCAAGCTGGCCCTGCGCCCCGACCTGCGGGCCGGTTCCGACGAGGTCTGGGACATCGCCGAGGACAAGCTTGACCGCGCCGCCCGCCAGGCGGTGAACATCGAGATCGAGCGGATGCCCGGCGAGGGCGCCTTCTATGGCCCGAAGCTCGAGTTCCACCTGCGCGACGCCATCGGCCGGACCTGGCAGTGCGGCACCCTGCAGCTGGACTTCGTGCTGCCTGAGCGTCTGGACGCGGAATATACGGCCGAGGACGGTTCCAAGCAGCGGCCTGTGGTCCTGCACCGGGCGGTGTTCGGGGCCGTGGAACGGTTCCTGGGTATCCTGATCGAGAACCACGCCGGGGCTTTCCCGCTGTGGCTCGCGCCCACCCAGGTGGTGGTCGCCACAATTACGTCCGACGCGGATGATTACGCCTTGGCGGTGGCTCAGGAGCTTCGCGCGGCGGGGCTGCGGGTTGAGACCGATCTGCGCAACGAGAAGATCAACTACAAGATTCGTGAGCACAGTCTGGCCAAGGCCCCGGTCATCGCCGTGGTCGGCCGGCGGGAAGCCGAGGAGGGCAAGGTGGCGTTGCGGCGGTTCGGATCGGACGGGCAGGAAATCCTTTCGCTCGCTCAAGCCGCGAAGACTCTTGCCTTGGAAGCCTTAGCGCCCGATGTTGCCCGCTCCACCACGGGGGCGGCGTCCGTTTCCCCTCGTGAACCGGTCGGGGCCAGGGAGGCTGGATGAACGGCATCGCCGCACCGATCGTCGCCTACGAACCCGCGCCAACGCCTGATTTCGTAAGGCCGCGCCGCAAGGTGTCGGTGGTGATGGTCGTGTTCATGACCGGTGCTGCGCTTGAGGAAAGCGTCGCCTGCGTGCTGGCCGATTCGGCGGTCGATGAGTTCGTCATCGTCGACAACGGCTCGACCCGCATGGAGGCGGCGCGGCTCGCTGGAGTGGCCGATTGTGACCGCCGGGTGGTGCTGATCAACGGCCAGGGCAATGTCGGATTCGCGCGCGGCGCGAATCTCGGCGCCAAGGCCGCCAGCGGCGACGTCATCGTCTTCCTCAATCCCGACGCCTTCCTGCAGCCGGGCTGCGTCACCGAGCTGGTCCGCGCCATCGAGGGCCGCCCGGTGCCCTGCATCGTCGGCGGCCGGGTGCTGAACACCGACCGCACCGAGCAGCGCGGCGCACGCCGGGGCGATATCACCCCCATCAGCGCCCTGATGAGCCTCAGCCACCTGGCCAAGCACGTCCCGGCCTGGAGCCGCTTCGAGGTGCATTGGGAAAACGACGCCGCTCCTGACTGTGTGGCCGCCATCCCCACCATCTCCGGCGCCTGCTTCGCCATGCGCCGCGAGGACTTCGACGCCGTCCAGGGCTTCGACGAAGGCTATTTCCTGCACGTCGAGGACGTGGACCTGTGCTGGCGTGTGCGCCGCGCCGGCGGCATCGTGCTCTTCCAGCCCAAGGCCGAGGTCGTCCATCTCGGCCACACCAGCCATGCCAGCCCCATCAAGGTGGAGTTCCATAAGGGCGTCGGCCTGGCGCGCTACTTCCGCAAGCGGGCGGAGAGCATCTCCGAGACCCTGCTGGCCTGGATGCTCTCGCCGATCATCGTCTGCACCGCCGTCGCGCGCCCCGTCATGTGGCGCGTCCGGGGTAGAGCGACCTAGAGCGCAATTCTTCGCTCATCCCGGCGAAGGCCGGGACCGAGGTACATCCACCGCATTCCGGATTCCTGACTCAGGCTGTGACCTATGACCTGGGCCCCGGCCTTCGGCGGGGTGAGCGGTTTAAGGTCAGGCGGGGAACAGCCCCGACCGCGCCACCGACGAGGTCGGCGGTTTTCCCAGCAGATCCGACACCCACTTGGCCGTGCTGATCAGGCCCGGCAGGTCGTAGCCCGTGCTGAAACCGGCCCGCTCCAGCATGTAGACCAGGTCCTCGGTGCCGATGTTGCCCGTGGCGTCGGGCGCGAAGGGGCAGCCGCCCAGCCCGCCGCAGCTGGCGTCCAGGATGTCGACGCCCGCCTCCACGCCGGCATAGGCGTTGGCCAGGCCGGTGTTGCGGGTATCGTGGAAGTGCAGCCGCAGCTTCTTATCGCCGATCGCCGCCTTCACCGCCTCGACCCGGGCGCGCACGGTCCAGGGGTCAGCCACGCCGATGGTGTCGGCGAGGGCGATCTCCGCGATATTCAGGCTGGCCGCCTCGCGGGCCAGCGCCACCACCTGGTCCTGCGACACTTCCCCGTCGAAGGGGCAGCCGAAGGCCACGGAGAAGGTGGCGCTGATCGGCGGCCCACCCTGCGCGTCGCGGCGGGCGGCGATGGCGGCCAGGGCGGCCATCTGCTCGGCGGTGTTGGCGCCCTGATTGCGGATGCCGAAGCCGTCGGTGGCGCAGACCACCACATTGGCCTCGTCGCACCGGGCCGCGACCGCCCGCTCCCAGCCCTTCATGTTCAGCACCAGGCCGATGCGCGAGCGCCCGGCGGCGGTGGGCAGGCCCTCCATCACCTCCTCGGCGCCGGCCATCTGCGGCACGCGCTTGGGATTGACGAAGGAGACGGTCTCCATCCGCTTGGCGCCGGCGGCCTCCAGGCGGCTGATGAAGGTCAGCTTCTGATCGACGTCCAGCAGGGCCTTTTCGTTCTGCAGGCCGTCGCGGGGGCCGACCTCGACGATCTCGATGAATCGGCTCATGGCGCGGGCTCCGGAAGCTGCGGCGGCGGGGCGTAGATGCGCAGGGTGGTGTCGTCGCCGTTGGAATAGTCCAGGCCGGTGATCTCGCCGATCTGGCGCGGTTTCAGGCCGCGCGCCTTGATGGCGGCGTCGAAGGCCTTCTGCTCGCGGCTTTCCACGACTGCGGGCCGGTTGTCGGCCAGGGCCTCTGCCGCCTGGTCTGGGCCGCCCAGGTCGGTGGGGGTGCCCAGTGCGAATACCAGGCTGGGCTCGGCGTAGCCGGCCACGGCCACGGGGGCCGGCGCAATCCCCTGGCGGGGCAGCAGTCTAGCCTGGGCCAAGGCGTGCTCCGTGCGTTGCGACAGCCAAAGCGGCTCCAGTCGTGGCGCGAGGCCGGCGACGAGGGCCGTGTGGCCAAGAATTCCCAGGGCGCCGGCCGTGACGAGCGCCGTCGCGGCCCGGCCCTTCATCAGCATATAGCCGCCTGCAAGGCCTGCCGTCGCCAGCAGAGCGCCCGCCGTCAGCGCGGCGGGGATGTCGGAGGCGTCGCCATACTGGCTCATCAGATAGCCGACCCCACCGGCCAGCAGGGCGCCGACGAAGGCCGAGAGGCCCGCGCCGATCCAGCGGACCCGGGCGCCCAACGGCTCGCGCAAGGCCGCCGCCGCTAGCCAGGCCAAGGCCCCGTAGGTGGGCAGGGTGTAGTGGACCAGCTTGGTGGGGGTCAGTTCGAAGACCAGGAAGGCCGGGATCAGCCAGGCCAGGGCGAACCGCACCCCGGGCTCAGCGCGATGGCGCCAGCCATGGGTCAGGGCCGCGGGCAGCAGCAGGGTGGCCGGGAAGAACAGCAGCGGCGTGGCCAGCGTATGATAGCCGGGGAAGGCCCCGTGGCTCTCCTGGCCGCCGGCCAGCTTGGGGGCGAGATCGCCCACCAGGGCGGCGCTCCAGAACCCGCCGTCGGTGGCCACGGTCACCGCCCAGGCCCAGGGCCCGACAACGGCGGCGAACAGGATCAGGCCCCAGCTCCAGCCCATGTCCTTGATCCAGGGCGCCTTGCGGTCCCAGATCCACAGGGTGATGGCGGTGAGCGCGACGACCATCAGGCCCACGGGGCCCTTCACCAGCACGGCGGCCGAAAGCCCCGCCCAGAATAGCAGCCGGGTCAGCCGTCCGGCGTGGACCTCGCCTCGGCTCGACGCGTACAGCCGGGCGAAGGCCGCGACGGCGAGCGTCGTTGTCCCGCACAGCACCGCGTCGGTCTTGGCGATGAAGGCCTCCGACGAGAGCAGGAAGGTCGAGGCCAGCGTCGCGCCGGCCAGCAGGCCGACAGGTCCGCCGAAGAAGGCCGCCGCCCCCCAGGCGCAGGCCGCCGCCGCCAGCATGGCGCCCAGCAGGGAGGGGATCCGATAGGCCCAGATGTCCCGCGCCTCGGCCTCCGACAGCAGGGCCACCGATCCGGCCTGCAGCCAGTAGATGCCCACCGGCTTCTTGAAGCGGGGCTCATCCTGGAAGCGGATCACCACGAAGTCGCCGGTCTCCAGCATCTGGGCCGTGGCCTGGGCGAAGCGTGATTCGTCGCGATCCAGCGGCGGCACGGCGAAGACGCCGGGCAAACCCGCCAGGAAGGCGATCAGGGCGGCCAGGGCCGGCCCACGCCAGCCCCGGCTCCAGCGTTCGATAAAGCCGTCCAGAGTCATGATCGCTTGATAGCACGATCCTTCCAGGCGCCGACTTTTCCGGTAAGGAGAGGACATGGCCAGTTCCGCAGCCTCAGGGCCCGACATCTCCGTGGTGGTTCCCGTCTTCGACGAGGAGGGCGCCGCGCCCGACCTGGCGCGGGAAATCGCCGCCGCCTTCGCAGGCCGAAACTACGAGATGGTCTTCGTCGACGACCGCTCGCGGGATGGCACGGTCGCCGCCCTGACTGCGCTGAAGTTGCAGATCCCGCAGCTCCGCGTCCTGACCCACCGCTCCAACTCCGGCCAGAGCCGCGCCATCCGCACCGGCATCCTGGCCGCCCGCGGCGACATCATCGTCACCCTCGACGGCGACGGCCAGAACGACCCGGCCGACGGCCCCAAGCTGGTGGACGCGCTGCTGGCCGGCCCCTCGACCCTGGCCCTGGTCGGCGGGGAGCGGGTGAAACGCCAGGACAGTCAGGCCAAGAAGATCGCGTCGAAGTTCGGCAACGGCGTACGCAAACGTCTGCTGAGGGACACCGCCAACGACACCGGATGTGGTCTGAAGGCCTTCCGCCGCGAGGCCTTCCTGCGGCTTCCCTATTTCGATCACATCCACCGCTACATCCCGGCCCTGATGATCCGCGAGGGCTACCAGGTGGATTTCGCGCCGGTGAACCATCGCCACCGCCAGACCGGCGCGTCGAAATACACCAATTTCGGCCGGCTGATGGCCTCGGTCTCGGACCTGCTGGGGGTGATGTGGCTCCAGACACGCGCCCGCAACCCTGGCGGCGCAGACGAGGTCTAGCCGACCCCGCTCGGTGAACCGCCTTTGCGGCCCGCGACAAAGCGGTTAACGCTTAGAGGTCGCCGGGTTTGCCGGCCGCGTGAGGGGGCTTTCGCGATGTTCGCCGCGTTTCCGCTGCTGGCCCTGCCGGTGCTGGTCTACAATCTGCTCGCGCTCACCCTGACCGGGGGCTTCTCGGCCTTCGACGCCTCGACGCGGATGAGTGAGCAACTGTTCGTCATCCAGATGACCTCGAAGGCCGCCTGGCCGGTCAGCCTGGGGGACCTGCTGCTGGCCGCCGCCCTGGTGGTGCTGTTCATCGAACTGCTTAAGTCGACCACCAGCCGGCGGGTCGCCATCGTCAATCACTCGCTGTCGATGATCCTGTTCATCATCTGCCTGGTGGAGTTCCTGCTGGCGCCAGCCTTCGCGACCTCCACCTTCTTCCTGCTGACGATCATGGTGCTGCTCGACGTGCTGGCCGGCTTCATCGTCACCATCGTCTCGGCGCGCCGCGACGTGGACTTCAACCCCGACGGGGTCTGAAGACTCTCCGCTAGGTGAGGGCCGTGAAGATCAGGGCGACCACGGCGACGTCGAAGATGCGGATGATAGCGAACATGGGGCGCCCCTGCGGGATGGTTTCCCGGGGGGTCAAGCAAGACCGGCGCCAGAGCGCGTGCGCCTGATGGCGCTCTTCTTCGACACCGCCTGGTTCGACGCCCAACTGGCCGAGCGCGGGCTTTCACGGCGCGTGATGGCCGCCGCCGCCGGTATGAGCGAGGCCGACCTGACCCTGGTGTTCAAGGATCAGCGGGAGCTGTCGGAGGCCGAGGTGGCGGCCTTCGCGGAGTTGCTGGGCACCGTCCCGGCGGAGATCGCCAAGCAGGCCGGCGTGTCCACGCCCGTCCCCGGAGCCGGGCCAGACGCGCGGATCTCGGCGCTGGAACGGAGGGTGGCGGCGCTGGAGGCGGAGCTCGCGCGGCTTAAACGCTAGACACATTACCCGCTCGTCCCGGCGAAGGCCGGGATCCAGATACATCCGCCGTGTTCGGGATTCTTGGTTCAGGTCGTGACCTAAGACCTGGGTCCCGGCTTTCGCCGGGATGAGCGGAGACTAGATTTCGGTCTTGCCGATGGAGCCCTTGCGGGCGCGGCGGTCAGCCTTGCCGGACCATTCGGTGGCCCCATAGACGCTTCTTGCCGCCCCGAGCGTCTCGGGCCCGCCGCGCAGGCCGCGCTTCTGGCCGTCCTGACCCATCAGCTGGGCGCTGAACATGCTGGCGCCCTCGGCCGAGTGATTCGGAGCCGGGCGGGCAGGCTCGCCCGCAATGACCGCCGGGACGCTGCGGTCGTCGGTGTCGTGCAGCTCTTCGCTCTCATTCACCCGGGCCCGGTAGGTCCGGCGCGCCTGGGCGGCTCTGCGAAGGGGATCGATGGGCGAGGTCATGACAAGGTGATCCTGACTCCGCCTTCGTTAAAAAACTGAGGCTTCAGGTTTTCGAGATCAGCTTCTCGATCTGGGCCTGCATCTCTTCCATCCGCCGCTTCATCTCGTCCAGGGCTGGATCGGCGGCCGGCGCCGGCGCGGGCTCCGGCGCGCGGCCCGCCGCCATCGGCTCTTCCGTACGGGTGTAGGCGAAGGGCGAGAACATCTTCATGGCTCGGTCGAACAGGGCCAGGTTCTGGCGGATCTGGTCGTCATAGACGCCGATGCCGGCGCCGTGGCCGAGCGTCGAGAACTGGGTGCGCATGCGCTCCTGCTGCTCGGCGAAGGTCGACAGGGACAGCTCCAGATAGGAGGGCAGGAAGGCCTGCATGGAGTTGCCGTAAAACCCGATGAGCTGGCGCAGGAACTGGATGGGCAAGAGGTTCTGTCCCTCGCGCCCTTCTTCCTCGACGATGATCTGGGTCAGGACCGATCGGGTGATGTCCTCGTTGGACTTTGCGTCATAGACCACGAAGTGGACGCCCTGCTTGACCATGTCGGACAGGTGTTCGAGCGTCACGTATGAACTCGACGCGGTGTTGTAGAGCCGCCGGTTCGCGTACTTCTTGATGACCACGCGGTCTTCGTTCGACTTGCCGGTATTGCCCTGAGCGTCCGCCATCCCAGATCCTTTTTTTGAGCGCGACCCCCGAGGCGCGCTCCTATCTTGCGGCGCAGTATCGCGGATGCGAGCGCGTTCGCAAAGCGCGCTCCGGTCGCAGGCGAACGATTTCACCCCCTTGCTCATTCATCAGCGGTTCTCGATAGATAGGCGCTCAAGAGCTTGAAGGAGCCCGCCATGACCGACGTCGTCATCGTTTCGGCCGCCCGCACCCCGGTCGGATCGTTCAATGGGGCGCTCGCCGCCCTTCCGGCGCACGAACTGGGCAAGATCGCCATCCAGGCCGCCATCGAGCGCGCGGGCATCACCGCCGCCGACGTGGAGGAGGTGATCATGGGCCAGGTGCTGCAGGCCGGCGCCGGCCAAGGCCCCGCCCGCCAGGCCTCCATCAACGCCGGGATCCCGCAGGAAAGCCCGGCCTGGAGCCTCAACCAGCTGTGCGGTTCGGGCCTGCGGGCGGTGGCGCTGGGCGCCCAGCAGATCGCCGACGGCTCGGCCGGCATCGTCATCGCCGGCGGCCAGGAGAGCATGAGCCAGTCGCCCCACGCCTCGCAGCTGCGCAACGGCACCAAGATGGGCGACACCACCTTCGTCGACACCATGATCAAGGACGGCCTGCTGGACGCCTTCCACGGCTACCACATGGGCCAGACCGCCGAGAACATCGCCTCGCGCTGGCAGATCACCCGGGGCGAGCAGGACGAGTTCGCCGTCGCCAGCCAGAACAAGGCCGAAGCCGCCCAGAAGGCCGGCAAGTTCGTGGGCGAGATCGCGCCGGTCACCATCAAGGGCCGCAAGGGCGACACCATCGTCGACCAGGACGAATACATCCGCCACGGCGCCACCCTGGAAAGCGTCGCGGGGCTGCGCCCGGCCTTCAACAAGGAAGGCTCTGTGACCGCCGCCAACGCCTCTGGCCTCAATGACGGCGCCGCGGCCCTGGTGCTGATGAGCGCCGACGAAGCCAAGAAGCGCGGCCTCAAGCCCTTGGCCCGTATCGCCTCCTGGGCCTCGGCGGGCGTCGATCCGGAGATCATGGGCACCGGCCCGATCCCCGCCAGCCGCAAGGCCCTGGAAAAGGCCGGCTGGTCGGTGGGCGACCTCGACCTCATCGAGTCCAACGAGGCCTTCGCCGCCCAGTCGATCTGCGTGGTCCGCGACCTCGGCCTCGACCCGGCCAAGGTCAACGTCAACGGCGGCGCCATCGCCATCGGCCATCCGATCGGCGCCTCGGGCGCCCGCATCCTGACCACCCTGCTGCACGAGATGAAGCGTTCCGGAGCCAAGAAGGGCCTGGCGACACTGTGCGTCGGCGGCGGGATGGGCGTGGCGATGTGCGTCGAGCAAGTCTAGCCGCGCAGTAGAGTCAGCGTCGGAGCAACCGGCGCGGGAACGGGTTTTAGGGAGAGACGGGAATGGCGAGAGTCGCATTCGTCACGGGCGGGACCCGTGGCATCGGCCGGGCGATCTGTGAACGCCTGAAGGCCGACGGCATGAGCGTCGCGGCCGGCTACTCCGGCAATGAGGAAGCCGCCGCCGCCTGCGCCAAGGAGTTGGGCGTCATGGTGGTGAAGGGCAATGTCGGCAACTTCGAGGATTGCGAGCGGGCGGTGAACGTGGTGATGGCCGAGCTCGGCCCCATCGATGTGCTGGTCAACAACGCCGGCATCACCCGCGACGGGGTCTTCCACAAGATGAAGCCCGAGCAGTGGTCCGAGGTCATCCGGGTCAATATGGATAGCGTCTTCAACATGACCCGCCACGTGATCGAGGGCATGCGCGAGCGCGAGTGGGGCCGGATCATCAACATCTCGTCGATCAACGGTCAGAAGGGCCAGATGGGCCAGACCAACTACTCCGCCGCCAAGGCCGGCGTGATCGGCTTCACCAAGGCGCTCGCCCTGGAGAACGCCCGCAAGGGGGTCACCGTCAACTGCATCGCGCCCGGCTATATCGACACCGAGATGGTGCAGGCTGTGCCGGAGAACGTGCTGGCCTCGATCATCAGCCAGATCCCGGTGGGCCGGCTCGGCAAGGGCGAGGAGATCGCCGACATGGTGGCCTTCCTGGCCGGCGAGCATGCGGGCTACGTCACCGGCTCGACCCTGTCGCTGAACGGCGGCCAGTACATGGCGGGGTAGGGCGCCAGCGCCACACCTTACCGATCAAGGCGTTCGGAGCTTGAGCGTAGGCCTATTGGCGTCCAAAAAGCGCCCCAGTCGTCGAGCATCACACCTACCTGATGAGAAGCGAAACCCCGGCGCCTGCGTGCAAGCTCGCCTTCGTCATGGCCCTGGCCATGACGGGGCTGTTCGCTGCGCCGGCCTGGGCCGGGCCGGACAATCTGCGGGAGAGCCTGTTCGGACAGCACCCGGCGGCGGGGCGTAGCCAGTCCCCGCCCGTCGCCCGCTATGTCAGCCAGGAGGGCGACGTCTTCGTCCTCGACCGCAGCCAGAACCGGCCGCTGCTGAAGTTCCAGGACAGCCCCGAGGTCTGGGCGCTGAAGCCCCAGCCCGCCCCGCGCGGCGACATCATCTACAAGAACGACCTGGGCGAGCCGGTGCTGCGCGCCACCCGGCTGGGCGGCCTGACCCTGTTCACGCCGGACCGGCCCGGCGGCACGGCCGCGGCCCTGGCCGGGGGCGGTCCGGCCCTGCGGCTGCCGGTCCTTGGCCCCCAGCAGCTGCTGGAGCGCCTGGCCCAGGCCAGCGCCCGGGCGACCCGGGCGGCGCGGCGGCTGATCCCCTTCGAGGCCGACGCCTCGCCGGCCTCCTCGGCCCTGGTGGCCGACGCCGCCCTGGTGACGTCGGAGGCGGTGATCCGCATGTCCAAGCGGCCCGGCGGCCTGGCCCTCATCGCCCGCTTCAGCAAGGTCAAGCTGGTGGAGGGCCACAAGCCCGGCGCCAGCGTCCAGCAGGGGGTCATGCGCATCACCATCACCCCCGACGATGGGCTGGCCGGGCGCCCCTCCTCCGACCGGATCATGGCGGCGGCCGGCGGTCGCTGACGTGGTGGCGGCGGCGGATGGAAGAGGTGGCCCTTCAGAGGCCGTCAGGCGCCGACCAACCCCTGTTTCATAAGGACCTCGGCCGACCGACATTGGCCAACAGGTGACCGTTGAGGTCCCACGCTATCCCTTGAAGCTGTCCTTGGCCGCGCGCACCGCGCCGAAGGCCTCGTGCGGCGCCATGCCGGGGTTCAGGACCGGGGCGCGCAGGAAGGGGTTGGTGGCCTTCTCCAGGCCGATGGTGGTGGGGACGGTCCACTCGCCCCGCGCCCGGGCCGCGAAGATGGCGTCGGTGCGGGCCTTCAGGTCCGGGCTTGCGTCCACCGACAGCGCGAAGAGGGCGTTTGAGGCGGTATATTCGTGGGCGCAGTAGACGGCGGTGTCGTCGGGCAGGGCGGTCAGCCGCGAGAGGCTGTCCCACATCTGCGCCGCCGTGCCCTCGAACAGCCGGCCGCAGCCAAGCGCGAACAGGGTGTCGCCGACGAAAGCCACATGGTCGGCCGCGTCATAGAAGGCGATGTGGCCCAGCGTGTGGCCGCCGGACTCGATCACCTCGAAGGTGGTCTCCCCCAGCTTCACGCGGTCGCCCCCGGCCACCTTGCGGTCGACGGGGGACAGCCGCTCCACCTCGGCGGGCCCCACGACCGTGGCGCCGGTGGCCGCCTGGATCGCCGCATTGCCGCCGGCGTGATCGGGGTGCCAGTGGGTGTTGAGGATCAGATCGAGCTTCCAGCCCAGCTTGGCCAGCTCGGCCAGGATGGCGGCGGCGTCCGGGGTGTCGATGCAGGCGGCCAGGCCGGTGGCGTCGTCGCGCACCAGGAAGCCGTAATTGTCCGACAGGCAGGGGAACTGGTGGATGGTGACCGACATGGGCTTTCCTCCTGAAGGGACCCTGCGGATTTAGGTTGGGGGTCGCGATAAGTCGAGGGCCGCCCTAAGTTCAGGCCATGCGCCGCGACGTCCTCGAGCTCCGCCAGTTCTACGCCTCCAAGCTGGGGCGGGCGGCGCGCGAGATGACGGCGCGCAAGGTGCTGGAGACCTGGGGCGACGGCCATGGCCTGGATATCCTCGGCCTCGGCTACGCCACGCCGTTCCTGGGATCCCTGCGGCCCACGGCGCGCCGGGTGGTGGCGGCCATGCCGGCCCAGCAGGGGGTGGAGGTCTGGCCGGCGGGCGAGCGCAATCTCGCAGCCCTGACCGCCGAGGACGCCCTGCCGTTCCAGAACGCCTTCTTCGACCGCATCCTGGCGGTCCACGCCCTGGAGGAGAGCCCCGACCCAGTGGGCCTGCTGCGGGAGGTCTGGCGGGTGCTGTCGCCCTCCGGCCGGGTGATCGTGGTGACAGCCGCGCGCAACGGCCTGTGGGCCAACGCCGAGGCCACTCCCTTCGGCCACGGCCGCCCCTATACGCGCAGCCAGCTGGCCGAACTGCTGCGCGAGGCCGAGCTGGAGCCGTCGGGCTGGACGCGGGCCCTCTATGTGCCGCCGATCCCCTGGATGGCCGGCTGGGCCGAGGGGTTCGAACAGGCGGGCTCGCGGCTGTGGCCGGGGTTTGCCGGCCTGGTGCTGATGGAGGCGGTGAAACAGACCTTCGCCGTCAAGCCCCGCGCCCACCGCGCCCGGGTCCGCGTGGCGGTCCCGGCGCTCAATCCCCTGCCGGCCGGCAGGGCGCCTGTTTCGCGGGCCCACGGCAAACTGATTAGGGTCCCCCTTGGAGCGGGCCGCGGTTCGCCCTAGCTTGGGGTCCAGCGGTCGCCCTGAGACGGCCCAGCCGGAGTTCCGCCCATGAAAATGATCGTCGCGATCATCAAGCCCAGCCGCCTCGACGCGGTGCTGGACGCCGTCACCGAGGCCGGCGCCTCGGGCCTGACCGTCACCGAGGTGCGCGGCTACGGCCGCCAGCGGGGCAAGACCGAGGTCTATCGCGGCGCCGAGTACGAGGTGAAGCTGCTGCCCAAGGTCAAGCTGGAGATCGCCGTCCCCGACGACATCGCCGAGCGCGTCATCGAGGCCGTCTCCCGCACCGCCAACACCGGCAAGATCGGCGACGGCAAGGTCTTCGTGCTGGACCTGGAACAGGCCCTGCGCATCCGCACCGGCGATAGGGACGCGGCGGCGATCGCGGGGTGATCCAACGTCCTTCTCCCCTTGCGGGAGAAGGTGGCCCTGCGGAGCAGGGTCGGATGAGGGGTCGCACGCCCCGACGGGTCGTCGTCAATTCTGTTCCGCCGCGCCGGTGTCACGGCGGGAAGACTAGGAACCCCACGAACGGCTGGCCACTCCCGAGGCCTCGCCGATTTCACGCCGTGTCACCGCAAGTCCGAGGGCGCGGTCATCGCAATTCGCGTTAGCGATCAGCTTGTCTCCGGCCGCCATTCGCGGCCAATAGGGTGGCATGAGCCGGAAGTTCTTCGCACCCAGGCCCTCTGTCGCGAACCCCCGAGCCGTCCTCCTGGGGGAGGTCTTGGCGTTCGCGAGATCGGCGTCGGCCTGCCCCGGCGTCCTCCGCATCGCGCTTGTCGGCTCCCTCGCCACCTGCAAGCCTGTCCCCAAGGATGCCGACGTCCTTGTCACCCTTGAGGACGCCGCCGAGTTGGGACCGGTGGCCCGCGCTGGGCGGCGCCTGAAGGGCAAGGCCGGGAGCATCAATCTGGGCGCCGACATCTTCCTTTGCCGGCCGGACGGTCGCTACATCGGCCGTATCTGTGGCTTTCGAGAATGCCATCTGCGGGTGGCCTGCCATGCCCGCACCTGCGGAGGGCGCGACCACCTTTGCGATGACCTCGATATCCTGACCCTTCCACCAGACCTCACCCTGGCGCCGCCCCTAGTGCTTTGGCCACGGCTTGAACGGCGCACCGTGCTGCCCGACGATGTCGAGCGGCTGCTGGTGGCGCCGCTGGCTACAGGATAATTTTGCAATTGATATCATGTCACCTAATCCACATAGGCCTCGGCCAGACGACGGGGGCCCGCCGGCGCTTGCGCGTCGACGGACGACCAAGGCGTCAGGGCCAGGAGGGCGGTGGCGAACAAGGCGCGGTGCATCCCCGACCCTGGCAGGCGACGCGCGGCTCGGCAACGGGTCTCCCTGGCCGAGGCGAGGGGTCAGGGGACCGGGGTCATGGACTCAGCCTCGACCGCGACGGCGGCGGCCTCAAGGGCGCATCCGTCGGGGCATTCCGAGTGGACACCCTCTAAGGCCTAGCTTGCGCTAAGGCCTAGCTTGAGCCGGCGGCGCGATGCTAGCCTGGGTTGCGCGAGGGGGAGCCATGCCTGAATTCAAAGCGGCGGTGCTGGCGGTCTGCGGACTGGCGTTTTCGCTGCTGTTCGGGGTGATCGCCTTCCGGGTGATCATACCGGCCATCCTCGAGGCGCATTTCGAAGGCGGCACCCTGGTGGCGTCGCTGGCGGGCCTGGCAGTGGCCGGGCTGCTGGTGGCCTTCACCGCCTGGTGGGTGCGGCTGGTCGCGCGGCGGCTGCGGGGCAGTAGCGGCGTCAAGATTGAGGGGAACCATGCCGAACCTGATTGAGGAACGCGAGGAGCGTGAGGCTGAGCGCAAGGCTGCGGCGGCGGAAGCCCGCCAGCAGTGGACCCGGCGCATCAAGTTCTTCGGCGCGGTCGGGGGCCTTGCGCTGTTTCTGCTGGTGTCGGGCTGCACGGTGCTGAGCCACTCCACCACCATCCAGTCGGGCGAGGTGGGGATCCTCAACAAGACCTTCGGCGCAAACGCCGGGGTGCAGCCGACCGAGCTGCGTCCTGGATGGCACTGGCGCGGGATCGGCGAGCAGATCATCAAGTACTCGACCCGCCAGCGCATCTATTCCTTCACCCGCGAGGCCAACAGCGACGGCAAGGAGAACGAGGAGATCGCCTTCGCCGACCAGACCGGCCTGCCGATGACCGCTGACGTGCAACTGACCATCAAGGTGCAGGACAACCGGGCCGCCGAGATCTTCGCCAAGTACCGGCTGAACTTCGATGACCTGATCGACGGTCCGATCCGCAATGACACCCGCTCCTTCCTCTCCCGCGAGACCGAGAAGGTGCCGGTGTCCTGCAACCTCAATCAGCCCAGCGCCGCGCCCGGCGGCGCGCCGACCCCCGCGCCTTCGGAGTGCACGGGGTCGCTGATGGGCGCCGGGCGCCAGGCGGTGCTGCAGAAGGCCTTCGCGCCGCTGCGGGCCAAGTGGGCCGCCGAGGGGGTGGAGATCTCCGACCTGCAGTGGGTGGGGACCATCCGCTATCCCGACGCCATCACCAACGCCATCAAGGCGCGCACCGAGACCGAGCAGCGGACCCTGGCGGCGCAGCAGCGGAAGGCCGAGGCCGAGGCCAACGCCGCCGCCCAGATCGAGACGGCGCGCGGCATCGCCGAAAGCACGCGGCTGCGGGGGGAGGCGCTGCGGGCCAATCCGGAGATCATCGAGCAGATCTACGCCGAGCGCTCGCAGGGCCTGTGCCCGCCCAAGGCCACCACCTGCATCCTGGGCCAGGGCGCGTGGGGTCTGGTGCCGACGGCGCCGAGGTGAGGGGTTTAAGGTGACTGCGGACAAATCGTCCGGACCCGCGTCTGGACCGTCCGCGCGCGCAGGGCGCTGTCGCCGCAATCCCGGATGACGTGCAATTGATAACGCGTCACCGTAATCCGGCGATCGGGATGCGGCGGCGATCGCGGGGTAGGCCTCCACCGCTCATCCCGGCGAAGGCCGGGACCCAGGTGAAATCCACGTCGCGAAGCCGCAACTCGACCGTCGATGACCTCTAGCCGCTCGGGATGAATCTGGGTCCCGGCCTGCGCCGGGATGAGCGGATAGGGTGGATTCCCTGCTCATGCCAGGCTCAATTTGAGCAATTTATAACGCGTCACCGTAATTTTTGAATAGAAGCCAGCCCGGCTCTGATCTGGGGAATGGCGCTGCTGTCCTCGTATTTCCGTAGCTAAGCAAATGACGAGGTTTGGAACCTGACGGACGGGCCTCCGTTGGCTGGAGATCATTAGCGCCGTGCAGACAGCGGCTCGCCCCGGGAAACATCCATGGTCCGCTCTTCCGCCGCCTTCGCCATGCTCGGCGCCGCTTCCATTCTGGCTCTGACGGGGGCGGGTTGCGCGCCCAAGACCACCGAGGCGGTCCCCGCCACGCCCCTGGCCGCCGCGGCGCCCACCGCCGACGCCGACATGCAGGCTGTGCTCGACCAGTTGGCGGCGCTGGGCGGCAAGCCCATCGAGACCCTCGAACCGGCGGAAGCCCGCAAGCAGCCGACGCCCGCCGACGCGGTCAAGGCGCTCATGATCAAGCAGGGCATGAGCACCGCCGCCGACCCCGCCGTCACCACCAAGGATGTGACCTACCCGGCGGGCGCGGGTCTGCAGAAGGCGCGCGTCTACAGGCCCACCGGCGCCAAGGGTCCGCTGCCCGTGGTTCTCTACATTCACGGCGGCGGCTGGGTGATCGCCGACATCGACGTCTATGACGCCGGTCCCCGCGCCCTGGCCAAGCTGGCCAACGCGATCGTGGTCTCCATCGAATACCGCCATGCGCCGGAAGCCAAATTCCCGGCCGCCCACGATGACGCCAACGCCGCCTATCAGTGGGTCGTCGCCAACGCCGCAAAGTGGGGCGGTGATCCTAAGAAGCTGGCCATCGTGGGCGAAAGCGCCGGCGGCAACATGGCGATGACGGTCGCCATGACCGCGCGCGACAAGGGCTGGCCCAAGCCGCTGGCTGTCGTGGCCGTCTATCCAGTGGCCGACACCTCCATGGAGACCGCCTCGAAAAAAGCCTTCACCGCGGCCAAGCCGCTGAACACCCCGATGCTGGCCTGGTTCTTCAAGCACACCCTGACCTCGAGCGATCAGGCGAGCGATTCGCGCCTCAACCTGGTGTCGGCCAAGCTCGACGGCCTGCCGCCGACCACGATTATCCTGGCGGAAATCGACCCGTTGCATGATGACGGCGCGCACCTCGCTGACAGACTGAAGGCCGCCGGCGTGACCGTCGACGTGAAGGAATACGCCGGCGTCACCCACGAATTCTTTGGAATGGGTTCGGTGGTCGCCGACGCCAAGGCGGCGGAGACCTACGCGGCCGACAAACTCAAGGCCGCCTTCGGTCTGTCCCCCGCATGACCTGACGTCGCCCGCTGGCGATCGTCGGAGACGGCCAGGCGCCCGTGGGAATAGGCCTCGCACAGGCGCTCGGCCGCGGTTTCGGCGTCGGCGAAGGTGACAGCGCCTGGACGGCGTGGCGCAGGCGGGGCGCGTGGGTCAGGCTCCAGCCTCGCCCCACGGGGCGCCGTTCGCAAGGGTGCAGAGGGAACCCCCCGTCGCCCCGGCGCTTGTGGGTTCACCAATGAGGTGACCCATGAAACTCCGCGCCCAGCCGATCAATTGCACCCTGAAAGGGGACGCCACCAAGGCGAGCTCGACCGACGCCATGATCGCCCTGCTGGCGAAAGAGTTTGGAGCCCTTGAGGTCGAGGTCGCCGATCCGATCCGGATCGCGGCGCTGAACATCGCGCCCGGGGTCAGTTCGGACGAGGGCGACGGGGATGAATGGCCCGGCGTGCGGACGAAGATCCTCGCCGCTGACATCCTGATCTTTGGCACACCGATCTGGATGGGGCAGCCGTCCAGCGTCGCCAAGCGGGTGCTGGAGCGGATGGACGCCTTCCTGGGCGAGACCGACAAGCAGGGACGGATGCCCTCCTATTCCAAGGTCGCGGTGGTGGCCATTGTCGGCAATGAGGACGGGGCGCACCACAGCTTCGCCGAGATCGCCCAGAGCCTGAACGACACCGGCTGGACCCTGCCGGCGGTGGCCGGCTGCTACTGGGTCGGGGAGGCCATGGGCTCGGTGGACTTCAAGGACCTGAAGGCCACTCCCAAGAAGGTCGCACAGACCGCCAGGATGGTGGCCGGCAACGCCGCCCATCTGGCGGGCCTGCTCAAGGCCAAGCCCTATCCGGGCTAGGGCCCCTCAGCCAGAGATCATGGGCCTTCCAGCGCCGTGATCATCGCCACCCGGGGGGCATGGCGGCCGCCGTCGAAGGGGGCGGTCAGGAAGGCGTCGACGATATCGAGCGCCAGGCCTTCGCCCACCACCCGCGCGCCCATCGACAGCATGTTGGCGTCGTTGTGCCGGCGGATCATGCGGGCCGAGAAGGTGTCGGCGCAGACGCCGCAGCGGATTCCCTTGATCTTGTTGGCGGCCATCATGATGCCCTGGCCGGTGCCGCACAGGATGACGCCGAACCGGCAATCCCCCGACGCGACACGGCGCGCGGCGGCCGCGCCCTGCGCAGGATAGGGGATGCTCTCGGGGCTCGTCGGTCCGATGTCCACCACCTCCCACCCCAGGGCCGCGATGTGGGCGGCGAGGGTCTGCCGCAGGGCGATGGCGGTGTGGTCGCTGGTCAGGACGATGCGGCGGTTGGCGGTCATGGCGGCGGCGTCCCAAGGCGATCTGGCGGCTCGGCCTGCCGCCTGGGCGGGGGATTACACTGACGGCGGGCGGACAAGAACCCCTTCCGGCCGCGCGGGGCCGGCGCCGCACAGGTGCGCGGGCGGCCAGGAGCGGGTAGAGAACCGCCATGTTGCGGATTTCGGAACTCAAGCTGCCCCTTGACCACGAGGCGGACGCCCTGCCGGCGGCGATCGCCGCGCGGCTGGGGGTCGCTCCGGGCGATATCGTCTCCTGGTCGGTGTGGAAGCGGGCCCACGACGCGCGCAAGAAGGCGGCGATTCTCAAGGTCTATATCGTCGACGTCGAGCTCGCCGACGAGGCGGCGGTGGTGGCGCGGTTGGCTGGCGACCCGCATTTGCGGCCGACGCCAGACACCGGCTACCGGTTCGTGGCCAGGGCGCCGGCCAGCGGCGGCCCGCGGCCTGTGGTGATCGGGGCCGGGCCCTGCGGCCTGTTCGCCGGGCTGATCCTGGCGGAGATGGGATTTCGTCCCATCATCCTGGATCGCGGCAAGTCCGTCCGTGAACGGACGAAAGACACCTGGGGCCTGTGGCGGCGCGGCGAACTGGACCCGGAGTCCAACGTCCAGTTCGGCGAGGGCGGGGCCGGGACCTTCTCCGACGGCAAGCTCTACAGCCAGGTCAAGGACCCGCGCCACCTGGGCCGCAAGGTGCTGACCGAGTTCGTGGAGGCCGGCGCGCCGGCGCAGATCCTCACCGAGGCGCACCCGCACATCGGCACCTTCCGCCTGGTGACCATGGTGGAGGCCATGCGGGCCAAGATCGAGGCCCTGGGCGGGGAGTACCGGTTCGGCCATCAGGTGACCGATGTGGAGATCGAGCCTGCGCCCGGCGGCGGGCGGCGCGTGGCGGGCCTGCGCCTGAAGGGCGGTGAGCGCATCGCCGCCGAGCAGGTGGTGCTGGCGGTGGGCCATTCGTCGCGCGACACCTTCGCGATGCTCCACGACCGCGGCGTCCATATCGAGGCCAAGCCGTTCTCCATCGGCTTCCGCATCGAGCATCCGCAGTCCTGGATCGACAAGGCGCTGTTTGGGCCCTGCGCCGGGCACCCGGACCTGGGGGCGGCCTCCTACTCGCTGTCGCACCACTGCACGAACGGGCGGACGGTCTACAGCTTCTGCATGTGCCCGGGGGGCACGGTGGTGGCGGCGACCTCGGAGCCCGGCCGGGTGGTCACCAACGGCATGAGCCAGTATTCGCGCAACGAGCGGAACGCCAATTCCGGCTTCGTGGTGGGGATCGATCCCGCCGACTATGGCAGCGACCATCCCCTGGCCGGCATCGCCCTGCAGGAGGCGCTGGAGAGCGCGGCCTTCACGGCCGGCGGCGGCGGCTATTTCGCGCCGGGGCAGCGGGTGGGGGACTTCCTGGCCGGGCGGGCGTCAACCGACCTTGGCAGCGTCGAGCCGAGCTACAAGCCGGGTGTACGGGCGACCGACCTGGCCGCCCTGATGCCGGACTATGTGAGCGCGGCGATGCGCGAGGCCCTGCCGGTCTTCGGCCGCAAGATCCCGCGCTATGACGATCCCGACGCCCTGCTGACCGGGGTGGAGACGCGGACCTCCGCGCCGATCCGCATCACCCGGGGGGCGGATTTCCAGAGCCTGACCCTGGCGGGCCTGTTCCCGGCCGGCGAGGGGGCGGGCTATGCCGGCGGCATCCTCTCGGCGGCTATAGACGGCATCAAGGTGGCCGAGGCGGTGGCGCGGGCGATGGTGGGGGAGGCCTGAGCGTCCTAACCCGGTCCCCACTGTTCGGAAACCGCTCTAGGGTCGGTGGGCTCGGTCTTCGCCATCGCCGGAACTCTCGGGCGGCGGAGCGGTTGTAGGTTTGGCCCTTCGAGGCCAGAGTGCATAGGTCGACTCCGCGCCGGAAGGCGGCGGAGCCGCCTGTGACGACGATGCGGCCCAGGACGCGCGTATCGTCGCCCGTATGGTGTTCTAGAGGGGCGCTTATATGACCCACCTCGCCGGAGGACTGCTGGCCCTGGCCGCCGTCCTCGTCTGCATCGCCCGCCACACCGCCGGAAAGCCGCCCCTCTGGCGGTCGAAGGTCGCCTTCGTGGGCTCGGTCCTGTGCCTGATCGCGGGCGGGGTGCTGGTGGCCCTGGACCCCCTGGCGATCGGCGAGACCCCGGTCGTGATCATCGCCGTGCTGTGCCTGTTCGAAGGGGCCATGGCGCTGATAAGCCTGATGGCCGCCGCCGGGCGGCCCCAGCCGCGGTGGCTGTCCTAATCCCTTTTATGTTTGTCGCGTGACGGGCGCCTGAACCGGTACCCACTTCAGGCTGTCCCACGACCCGAGTTTCCCCCCCGGACCCTCATCCCAGACCTCTGGGATCCGGCGCCCCCCAGCCGATGATCCGGACCCTGGCTCACGCCAGGGCGAGCGGGAGGGTTATTTTGGGAAGAGTTCGCCGTTTCCCGCCGGCGCGGCGGCCTCGGCGGCGCCTTTGCGGCTCAGCAGGAAGAGCGCGGTCTCCGATCGCCAGTTCTCCAGCGCCCGGGTCGGGTCGATGGGCCGTGCGGGCTTGCCGGCGTTCAGCGCCGAGCAGGCCTCGATCCGCAGATCCAGGTCGTCACAGAGTGCGGTGAAGTCGTGCAGGGTGCAGAGGTGGATGTTCGGCGTCGACCACCAGGGCTCGGGCAAGGCCTTGGTCTCGGGCATACGGCCCTGGACCATCAGCGACCAGCGCACCCGCCACTGGCCGAAATTGGGGAGCGACACCACCGCCCGGTCGGCGATGCGCAGCAGCTCGTTGAGCACGTGGCGGGGCTCGCGCATCTGCTGCAGGGTCTTGGACAGGATGGCGTAGTCGAAGGCCTGGGTGGGGAAGTGATCGAGGTCGCGGTCGCCGTCACCCTGCACCACCGCCAGGCCGCGGGCCAGGCAGGCCGAGACGCCGGCGCTGGAGATTTCCAGGCCCTGGCCGTCGACGCCCTTTTCCCGGGTCAGCAGCTCCAGCAGCTCGCCCTCGCCGCAGCCGACGTCGAGCACGCGGGAGCCTGGGCGCACCAGGCGCAGGATCTCCTTGAAGTCCTCGCGGGTGGTCTTCACGCCAAACCCCGCTTCTCGGCGGCCGAGGCGAGGAAGCCGCGCAGGGCTGAGTCCAGGTTCGGCTCCTCCAGGAAGATGGCGTCGTGGCCCTTGTCGGTGGTGATCTCGGCAAAGCTGGCGCGGCAGCCGGCGGCGTTCAAAGCCCGCACGATGTCGCGGCTTTCGGCGGTGGCGTAGAGCCAGTCCGAGGAGAAGGACAGCACGCAGAACCGTACGTTTCGGGCCCGCAGGAAGGCGTTAGCCAGCACCCCGCCGTGGCTGGCGGCCAGGTCGAAATAGTCCAGGGCGCGGGTGATGTAGAGATAGGAGTTGGCGTCGAAACGATCGACGAAGCTGGCGCCCTGGTGGCGCAGATAGCTCTCCACCTGGAAGTCGGCGTCGAAGCCCCAGGACAGGCCGTCGCGCTGCAGTTCGCGGCCGAACTTCCGCTGCAGGGCGGTCTCCGAAAGATAGGTGATGTGGGCGGCCATGCGGGCCACGGCCAGGCCCTTTTCCGGTCGCACGCCCTCAAGCTCGTAGGCGCCGCCCCGCCAGTCGGGGTCGGCCATGATCGCCTGGCGGCCCACCTCGTGGAAGGCGATGTTCTGGGCCGAATGGCGGGCGGCGGCGGCCACCACGATGGCCGAGAACAGCCGCTCCGGGTAGTCGGCGGCCCACTGCAGGACCTGCATCCCACCCATGGAGGTGCCGACCACGGAAAACAGGGTTTCGATCCCGAAGGAGGCCACCAACATGGCCTGGGCGCGGACCATGTCGGCGATGGTGATCATCGGAAAGGCCAGGCCATAGGGCTTGCCGGTGGTGGGATCGGGGGAGGCGGGACCGGTGGAGCCCATGCAGCCGCCGATGACATTGGGGCAGATGATGAAGTAGCGCTCGGGGTCCAGCGGCAGGCCCGCTCCCACCACCGTGGTCCACCAGCCGGGCTTGCCGGTCACCGGATGGGTGGAGGCCACATACTGGTCGCCGGTCAGGGCATGGCAGATCAGGACGGCGTTGGACTTGTCGGCGTTCAGCGTCCCGTAGGTGCGGTAGGCCATCTCCAGAGGGGCCAGGACCGCGCCGGAATCCAGGCGCAGCGGACGGTCGGCCGGCGACCTCCAGGTCCCGCCGTCGGTGGGGGTGGCGAGGGGGACTTGGCGCACGTCGCTCATGAGCCCGCTTGGACCGCCAACCTCTTTCGCTGTCAACCGCTTCGCGTCGGCGGCGAGGCCCGCTATGAACCGGGGCGTGATCCCACGCATGGGTGGGGCGACGGAGAGACCATGGACCGGCTGATCCTCCTGCGGCACGGCGAGGCCGAGCGCGACGCCCCGAGCGGCGACGATTTCGACCGCCGGCTGGCCGGGCGCGGGATCGCGGCGTCGGCCGCCATGGGCGAGACCCTGGCCGAGCTGGGCTTTTCGCCCGACCTGGCCCTGGTCTCGGCCGCAGCGCGGACGCGGGACACCTGGGAGGCGGTCTGCAAGGCCTTCCCCAAGGCGCAGGTGCGGTTCGAGGACAGCCTCTATCTCGCCGAGCCCGAACGGGTCCGGGTGCTGGCGGAAGCCGCCGGCGCCACCTGCGGCACGGTGATGGTGGTGGGGCACAATCCGGGCCTGCAGGACCTGGCCGTCCAGATGCTCAAGGCGGGCGGGGCGCCAGCGGCCCTGATCGCCAAGGCCCAGAACGGCTTTCCCACGGCCGCGGCCGCGGTGTTCCTCTTCGACCACGCCGGCCGCCCGTCCTATGACGGCCTGTTCTTCCCGGGGCGGTGATGGGCGGAAGGGCATTCGTTTCCTTCTCCCCTTGCGGGAGAAGGTGGCCGGTCGGAGACCGGTCGGATGAGGGGGCGCACAGACATTTCCGAACAATAACTGCCGTCATCCCGGACGGCCGCCAGGCCGATCCGGGACCCAGGAGCCGGAGCAATCCCCCCTGGGTCCCGGCCCTACGCTTCGCTGCGGCCGGGATGACGTCCGGCTTTTCCGGATGGGCATTTCGACCCCTCATCCGACCCTGCTCCGCAGGGCCACCGTCGAGAGCGAGCCGGGCTACTCAAGCCCGGCTAGGCAGTTCGCCAACGATTTGGCGAACTGCCGCTCTCGACCCCGCAAGGGGAGAAGGACACGCTTTTGCGCATCGGACCTCATGACCCGCATCTATAAGATCCTGACCCGCGCCGAGTGGAGCGCCGCCGAGGCCGCCGGGAGTTTCCTCGGCTCGGCGGTCGACCTGGCCGACGGCTTCATCCACTTCTCCACCGGGGCGCAGGCGGCCGAGACCGGACGGCGCTACTTCAAGGACCTCACGGGCCTGGTGGTGCTGGAGGTGGAGGCCGACGACCTGGGAGGCGACCTGCGTTGGGAGCCCTCGCGGGGCGGGGACCTGTTTCCGCACCTCTACGACGTCCTGACGCCAGCGCAGGTGCGGGCGGTGACCGACGCGCCTCTGGGGCCTGACGGCGTGCCGCTGCTGGGAGACCTCGCGTGATCCACGACCTCGCCGCCCGTGTCCTGCGCGTGCTGGACCCGGAGGACGCCCACGGCGTCACCCTCAAGGGCCTGGAGATGGGCCTGGGTCCGCGCGCGGGCCGCGACGACCCGATCCTGGCCACCACTTTGGCGGGGCTGGCCCTGCCCAACTGCGTGGGCCTGGCGCCCGGCTTCGACAAGAACGCCCAGGTGTTCGGGCCGATGCTGGCGGCGGGATTCGGCTTTGTGGAGTGCGGCACGGTCACGCCGCTGCCCCAGGCCGGCAATCCGCGCCCGCGTCTCTTCCGGCTGACGGAAGACCAGGGCGTCATCAACCGCATGGGCTTCAACAATCAGGGGCTGGAGCCCTTCGCCGCGCGGCTGGGCAAGCGTGGCCCTGGGGTGATCGGGGCCAATATCGGCGCCAACAAGGATGCTGAGGATCGGATCGGCGACTACGTCACCGGCCTGACGCGGCTGTGGGGCCTGGCGTCGTACTTCACCATCAACATCTCCTCGCCCAACACGCCGGGCCTACGCGCCCTGCAGACCAAGGCGGCGCTCGAGGAGCTGCTTGGCCGCTTGGCCGAGACCCGCGACCGGCTCCCCGCTGAGGGCAAGGTTCCCATGTTCCTCAAGGTCGCGCCCGACCTGGAGGCCGGCGAGGTCGAGGCCATCGTCGAGACGGTGATCGCCAATGGCTTGAACGGGATCATCGTCTCCAACACCACCATCGGCCGACCGGACCTGCGCTCAAGCCATGCGGGGGAGACGGGCGGGCTGTCGGGCGCGCCGCTGAAGGCTCTGGCCCAGCAGATGATGGGGGAGTTCCATGCCGCCACGGCGGGCCGGGTGGCGCTGATCGGCGCGGGCGGGATCGCCTCGGGCGCCGACGCCTATGCGCGCATCCGGGCGGGGGCCTGCGCGGTGCAGCTCTACTCCGCCATGGTGTTCGGTGGGCCGGGCCTGGTGCAGCGGATCAAGGCCGACCTGGCCCAGCGCCTGCGGGCCGACGGCTTTGCAAATGTCGCCGCCGCCGTGGGGGCAAACCGATAGATTCCCCTGTGACGCGAACAGACGTCGCGTTGCCGAAAGCCCCACGGTGAAGTAGGGGGAAAGGTTCATGGCGGACGCCCCTCAGCCTCAGGCGCCCCCGAGGCGAACCAGACGGCGGTTCTTCTGGCCGGGCGGCCTCTCCGCGCGTCTGCTGATCCTGACCATCCTGTTCGTGGCCTCGGCGGGCGCGCTCGTCCTGCCGCCGGCGCTGGCGGCCTTCGAGGAGCAGTGGCTGCTGGACCGGGTGCGCGCCGCCGAACTGGCCACCATCGCCCCTGACGTCGCCCCCGACCGGGTGGTGAGCGAGGCCCTGGCCGCCCAGCTGCTGGAGGGCGCCGGCGTCCAGCGGGTGGCGATCCAGACCGAGGGCATGCGCCGCCTGGTGCTGCAGGGACCCAAGCTGGAGCGCGCGCCCTATCTGGTGGACCTGCGCGACCAGGCGCCGGTCTCCTGGCTGTCGGCGCCCTTCCAGACCTTGATGGGCGGCGGCGAGGGCCGGATGGTGCGGGTGATCGCCGAGCCGCGCATCCGCAAGGCCGACTTCATCGAGATCGTCGCCCCCGACGCCGTGCTGAAGCGCGAGCTGACCCGGTATCTGTGGCAATTGCTGCTGGTGATGGCCTTCGTCTCACTGATGGCCGGCATCCTGGTCTATCTGTCCCTGGCCTTCTTCCTGGTGCGGCCGATGCAGCGGATCACCCATGCCATGGAGCGGTTCCGCGCCGATCCCGATGACCCCGCCTCGCACCTCGATCCCTCCGGCCGCCGCGACGAGATCGGCCGCGCCGAGGTGGAGCTGGATCTGATGCAGGCCGATCTGCGGGTGGCGCTCAATTCCCGCGCCCGGCTCGCGGCCCTGGGGGAGGCCGTGGCCAAGATCAACCACGACCTGCGCAACATGCTCACCAGCGCCCAGATCGCCTCGGAGCGGCTGGCGGCGTCGCGCGACCCCAAGGTGGCCCAGGCCCTGCCGCGCCTGGAGCGCGCCCTGGACCGAGCCGTGAAGCTGGCCACCGACGTCCTGGTCTATGGCAAGACCCAGGAGGCGGCCCCCGACATCGGCGCCCTGCCCTTCGCGCCGGCCCTGGAGATGGCCGCCGAGGAGGCCAGGCTCTCCGCCGATGGCGTGCGTCTGCAGGCCGAGATCGATCCCGCCGACCAGGTCACCGCCGACCCCGACCAGCTGCACCGCATCGTCGCCAACCTGCTGCGAAACGCCCGCGAGGCCATCGAGGCGCAGGACGGCCGCACGGCGCCGGGGGTGGTCACGGTGTCCCTGAGCCAGGTGGATGGGGCGACCCTGATCCGGTTTTCCGACAATGGGCCGGGGGTGTCGAAGCGCGCCCAGGATCGGATATTCCAGCCCTTCGCGGGGTCCAGCCGTCCCGGGGGCGCGGGGCTCGGCCTGGCGATCGCGCGCGAGCTGGCGCAGGGCCACGGCGGCGACCTGGTGTTGGCGCAGACCGGCGACCAGGGCTCGGTCTTCGAGCTGCGGTTACCGGGCGCGCCGCCGCGGCGGAAGGCCAAGCGGGTAAGGGCGAAGAGCTCCTAGTTCCCTCACCTCGCCTCTGATCGTCATGGCCGGGCTTGTCCCGGCCACCCATGACCTCCGTGGTTCAGCAAGCATCCCTGGTGTCGGCCGCGCGACCTGCGGCGATGCGGAGATCATGGGTCCCCGGGACAAGCCCGGGGATGACGATTGATGAGCTGTTGTCTCTAAGGCGCCTTCGCGATCCCCTCACGGCGGGGGTCGGCGGCGCCCACCAGGCCGGCAGGCGTCATGACGATGCCGTGCAGGCCGGAGTCTTCGCCGCCGCCGGTCCTGAGGACCACGCCCTTGGCGGCCAGACCCTCCACGACGCCGGCCGGGAACTTGGCGGGCTCGGAGGCGTAGCTGTCGCCCCGCGCGATCAGGTTGGGCAGGGCGATGGCCTGGTCGATGGGCAGCTTCCAGTCGATGAAGGCCACCAGGGCCTTGAGGTTGTAGGCCAGGATCGCCGAGCCGCCGGGGGAGCCGAGGGCGGCGACGAAGCGGCCTTGCTGATCCAGCACCACGGCCGGAGCCATGGACGAACGCGGACGCTTGCCGCCGGCCACGGCGTTGGCGGCGGGGACGCCGTCCTTCTCCTTGGGCGCGAAGGAGAAGTCGGTGAGCTGGTTATTGAGGAAGAAGCCGTTCACCATCCGGCCGTTGCCGAAGATGCTCTCCACCGTGGTGGTCATGGAGACCGCGTTCCCGGCCGCGTCGACGATGACCATGTGCGAGGTGCCGCCCGGCTCCACCGTGGCGTCGGGGGCGCGAACGCCGGCGCCCTTGGGCTTGCCGGGGGCGGGGGCGGGGCCGGCCCTGTCGGGGTTGATGAGGGCCGCGCGGCTGGCGTCATAGGCGCTGTCCAGCAAGCCCGCGGTCGGCACGTCCACGAAATCGGGGTCGCCCATGTAACGGTCGCGGTCGGCGTACATCAGCCGGCTGGCCTGGGAGAACAGGTACCAGCCCTGGGCGTCGTTGGGATGGGACGCGATGTCGGTGTGTTCCAGGATGCCCAGGGCCTCCAGCACGGCGGGGCCGCCTGAGGGGGCCGGCGGGGTGCAGACCACATAGATGCGGAACGGGCGGCAGGTGGCGGGCGTGACCTTGGGCTTGTAGCCTTTGAGATCGGCGAGGGTCATCGTGCTGGGCAGGTCGCCCTGGTGCAGGCGGGTGACGATGGCATCGGCCACCGGGCCTTCCAGCAGGGCCTTGGGGCCCTCGGCGGCGACCTTGCGCACGGTGGCGGCGTAGGCGGGGTTTTTCAGGGTGTCGCCCGCCTTCATGCGGGTCCCGTCGGGGTTGGTGAAATAGGCCACCGCGTCCGGGGCGCTGGCCTGGGGGAAGCGGCCGACGATCATGCCGGCCAGGCGCGGGCTGACCTTGAAGCCGTCGTCGGCCAGCTTCTCGGCGTCGCCGAACAGGCTGTTCCAGGCGAGCTTGCCGTGCTGCGACTGGGCCAGGGAGAGCATGGCGATAGCGCCGGGCACGCCGGAGGAGCGGCCGCTCATCAGGGCGGTGACGAAGGGCAGGGGCTTGCCGTCGGCGCCCAGGAACAGGGCGTCGGTGGCGGCGGCCGGCGCCGTCTCGCGGCCGTTATAGGCGGTCACCTTGCGGGTCTTGGCGTCGTAATAGGTCATGAAGGCGCCGCCGCCGAGACCCGAGCTCTGCGGCTCGACGAGGCCCAGCACGGCCTGGACGGCGACGGCGGCGTCCACCGCCGAACCGCCCCGCCGCAGCACGTTGACGCCCGCCTCCACCGCCAGCGGATTGGCCGCCGCCACCATGCCGGTTCCGACGCCGGGCGCGGGCGCCGAGGGGGCGGGCTTCAGGGAGGCGCAGGCGCTGGCCAGGGTGGCCAGCAGGACGATGCTCAGGCGCTTGAATTGCGACACGGATGGACCACGCGGAGATGAGGGGACTGAAATGCGAGAGGCGTCAGCATAGCGAGGCGCGCGTGGACAACAAACGCCAAGCCATGCTTCTGGTTCGATCATGAACCTAAAGCCCCCCGCCGCCCCTGGAACGCGCAACCTGATCACCGATGTGCCCGGCCTGATGGTGGGCCAGGCCCAGGACCTGAACCTGCGCACCGGGGTCACGGTAATCCTGCCCGACGACCGGGCGGTGGCGGCCTGCGACGTGCGTGGCGGCGGGCCGGGCACGCGGGAGACCGACGCGCTGGCGCCGGAGAACCTGGTGGAGGCCATCGACGCCATCGTCTTGTCGGGGGGCTCGGTCTACGGCCTGGCCGCCGCCGATGGGGTGGTCAGTTGGCTCGGGGCTCGGGGCCGGGGCTACGGCCTGGTGAACCGTCCAGGCGTGCCCAAGTCGCCGGTGGTTCCGGGCGCCATTCTTTACGACGTCGCCAACGGCGGCGACCGGGATTGGGGTGAGGACCCGCCCTATCGCCGGCTGGGCCGGGAGGCCGTCGAGGCCGCGGGCCTGGACTTCCAACTCGGGACCGCGGGCGCCGGGACCGGCGCCATGGCAGGCTCCCTGAAGGGCGGGACCGGCTCGGCCTCGATCCTCGCCGCCGACGGCATCGCGGTGGGGGCGGTGGTCTGCGTCAACAGCTTCGGCTCGGTGGTGTCGGGCGACAACAAATCCTTCTGGGCCGCGCCCTTCGAGATGGACGGTGAGTTCGGGGGCCAGGGCTCCGCGGGGCTGTCGGCCCAGCCTGACGTCTGGGGCCTGGCCAAGGCCGATCCCCAGGCGCGGATGAACACCACCATCGCCTGCGTCGCCACCGACGTGGTGCTGACGCCCGCCCAGGCCAAGCGGGTGGCGGTCATGGCCCAGGACGGCCTGGCCCGTTCGATCCGGCCCGTCCACGCCCCCTTCGACGGGGATGTGGTGTTCGCGCTCTCCACCGGCCGCCGGCCCCTGGAGGGGGGCGACTTCACCATCGCCCGCATCGGCGCCCTGGCCGCCGACTGCCTGGCCCGCGCCGTGGCCCGGGCGGTCTATGAGGCGACGCCCTGGCCGGGGTCGGATGTGCGCTGCTGGCGGGACCTCTGAGCACGGGCGGCGGCTTGCTGCGCCGCTCCGGAGATCGTATTCCCCGCGTCTGATCGGGCGGGAACGGCCCTTGCGAATGTGGGGCGGACCTTTGGCGTCGCGACTGGCGATCTATCATCCGTCGGGCCAGTTCAACCTGGTCAACAATCCGTTCGGCAAGGACGTGGCCAACCTGGAACTGTTCCGGGCGCTGTCGGCGCACGGCGGCTTCGACCAGGTCACCTTCCTTAGCCAGGCCAGCATCTCCGACGCCGATCTGCGCCAGGGCCTGCTGGGGGACGCCCCCGGCGGCACGGCCCTGACCAGCAACAGCCTGCTGGCCCAGGGGGTGGTCGCCCAGTCGGGCGTCATGCTACGCGGCACGCCGGCGCTGTCGGACATCTCCTGGCTGCGGCGGCGCGCCGTGGGCGACCGCGCCTACAGCCTGATGGGCCTGGTCCATACTCTGGCCCCTCCCGCCCTGCGGGCCGACATGGCGACAGCCGTCACCTCGCCGATCCAGCCCTGGGACGCCCTGATCTGCACCTCGCCCTCGGTACAGGACGCGCTCAACCAGATGTTCGACGCGTGGTCGGGCTTCCTCGCCGACCGCTTCGGCGGGGCGAAGAACCCCAAGCCCTACCTGCCGCTGATCCCGCTGGGCGTCGACCAGCCGGCCATCGCGGCGCGCGCCGACCGGCCGCAGGTCCGCGCCCAGGTCCGTGAGGAGCTGGCCATCGCCGAGGACGACATCCTGGTGCTGTGGCTGGGCCGGCTGTCGTTCTTCGAGAAGGCCGCGCCGCAGCCGATGTTCCGCGCCATCGAGGAGGCGGCCCAGGCCAGCGGCGTGAAGGTCCACTTCGCCATGGTCGGCTGGTTTCCCAATGGCGATCAGGACCGCGCCCGCTACCAGGCGGCGGCGCAGGCCTATGCGCCCTCGGTCACGGTCCACTTCCTGGACGGCAACGACCAGGCCCGGGTGGGATCGTTCTGGGCCGGCTCGGACATCTTCATCTCGCTGGTGGACAACATCCAGGAGACCTTCGGCATCACCCCGGTGGAGGCCATGGCCGCGGGCCTGCCGGTGGTGGTCAGCGACTGGGACGGCTACCGCTATACGGTGCAGGACGGCGAGCAGGGGTTCCTGATCCCGACCCTGGGCGGCGCCCCCGGCGGCGTCGGGGTCGGGGCCGCCGAGCGGCATGTCCTGGGCCTGGAGTCCTACCAGCTCTATGTCGGCGGCCTGGCCCAGCACACGGCGGTGCATGTGGGCCGTGCGGCCGCCGCCATCGCCGCCCTGATCGCCTCGCCCGACCTGCGCCGCAGGATGGGGGAGGCCGGCCGCAGGCGCGTGTGCGAGGTGTTCGACTGGCCGGTGGTGGCCCGCCAGTACGCCGCCCTGGCCGACGAACTGACCGCGATCCGGCAGGCCTCGCCGCCCGACACCACCCAGGGCCGGTTCAACCCGGTGAAGGGCGATCCCAACCGTGACTTCGCGGGCTTCCCCACCGACGTTCAGAGCATCGACACCCTGCTGCGGGTGCGGCCCGGGGTGAGCCAGGCCGACATCGACCGGGCCCAAGGCCTGGACCTCGACCGCTTCGCCAGCAACTGGCGCTGCACGGCCCAGGAATGCGGCGCGGTGCTGACGGCGCTCGGCGCCGAGACCCGCTCGGTGAAGGACGTCCTGCTGACCTTCCCGGTGGAGCGCCGCCGGGCGGTTCAGATGGGCCTGATGTGGATGTGCAAGCTGGGGATGCTGGACTGGCTGTAGAGGCCGGCCCCTAGGGGTTGATCTTGCGCGTGTAGAGCTGGCCGATGGGGGCGCCCATGAAGATGTTCATCTTGCGCTGGAAGATGTTCATGAAGGCGTCGATGGCGGGCTTGGGCATCTTCAGCACGTCCTGCGTACCTGGCCGGTCCATGGACCACAGATAGTCGTCGAAGATCATGATCCCGCCGACCTTCAGCACCTGGAACGACATCACCGCGTCGATCAGCACGTCGGGCGCCTGGTGCGACCCGTCGACATAGACGAGGTCGAAATACTCGGTCTTGCCCTCGGCGATCAGCTTGGCCAGAGCCAGGTTGGAATACATCTTCATCCGGGTGATCTCGGCCTTGTGCGGCGTCTTACCCTGGGCGATCTCGATATTGGCGTTGAAGCGGCGCTCGACGTCCGGCATCGAGGTCTCGATCTGGCCGCCCTTCTGGTGTTCGATCCCGCCGTCCCAGGTGTCGATGCAGGTGATCTCGACATCGCCTTGCGCCGCGACCGTGCAGTGCTCGATCATCCAGACGGTGGAGCGTCCCTCGAAGGAGCCGATTTCCAGGATCCTGCGCGGCTTGTTCTTGTCGATGATCTGACGCCAGGTCGGGACGTTGCCGGAAAACCAGTCCCGGGAAAATTCGTAGGGGACGATGGCGGGCGCCTCGGCGGTGTCGGTCATGCGGATCGCCTCATGAGCGGGCTCTGGGCCCACCTCTTGTTTGAGCGTCCCTTGTGTTTGTTCTCCCAGGGCGCGTCAAGTTGACCGGAGCGATAGCCTGAGCCGCGAAAGGTGCGAGATCGTGGTTGAATCACGCCCGGCGAACCGCTAGATACCCGCCCTTCGCCGAAAGGCGATGTGCGCGCCCGTAGCTCAGCTGGATAGAGCATCAGACTACGAATCTGAGGGTCGGACGTTCGAATCGTTCCGGGCGCGCCAAATTCTTCTCCCTGACAGCCCAGGCTCCCGCACCCCGCGTTCTTGCGCGCTCGGCGGTTCACGCCGAAGGTCAGCCTTGGCAAAGGGGGGAACGCCATGCGCATCCATGAAACCAGGCTGGCGGGCCTCTGCGGCCTGGTCTTGATGAGCGCCTGCTCGCCGCGGGCCCCGGCGGCCAAGCCCGCCCCGGCCCCCGTCGCCGAGGCGATGCCAGTCTCGGCCCTGAAGTCGGCGCCGGAATTCGCCGCCTGCGCATGGCAGGAGGTGAAGGGCGGCAAGCTGGCCCTGCAGGCCTTCGCCTGTGGTCCCGAGCAGGGCGGCGTGCATATCGAGGCCGACGACGGTCTGCCGGGCTTCCAGCTGGTCTATGCCGGTCCGCCGGCGGAGCGCCGCCCGGTGATCCGCACCTTCGCCAAGGCGGCCGATGCGCCGCTGGAAGCGATCCTGCCGGGGGTTCGCGCGGCCTCGCCCGGCGCGCAGACGGCCACCTGCGCCTTCGCCCCGGCCCAGGGTTATGACGACAAGGACAAGGGCCGTTACGTGCTGCAGCCGACCGGGGCGGCCAAGACCGCCTGGGAGGCCAGCGAGGCTCGCGGCGAGCCGCAGGAAGCGCCCTGCGGGCCGCTGGGGGTCTCGGTGGTGGGCGACCGCTATTTCAAGGTGATGCCCGGCCATCCTGACATCGTGGTCTATGCCGACATGGGCAGCGAGATTCAGATCTTCGACCCCGAGACCCTGAGGGTTATCGCGCCCTAGGACCTATTGCGGCAGACGGGTGGTCATCGGAACCTCTGGATCGATCGACGGCGGGCTGGCCGCGGTCGGCGCGGGGGGCGGAGGCGCGGTCACGATCGCCGGCGCGGCCAGGAGCGGGGGCGTGATCGGCGCGGGGGTCTCCGCCACGGGGGCGACGCGCCGGGGCTGCGGCGCGGGCGCGGCCCTGACCGTTCGCACGGCGGCGGCAGGCGGCGGGTCGGCGACCGGCTGGCCGGCTGCTGCTGCTGGGACCGCTGCCTGGGGGAGCACCGGCGCGACGGGCGTCACGGTCGCGGGGGCCTCGACCGGCGCGGGCGGCGCGGGCGGGTGGCGGAACAGCAATAGGCCTCCAACCACGAGGGCGGCGATCAAGACCCCCACGCCAGCCACCGGCGGGAAGGGCAGGCCGCCGACGCGGGCGGTCGGTGCGGCGCTCGTGCGGGCGAGCACCGAGTCGCTCACCAGGGTCGGATCCGGCGGCTCGGCGAGCGGCGCGGGCTCGATCTCCGCCGGCGCCGGCTTGATCTCCGCCGCGGCGGGCGAGCTGGGCTGGGGCGTGACGGCGGGCCGCGGACCGGCCTGCGGGACCAGGCCGCCGGTCAGGATGTTGCGAGGCGCGGCGGCCGGCGCCGGGACGCGTATCTGGTTCGACGGCGGGGTCGGCCGCTTGATCGGCGTGTTGACGCCAAAGGTGGTCGGCGGCTGCAGGCCCCATGCGCCACGGGGCGTACCGAACGGGTTGTCATCCTGGCCGGGCGGCATCTCATCTCCCTGGGGTCCCCCGACCTGAAGGTCAGGTGCCCCGCGACTTGGACGGTTCTATGACGGCCGGGGCGCAAACAGCCGCCGGAACCGCTCCACCACCACCGGCGACAAGGCCGCCACCACGCCGCCGGCGTCGGCCACCCAGTTGCGGATCGCCACCTCCAAGCTCGCGCCCCGCGCATACTGGGTCACGGCCAGGATCAGGCCAAACAGCAGGTAGCCGAGGGCGATCCTGCGGATATGGGTGCGCGGCATGGCGGCCAGGCCGGCGCAGGCCGCGACGTAGAAGGCCGCGAAGTGCTCCAGATAGTGGGAGTGCAGCAGCCTGGGCGTCAGCCAGCCCGGCGCGATCGAGGCCAGGAAGATGGCCAGCAGGGTCAGGCCGAAGCCCAGCCGCGCGAGGACCGCCAGCAAGCCGGTGTCAGGGTAGGTCGTCGCCGGCGTCTCGGTCACTCGGCGGCGACTTTCACGCCGGCGGGCATGCGGGAGCGGTGATAGGGCCGATCGCCCAGGACGGTGGCGCGGTTCATGATCCGGCGGTGGGGCAGGTAGTCGTTGACCGCGTAGTGCTGGGTCACCCGGTTGTCCCAGAAGGCGATGGCGTTGTCCTTCCAGCGCCAGCGGACCAGGAACTCCGGCTTCTGGATGTGCTCGAACAGCATGTTCAGGATGGCGTCGCTCTCCTTGCGGCGCAGGCCCTTGATGCGGTCGGTGAAGCCATAGTTGATGAACAGGCCGTCTTGGCCCGTCTCCGGATGGGTGCGCACCACCGGGTGCAGGACGGGCGGATTGGCGGCCAGCGCCTTGGCGTGCTTCTCGGCGCCGGCGCCCGCCGCCACGATGCCCTGCTGCGGGAAGCCGCGGGCGAAGTCGTGCACCGCGTCCAGCCCTGACAGGAATTCCCGGAAGGTGGGCGACAGGGCCTCATAGGCCGCCTTCATGTTCGACCAGATGGTGTCCCCGCCGCTGGGGGGCAGGTGCTTTGCGTAGAGGATCGAGGCCATGGGCGGGGTCTCGATGAAGGTTACGTCGGTGTGCCAGCTGTCGTTGTCGGTGGGGTTGTCCTTGTGGTTGTCCAGGATGAACAGCTCCGGGGCCTCGGGCACGCCGGGATAGAGCGGGTGGGTATGGAGCGCACCAAATCGCGCGGCGAAGTCGCGATGTTGAACGGGCGTGATGTGCTGGTCCTCGAAGAAGATCACCTGGTGGGCCAGCAGGGCCGCGCGGACCTCTTCCAACTGCCCGTTGTCCAGCCGTTGGGAGAGGTCGATGCCCTCAACGACGGCGCCGATGGTGGGGGTGAGCGGTGTCACCTGGAACTTGGCCATGCTGGGTCTCTCCCTTATCCCTTATCTAAGCCCGCCTTGGCCCCGCTTGCCAGGGTCGGTGAGGGGGAATCATGGCAGTTTGCCGCCATGTCCAGTCCCCCCGGCCTTCCCGAGTTCGATCTGCCGATGATCTTCGCCGACAAGGTGGCGGGCCTGGGCTTTCAATCGGGCGTCTTCCGGGTGGCCCTGGCGGCCAATGTGTCCAACACCGCCGGCGTCACCGAGGTGGTGAAGTCCGGGTTCCTGATCCTCAGCCCCGAGGGCATGCTGGAGCTGCGCAGCCAGGTCGATCAGCTGCTGGGCGAGCTGGAACGGCGCGGGTTGATGAACCTCAAGCCCGACAAGCTGGACGGCTAGAAGGCCTTATCGTCCAAGGACTTGCGCCGCATGCGACAAAGTGTCCGCCACGCTTAAGGCTGATCTTAAGTCGCATACCCGACCCTGAGCCCATGACGCCTGCCGTTAGAGCGGGTTCACGTGGGGCTACCGATGACCGTGACGACGATGGGGGCGCGCCGACGCCTCACGCTCCTGGGCCTTGGCCTGGGTGCGGCTCTCCTCAGCCAGCCGGCCGCCGCCCAGGACAGCGCCTGGACGCTCGCGGCCACCTATACCGCCGATGTCGCGGGCCCGGTGTCGGGCGGCGCGTCCCAGGCCGGCAAGGTCCTCGACAACCTGCTGATCGAGGCCGACCTCGACCTGGACAAGGCGCTCGGCTGGACCGGCGCCACCGCCCACGTCTCGCTGCTGAACAACTCAGGCGGCGCCCCCAACGACATCGCCGGGACCCTGCAGGGGATCGACAACATCGAGGTCACCCGGCCCCGCGCCAAGGTCTATGAAGCCTGGGTGCAGCAGGACGTCGGCAAGGCGTCGGTGCGCGCCGGCCTCTATGACCTGAACAGCGAATTCTACACCACCGACGCGGCGGGTCTGCTGATCTCGCCGGCCTTCGGCATCGGGTCGGAGCTGGCGGCCACCGGCCCCAACGGCCCCTCGATCTTCCCGTCGACGGCGCTGGCGCTGCGGGTCCGGCTCGTCCCGAGCGACGCCACCTATGTCCAGGCCGCGGTGCTCAACGCCCATGCCGGGGTGATCGGCGACCCCGATGGCGTGGACACAGCCTTCGATGACGGCGGCCTGTTGATCGCCGAGGCCGGCTGGACCGGGCGCGGCAAGGTGGCGGTGGGCGCCTGGGGCTATACGAAGAAGCAGGAGGACATCCTCGACCTCGACGCCGCGGGCGATCCCGTGCAGCGCACGGCGACCGGCGTCTATCTGCTGGTGGAGCAGCCGCTGAACGGCGCGCAGGGTGATGTCCGCGCGGTGGCGGGCTTCCTGCGCCTGGGCGTCTCGGACGGCGACACCACGCCCTTCAAGGGCGGCGGCCAGGCAGGCCTGCTGATGACCCAGGTGTTCGCGGGCCGCCCGGACTCGGCGCTGTCCCTTGGGGTCGCCTATGGCGGGCTCTCCGACAAGTTCCAGCAGACCCTGACCGCCGGCGGCGTTTCGGCGGAATCCTCCGAGTCGACGATCGAGCTGACCTATGCCGACAAGGTGGCCCCGCGCCTGACCCTGCAGCCCAGCGTCCAGTACGTGATCCATCCCGGCGGCGACCGCGACGCCGACCCGGCCCTCGTCCTCGCGCTTCGCGTGTCCATCGATTTGTAACCACTTCCCGTTAACCAGGATTCCGACTCACCGGCGCGCGGCCGGCCGGCCAAGGACCGACTTGATGAGCTTCATTTCCAATCTGCGCATTTCCGCCAAGGTGATGGTGATCGTCGCCATGCTGCTCAGCCTGACGGCCGGCATGACCGCGTTTGCGGTGATCAAGGCCGACGAGATGGCCGCCGCCACCAATCATCTGGTGGCCGATCCGGTGAAGGGCAACTCGCTCGCCGCCCGCGTGGACAGCGCCTTCACCCGCATGCACCAGCTGGCCTACGAGAGCGTGGTGGAGACCGACGACGCCAAGCTGCCGGAGCTGCAGAAGGCGTTCGACGGCCAGGTCGCCGAGGTGCGCGCCGCGATCAAGGAGATGAAGCCGCTGATCGAGGGCGAGCATGTCGCCCCCTACAAGGTGCTGACCGACAGCATCGACGCCTATGTGGCCCTGGATAAAGAACTGGCCGACCAACGCGCCATCCACCTGCTGTTTGACTGCGAGAGCACCCTGCAGGACAAGATGAAGCCTGTCTTCGACCGGGCCGACGCCGCTGTCGGTTTACTTACCAAGCAGCAGCAGGCCGACATCGACCAGTCGGCCCTCGACGCGGCCAAGGATAGCCAGGCGGTGTTCTGGTGGCTGATCGGCGCCGGCGGTACGGGCGCCCTGCTGCTGGGGGCGCTGGCCGTCTACATCTCGCGCAAGGAAATCGCCGGGCCCATCGCCGGCATGACCAGCGCCATGGAGAAGCTCGCCTCTGGCGACCTCTCCACCCATGTCTCGGGCAAGGAACGTAAGGACGAGATCGGCGCCATGGCGCGCGCCGTCCAGGTGTTCAAGGAAAACGGCCTGGCGCTGACCACCGCCGAGGCCGAGAAGGTCCGCATGGAGGCCCAGAGCGCGCAGGAACGCCAGCGCGCCGAGGCTGAACGCGCCGCGCTCGCCGCCGAACAGGCCCATGTGGTGGACTCGGTGGCCGAGGGCCTGTCGCGGCTGTCTGACGGCGATCTTCTGCACCGCCTGCCCGATGATTTCCCGGTCGCCTATGTGAAGCTGAAGGACGACTTCAACCGCGCCATGAGCGGCCTGGAGGAGGCCATGCTGGTGATCGCCGGCAATGCGTCCAGCATGCAGAATGGCGCGGGCGAGATCTCGGGCGCCGCCGACGACCTGTCGCGCCGCACCGAACAACAGGCCGCCAGCCTGGAAGAGACCGCCGCCGCCCTCGACGAGATCACCGTCACGGTGAAGAAGTCGGCCGCCGGCGCCGAACAGGCCAATGACGTGGTCAACGCCGCCCGCGGCGACGCCGAACGCTCGGGCGTGGTGGTCAACCAGGCCGTCGAGGCCATGGGCGAGATCGCCTCGTCCTCCAAGCAGATCAGCCAGATCATCGGCGTCATCGACGAGATCGCCTTCCAGACCAACCTGTTGGCCCTGAACGCCGGGGTCGAGGCCGCCCGCGCGGGCGACGCCGGCCGTGGCTTCGCCGTGGTCGCCTCGGAAGTCCGGGCGCTCGCCCAACGCTCGGCCGAAGCCGCCAAGGAGATCAAGACCCTGATCGCGGCCTCCACCCGTCAGGTGGAGAGCGGCGTGCGGCTGGTGGGCGAAACAGGCACGGCGCTCGCCGGCATCGTCAACAAGGTCAGCGAGATCTCCGGCCTGGTCTCGGAGATCGCCGCCTCGTCCCAGGAACAGGCCACCGGCCTCAACCAGGTCAACGCCGCGGTCAACCAGATGGACCAGGTGACCCAGCAGAACGCGGCCATGGTGGAGCAGTCCACCGCCGCCAGCCACAGCCTGTCACAGGAAGCCCAGGAGCTGAACCGCCTGGTGGCCCGCTTCAAGACCAGCGGCGCCCAGGCCGCGCCCCAGGCCGCCCGTCGTCAAGCGCCGGCCGCGGCCCACGCCCCGCGTCCGCAGATGCGCGCCACCTCCCAGGTGGCCCAGCGCCCGGCCGACGACAGCTGGGAAGAATTCTGACCCACCCCATTCGACCCGCAGCGTTCCTCCTCCGCGGTTCGTCAGTAAGGCCCTCCCCCTCCCCAGGGGGGAGGGTTTTTCTTTGAGGTGTCAGTCCTTGCCCACCAGCTTGGTCACTTCCGCCACCTGGTCCGGCGTCAGCTTCCAGTCGCCGGCCTTGGCGTTGGCGACGATCTGGTCGATCTTGGTGGCGCCGGCGATCACCGAGCTCACCACCGGGTGGCCGAGGATCCAGGCGAAGGCCAGCTCCAGGATCGTGTGGCCATTGTCCCGCGCCCAGGCGTCCAGCTTGTCGATCTGGTCGAAGTTCTTGTCGTTGAGGGCCGCCGCGCCGCGCGGTCCCCAGGCGGCCAGACGGGTGCCCTCGGGCGGCGCCTCGCCACGGCTGTACTTGCCGCTCAGCAGGCCGGACGCCAGGGGGAAGAAGGGCAGGAAGCCCAGGCCGAACTGCTCGCAGGCCGGCAGCACCTCGCGCTCCACATTGCGCTCCAGCAGGCTGTAGTTGTTCTGCGCCGAGACGAAGCGCTCCAGGCCTTGGGTCTTGGAGATCCAGTCGGCGTCAGCGATCTGCCAGCCGGAGAAGTTGGAGTTGCCCAGATAGAGAACCTTGCCGTCGCGGACCAGGTCGTCCAGCGCCCGCAGGGTCTCCTCGATCGGGGTCTCCGGATCGGGGCGGTGCATCTGGTAGAGATCGATGCGGTCGGTGCTCAGGCGCTTGAGGCTGGCCTCGACGGCGCTGACCACATAGCGGCGCGATCCGCCGGCGTTCTCGCCCATGGCGAACTTGGTGGCCACCACGGCCTTGTCGCGCTTGCCCTTCAGGGCCGCGCCCAGGAATTCCTCGGACTTCGTGCCGCCATAGACGTCGGCGGTGTCGAACAAGGTGATGCCGTTATCCAGGGCCGCGTCGACCACGGTCTGGGTCTCTTCCGCGCTGATCCGCATCCCGAAATTGTTGCAGCCCAGGCCGATGGCGCTGACCTTCAGGCCGCTGGTTCCCAATCGCCGCTGTTCCATGTCGCCGCTCCCAATGCATTTGGTTTGAATGCGGGGACCATAGGACGCTGAGGCTGGCGAAGGCTACCTTCTCCTCTCCCACAAGTGGGAGAGGAGGGGATGCTCCTCAGGCGCAGCTGACGATATCGAGTTGCTCGGCGTCGGCCTCGTCCAGCACGGTCTGGATGGCGATCAGCAGGCGCTCCAGCTCCAGGGGCTTGGGGACCAGGATGTCCATGCCGGCGGCGGTGTACTCCGCCGCGTGGTGGGCCATGGCGTTGGCGGTGAGCGCGATGATCGGGGTGCGGCGATGGCCCTCGGCCCGTTCCCACTCGCGGATCAGGCGGGTGGCGGTGGGGCCGTCCATCACCGGCATCTGCACGTCCATCAGGATGGCGTCCCAGTCGCCGGTGGCGGCGGCTGCGACAGCCAGCTCACCGTTATCCACACAGGTGACCTCGACGCCCACCTGGGCCAGCAGGGTGCGCAGCACCAGCTGGTTCATGGGATTGTCCTCGGCCGCCAGGATGCGCAGGGCCGAGCCGTCGCGTAGGGGCGGGGCCTCGAAGGCCTCGTCTCGCACCACCTGGCCGTCGGCGTCGCCGAGCCGGGTCAGGGGCAGGCGCACGGTGAACACCGAGCCCTGGCCCTCGACGCTGGCGGCCTTGATGTCGCCGCCCATCAGGGTGGCCAGTTCGCGGCAGATGGCCAGGCCCAGGCCCGTTCCGCCAAACCGCCGGGTCGTGGAGGTGTCCTCCTGGACGAACTTCTGGAACAGGGCGCCGACCCGGTCGGCGGCGATGCCGGGGCCGGTGTCGGTGACCTTGAACACCAGGTGCGGATCGGCGACGGAAACATCGACCGTCACCTCGCCCCGGTCGGTGAACTTCACGGCGTTGGAGACGAGGTTGTAGACGATCTGGCGCACCCGGGTCGGATCGCCGGCCCAGAGGCCGCGCGCCTCGGGGGCGATGGTGACGGCGAAACTGACGTCCTTTTCGGTGGCGAGCGTGGTGAAGGTGGCGTGCGCCCCCTGGACCAACTGCTCGACGTCGAGGGTCGAGTCCTCCAGCTCCAGCCGGCCGGCCTCGATGCGCGACAGGTCCAGCAGGTCGTTCAGCAGGGCCAGCAGGGTCTCGCCGGCCTGACGGATCACCGTCAGACGCTCGCGCTGGATGTCCGGCAGCTCGTCGCGGGCCATGGCCTGGGCCATGCCCAGGACCCCGTTCAACGGCGTGCGAATCTCGTGGCTCATGGTGGCCAGGAAGGCCGACTTGGCGTCGTTGGCGGCGTTGGCGTCGTCGCGGGCCCGCTCAAGGGTCACGTTCAGCTCACGCAGCTGACTCTCGGACTCCTTCAGGTCCTGGATGGACTGGGTGATCACCACGCAGCGCACCGGGCCTTCGCCAGCGAAGCGCGCCGCGGTCATCCGGAACCACTCGCCGCTGATCGCCTGATAGGCGCGAATGAAGGACTTGGTCTTGCCGTCGAGGATGCTGCGCAAGCCCCTTTCCAGGGCCTTGCCGTGGTTGCCGGGCAGCCGCGACACCACGTCAAAGAGGTTGCGGCCCATGGGATAGACGATGCTGTCGACCATCTCGGCGCCCCGGGAGCGGAAGGCCTGGTTGGCGGCCACGATGGCGCCGGTCTCGTCGATGACGGTGAGCATGGCCGCCACCCCGTCGATGACCCCGCGGCCGAAACGCTCTGATTCCAGCAGCTCGGCGTGGGCCTGGCGCTGGGCGGTGATGTCCTGCATGGCGCCATGGATGGCCACGCACTTGCCGTCCACCATCTCCGGCTCGCCGACGATCCGGAACCACAGGTCTCCGCCGTGCGGCGTGATCATGGGACTCTCGAATTCGATCCGCCCGCCGGTGTCCATGGCCTGGCGAATATAGGCGCGGACGCGGTCGCGCTCGCTCTCGGGATAGATGGCCAGTGTGGCGGCGTGGGTCTCGACGCGGTCGGGCCGGGCCAGCATCTCCTGGACCTCGCGGCTCCAGCGAACGACATTGGCGCTCAGGTCCACCTCCCAGCCCCCCAGTCGCGCCAGGTGGCCGGCCGAGCGCAACGAGGTCGAGGTGGCCTTCAGCCGGGCCTCGAGCTGCTTGGCGGAGGTGACCTCGGTCTGGACCGAGACGAAGCCGTCGTGGGCGCCGGCGCCGTCGTAGGTGGGCCGGACATCCAGGTCGATCCAGAACTGGCGGCCGTCCTTGGCCTGCAGCTGGACCTCGAGGCGATAGCCCTCGCCGGCGGCGATGTGGGCGCGCATCCGGGCCATGGTCTCGGGATCGGTCTGAGGCGACCCGAGCACGGCGCAGGGGGTCTGACCGAGGCAGTCTTCCAGGGTGTAGCCGCTGATGGCCGAAAAGCCCTCATTGACCCACTCCACGCGGCCGGCGACGTCGAGCAGGATCGTGCCGCTGGAGGTCGCCCGGGCGATCCGCGCCAGACGGCTGTCGAGATCGGACCCGGTACGCGACGCCACGCCCTCAGCCCCCACAAAGTGAATCTTCCCCATACTTAACTCTGTTACGCGGGGAATGAACAAAGGGGAAAGCCGGCGCGAGAATTCGCCGCAGGCCGGCGGTTCAGTGTCCGCCCGAGGCGCCCTTGGACATGGCGAACTCCTCCTCCGGCGACAGCACCAGCCTGTGGCGGCCGACCACGGCGAAATAGGCGATCCCGATGGCGAACCAGATGGCCACCCCCAGCACGCCGGTCCGATAGATCGGGTCCTTCAGCTGGTAGACGATGGTGACCAGCGCGATGATCACCGTCAGGCCTGCACCGGCCATGCCGAGCGGGCTCTTGTAGGGCCGGGGCAGGTCGGGGAACTTGCGGCGCAGCAGGATGAAGCTCAGCCCCTGCATCACGTAGGAGAACATGGCGCCGAACACCGCCATGTTGAGCAGGGCCCCGCCGATCACCGCCGCGCCCTTCTCGGCCCCCAGGCCGAACCAGACCGCCAGCATCACCGCCAGGCCCACCAGGCCGCCGATGGCGAGCGCCAGGCCGGGCGTCTTGCGGGCCGCGTTGGTCACCGACAGGGCGCGGGGGAAGTAGCCGGCCCGCGACAGGGAATAGATCTGCCGGCCATAGGCGAAGATGATGGCGTGGAAGCTGGCCACCAGGCCCGCCACCGCCACCGCCGACAGCGCCTTGGCCAGGCCGCCGCCGTACAGGACCGCAAACCCGTCCAGGATCGGCTGGCCCGACTTGGAGAGGTCGGCGGTCCCCGGCGGGATGGATGAGTTCAGCCACAGCACCAGCAGGGCCGAGGCGATCAGGGTGAAGATGCCGGCCAGGATGCCCTTGGGCAGGTCGCGCTGCGGGGTATGGGATTCCTCGGCCGCCAGCGGCAACTGCTCGATGGCCAGGAACAGCCAGACGGCGAAGGGCAGTTGGGCGAGCGCCCCGCCGATCCCGGCCGGCAGGAAGGGCCCATGTCCTTCGGGCAGCACGGTCCCGCCTGGGCCCACGTTCATCGCGTATTTCAGGAAGTCGGCCTGCGGAAAGGCGCTGACCCAGAACACCGCCAGGCTGGCCAGGGCCAGCAGGGTCACCACCACCGTCACCTGGAAGGACAGCGCCACGCCCGCGGCGTTGATCCCCACAAACAGGATATAGGCCCCGATCCAGTAGAGCGGCTGGAACTCCGGCGGCGTCTCGAAGATCGCCGAAAGATAAGTCCCGATGAAGAAGCAGACCACGGCGGCGGTCAGCACGTACTCCACGTTCTCGCACAGGCCGGTGATGAACCCGCCCCAAGGCCCCATGGCCGCGCGCGCGAAGGAATAGGCGCCGCCGGTGTGGGGCTGGGCTGCCGCCATCTCGGCGATGGAGTAGGTGAGGCCAAGGTACATGGCGGTGATGATGGCCGTCGCCACCAGCATGCCGCCCCAGCCGCCGGTCCCCATGCCCAGGTTCCAGCCGGAGAACTGGCCGGAGATCACCGCGCCGACGCCCAGCGCCCACAGCGAGAACACCCCGGCATAGCGCTTCAGGCCACGCTTCTCGAAATACTCCGCGCCTACGGTCTCGTAGGTGACGCCGGTTTCTTCCGCCATGACCGTCCTCCGGTTGAAGTCTCAGAGGATGCGCGCCCTACGCCCCGCTGCAACGGTGAAGGTTAACGCAAGGCCCGGCGCGGCCGTCTGGCCCGGTTTGACGGCGCCCGGCGGTCAAGCCGGCGGCAGTTGGTCGTGGGTTTGCGTGGTCAGGCTGACCAGGTCGCTCTCATCTTTCAGGGCGACGCCAGTCAGGCCCAGCCGCCTCGCCTCGGCGATATGCCAGGCCAGCTTGAAGGCGGCCTCGTCATAGGAGAGGCCTTGGGGACGGATATTGGAGATGCAGTTGCGCTCGGCGTCGGTGCGGCCGACGCGCGGCCCGTGGGTCAGATAGACCCCCAGGCTATCGGGGCTCGACAGCCCCGGACGCTCGCCCACCAGCAGGGCCACCATGGCCGCCCCCAGGGCCTCGCCGATCTCGTCGCCGAGCGCGACGCGCCCCTGGGTCGCGATCACCACGGGGCCGAGGCTCCAGCCGGCGCGGTCGAGATAGGGCTGCAGGGCTTGGGTCAGCGGGACGGCATGGGCGTGGACGGCGGCGCTGGACAGCCCGTCGGCAACCACAAGCACCAGGTCGGCGTCCCGGGGCTCGGCGCGGTCCAGGACTTCGCGGCTCGCGCTCGACAGCCGCCGCCCGAGGTCCGGCCGCCGCAGATAGGTCGCCCGGTCCGGCGCAGCGCTGGCCACCTGGAGGGTGGCGTGGCCCAGCGCCGCCAGGCCGCGCGCGACGCCCTCACTATCGAAGGGCGCATGCACGGCGTCGCGCGCCTGGGCGTGGGCGAGCGACAGGGCCAGCACCTCCCGGGTCGGCAGGGCCGGGCCGGCGCGGCCCAGCGCGATCCGCGCCGCCGTCAGGCCGGTGAGGTGGGTCCAGGGATCGCGGGCTGGCGGTTCGGCCATCAGGCGCCGGTCAGCAGGGGATGGCTCGCCGTGCGCGGCAGCAGCCGTCCGTCGCCGCCGGTGATCTTCAGCCCTTCCAGCCAGGCCTCGAACTCCGGCGCCCGTTTCAGGCCCAGCAGCTCGCGGATGTAGAGGGCGTCATGAAAGGAGGTGGACTGGTAGTTCAGCATCACGTCGTCGCCCCCCGGCACCCCCATGACGAAGGTCACACCGGCCGTGGCCAGCAGGGTCAGCAGGGTGTCGATGTCGTCCTGATCGGCCTGGGCATGGTTGGTGTAGCAGACGTCGCAGCCCAGGGGCGCGCCCATCAGCTTGCCGCAGAAGTGGTCCTCCAGCCCCGCTCGGATGATCTGCTTGCCGTCATAGAGGTATTCCGGCCCGATGAAGCCGACGACCGTATTGACCAGCAGCGGATTGAAGGCGCGCGCGACCGCATAGGCCCGGGCCTCCAGGGTCTGCTGGTCGACGCCGTGGTGGGCGCCCGCCGACAGGGCCGAGCCCTGGCCGGTCTCGAAGTACATGACGTTGTCGCCCACCGTGCCGCGCTTCAGCGACAGGGCCGCCTCCCGGCCCTCTTTCAGCAGGGCGAGGTTCACCCCGAAACTGGCGTTGGCGGCCTGCGTGCCCGCCACCGACTGGAACACCAGGTCCACCGGCGCCCCGCGCTCGATCAGTTCGATGGAGGTGGTGACGTGGGCCAGGACGCAGGCCTGGGTGGGGATCGAAAACCGCGTGATCAGCCCGTCCAGCAGCCGCAGCAGTTCACCGGTGGCCGCCAGGCTGTCCGACGCCGGATTGATCCCGATCACCGCGTCGCCGCAGCCGTACATCAGGCCGTCCAGCACGCTGGCGGTGATCCCCGCCGGATCGTCGGTGGGATGGTTGGGCTGCAGGCGGACGGCGAGCGTGCCGGGCAGGCCGATGGTGTTGCGGAACCGCGTCGTCACCCGGCACTTTGACGCCACCAGGATCAGGTCCTGATTGCGCATCAGCTTGCTCACCGCCGCCGCCATCTCCGGGGTGATCCCGGCCGCCAGGCGGGCCAGCACGGCGGGGGTGGTGGTCTCGGCCAGCAGGAAGTCGCGGAACTCGCCGACGGTCAGGGACGCGATGGGCGCGAAGGCGTCCGCGTCATGGCTGTCGCAGATCAGCCGGGTGACCTCGTCGGTCTCATAGGGGATCAGGGGCTGGTCCAGCAGGGTCTTCAGGGCCACGTCGGCCAGGGCCAGCTTGGCCGCCACGTTCTCCTGCGCGCACGACGCCGCCAGTCCGGCCAGTGCGTCCCCCGACCGCAGCGGCGAGGCTTTGGCCAGCAGGTCCTTCAGGTCCGGAAAGGTCCAGCTGGTCGTGCCCACGACCTGTCGATAACCCATGGCGCGCCCCATTCAGGCGGCGATCATGGCGCCTTCGCCCGCAGCTCCCAACCCCCGCTCATCCCGGCGAAGGCCGGGACCCAGGTGAAGCCCACTTTGATTTCAGGACGCGCTCAATTGAGCAGCGAAACATCACCGCGCCTCAGATGAATCTGGGTCCCGGCCGTCGCCGGGATGAGCGGATCTTTACAGGGCCCGCGCCAGCCGCAGCGCTTCGGCGTTCTCGGCGCGGGCGCGGCGGTCGTTGATGACGACGTCGGCGTCGAGGGAGTCATCGTAGGAAATCTCGTCGTCGAACGGCGAGATGATGGCGTCGGGCAGGTCCATTTCGTTCGGCATCGGACGCTTCTCCAAGGTTAGCGCTCGCCTGTCGCGGGAGTCGTAGGATGCCGTTCATCTCCCGTTAATGAAAGCGTCACCGTTCGCTTTTGACGGACTCTCACGCACTGTTGACCCGCGCCGATCCGCCGCACCGCGCGGCCACTTTCAGTGATCATCGATCAGAAAGCGTATTGGCGTAGGCGCGGAACGGTATTTAGATGAATTCAACGCCGCGTCGGGGACGGCGAGGACGCTTCCGCAAGCAGGGACGCGTCTTCGCAACCGCGAGAGTAGAGCGTCGCGGGAAGGAATTTGTTTTGCAGCGCACCATTACCGAGGGGCCTGACTACTTTCATAAAGTTGTCGATTGCCAGTGGGCCTGTCCGGCCCACACGCCAGTTCCCGAATACATTCGCTTGATCGCCGACGGCCGCTACTCAGACGCCTACATGGTCAATTGGCGGTCCAACGTCTTCCCTGGGATCCTGGGCCGCACCTGCGACCGCCCCTGCGAGCCGGCCTGCCGCCGTGGCCGGGTCGAGGACGAGCCGGTCGCCATCTGCCGGCTGAAGCGGGTCGCCGCCGACAACAAGTCCGACATCACCGCCTTCCTGCCGCAGATCCCCATGCAGCAGAACGGCAAGACCGTGGCCCTGGTGGGCGCGGGACCCGCCGCCCTGACGGTGGCCCGTGACCTGGCGCCGCTCGGCTATCACGTCGTGGTCTTTGACGGCGACGCCAAGGCCGGCGGCATGATCCGCCGCCAGATCCCCCGCTTCCGTCTGCCTGAGGAAGTCATCGACGAGGAGGTCTGCTACATCACCGGCCTGGGCATCGACATGCGCCTGGGCCAGCGGATCGACAGCCTCAAGGCGCTGCTGGAGGACGAGACCTACGACGCGGTCTTCGTCGGCACCGGCGCGCCGCGCGGCCGCGACCTCGACCTGCCCGGCCGCAAGGAGGCCGCGGCCAATATCCATATCGGCATCGACTGGCTCTCCAGCGTCGCCTTCGAGCATGTCGACCGCATCGGCAGGCGGGTCATCGTCCTGGGCGGCGGCAACACCGCCATGGACTGCTGCCGCACCTCGCGCCGGCTCGGAGGCGAGGACGTCAAGGTCATCGTCCGTTCCGGCTTCGACGAGATGAAGGCCTCCCCCTGGGAGAAGGAAGACGCGCTGCACGAGGACATCCCGATCCTCAACTTCCTGGTGCCCAAGGAATTCACCCACGTGGGCGGCAAGCTCACCGGGGTGATCTTCGAGAAGGTCGTGGCCCAGTTCGACGAGCGCGGCCGCCGCAAGCTGGTCGCCTCGGGCGAGCCCGACCAGCACTTCGAATGCGACGACGTCCTGGTGGCGGTGGGCCAGGAGAACGCCTTCCCCTGGATCGAGCGCGACCTTGGCGTCGACTTCGATGAGTGGGGCATGCCCAAGGTCGACGAGGTCACCTTCCAGTCCACCCTGCCCAAGGTGTTCTTCGGCGGCGACTCCGCCTTCGGGCCCAAGAACATCATCTGGGCCGTGGCCCAGGGCCACGATGCGGCGATCTCCATCGACAAGTTCTGCCAGGATCAGGACGTTCATGACCGGCCGCCGCCCGGCACCTCGATGGTCAGCCAGAAGATGGGCATCCACGAGTGGAGCTACGACAACGACATCTCCAACGACCTGCGCCACCGCGTGCCGCTGCGGGGCAAGGACGAATCCCTGAAGAACGTGAAGCTGGAGGTGGAGCTGGGCTTTGACCTGCAGCTTGGCCTGGCCGAGGCCCAGCGCTGCCTGAACTGCGACGTCCAGACGGTGTTCGCCGAGCCGATCTGCATCGAGTGCGACGCCTGCGTCGACATCTGCCCGGTGGACGCCATCACCTTCACCGCCAATGGCGACGAGGACGACCTGCGCCTGCGGCTCAGCGCCCCGGCGCTCAACCTGACCCAGGACCTCTACGTCTCGGGCGACCTGAAGACCGGCCGGGTGATGGTCAAGGACGAGGATGTCTGCCTGCACTGCGGGCTGTGCGCCGAGCGCTGTCCCACCGGCGCCTGGGACATGCAGCAGTTCACCCTTGAGATGACCCACGCGGGGGAAAAGCCATGCGCCCGCTAGAGGCCGTCAACGACTTCGTCGTCAAGTTCGCCAACGTCAACGGCTCGGGCTCGGCCAGCGCCAACGCCATGTTCGCCAAGTCCTTCCTGCGGATGGGCGTGCCGGTGGCGGCCCGCAACATCTTCCCCTCCAACATCCAGGGCCTGCCCACCTGGTACGAGGTCCGCGTCACCGAGGCCGGCCACCAGGGCCGCCGCGGCGGGGTCGACATGATGGTGGCCATGAACCCCCAGACCTGGGACCGCGATCTCGCCGAGATCGAGCCCGGCGGCTACCTGTTCTACGACTCCACCAAGCCCCTGCCGCCGTCGAAATTCCGCGAGGACATCACCGTCGTCGGCGTGCCGCTCACCCGGATGTGCAACGAGGCCTATTCGGTCCCGCGCGAACGCCAGCTGTTCAAGAACACCATCTATGTCGGGGCGCTCGCCGCCCTGCTGGACATCGAGATCGGCGTCATCGAGCAGCTGCTGGCCGAGCAGTTCGCCGGCAAGGAGCGGCTGATTTCGGCCAATGTCGCGGCCCTGCACATGGGCGCCGACTATGTGAAGGCCAACCTGGCGCCCCTGGGCCTGCGCGCGCGCCGCGCCGACAAGGTGGGCGACCGGATCTATGTCGAGGGCAACATGGCGGCAGGGTTAGGCGCCGTCTATGGCGGGGCCACGGTCTGCGCCTGGTATCCCATCACGCCGTCCACCTCGCTGGCCGAGGCCTTCACCGAATTCTGCGGCGACTACCGCACCGATCCGAAGACCGGCAAGGCCCGCTACGCCATCGTCCAGGCCGAGGACGAGATCGCCTCCATCGGCATGGTGGTGGGCGCCGGCTGGAACGGCGCGCGCGCCTTCACCGCCACCTCGGGTCCGGGCATCTCGCTGATGCAGGAGTTCGTGGGCCTGTCCTACTTCGCCGAAATTCCGGCGGTGATCTTCGACGTCCAGCGCGGCGGCCCGTCGACCGGCATGCCCACCCGCACCCAGCAGTCCGATATCCTCTCGGCGGCCTATGCCAGCCACGGCGACACCAAGCACGTCATGCTGTTGCCGCAGGATCCGGGCGAATGCTTCGAGATGGGGGCCCTGGCCTTCGACCTGTCGGACCGCCTGCAGACCACCATCTTCGTCATGCTCGACCTCGACATCGGCATGAACGAGTGGCTCACCGAACCCTTCGCCTGGGACGACAGCCGCAAGCTCGATCGCGGCAAGGTCATGACCCATGACGAGCTGGAGGCCGGCCGCGACTTCGGCCGCTATCTCGACGTCGACGGCGACGGCATTCCGTTCCGCACCTATCCGGGCACCCACCCCACCAAGGGCGGCTATTTCACCCGCGGCACCTCGCGCAACCCCTATGCCCGCTACAGCGAGGAGGGCAGCGTCTATGTCGACAATGTCCAGCGCCTGTTGCGCAAGTTCGAGACCGCCAAGGGCCTGGTCCCGGCCCCGGTCCGCCGCAATGCCGCCAAGCCCACCCGCACCGGCGTGATCTATTACGGCTCCACGGGCGCGGCCATGGACGAGGCCCTGCAGGTGATGGCCGCCAATGGCCGCCACGTCGACGCGATGCGGGTCCGCGGCTTCCCCTTCGCCGACGAGGTGTTCGCCTTCATCGCCGCCCATGACGAGGTCTTCGTGGTGGAGCAGAACCGCGACGGCCAGCTGCGCACCCTGATCATGAACGAGGGCGGGGTCGACCCGGCCAAGCTCACCGCTGTGCTGCACTATGACGGCACGCCCATCACCGCCCGCTTCATCGCCGGAGAGATCGGCGGTGCGCTCAGCCCCGCCGCGCCGACGCCGGAACGCCGCCAGGTTCCGGAGGCCGCCGAATGACCTACATCACCAAGCCCCAGCTGCATCACCCCAGGCTGCTGGAGAATGCGCTCGGCAAGACGCGGCGCGACTACGAAGGCTCGGTCTCCACCCTCTGCGCCGGTTGCGGCCACGACTCGATCTCGGCGGCCATCATCCAGGCGGCCTACGAACTGGACCTGCCGCCGCACCGGGTGGCCAAGCTGTCGGGCATCGGCTGCTCGTCCAAGACCCCGGACTATTTCCTCGGCGCCTCCCACGGCTTCAACACCGTGCACGGCCGCATGCCCTCGGTGCTCACCGGCGCCAACCTGGCCAACCGCGACCTGATCTATCTGGGGGTCTCCGGCGACGGGGACTCTGCCTCCATCGGCTTTGGCCAGTTCGCCCACGCCATCCGGCGCGGGGTGAACATGACCTATATCGTCGAGAACAACGGGGTCTATGGCCTGACCAAGGGCCAGTTCTCCGCCACCTCCGACAAGGGGTCGAAGTCCAAGAAGGGCGTGGTCAACCACGACAGCGCCATCGACCTGGTGAGCGTCGCCCTGCAGCTGGGCGCCACCTTCGTCGCCCGCTCCTTCTCCGGCGACAAGGCCCAGCTGGTGCCCCTGATCAAGGCCGCGCTCAGCCACCAGGGCTCGGCCTTCATCGACTGCATCAGCCCCTGCATCCAGTTCAACAACCACGCGGGCTCCACCAAGAGCTTCGACTATGTCCGCGATCACAACGAGGCGGTGAACACCCTGGATTTCGTCGTGCCGCGCGAGGCGATCCACGTGGACTACGAGCCCGGCACCAACACCATGGTCACCCAGCACGACGGCTCGGTCCTCAACCTGCACAAGCTGGCCGAGCACTACGATCCCACCGATCGCATCTCGGCCATGGCCTACCTCGCCAGCCGCCAGGCCCAGGGCGAGGTGGTCACCGGCCTGCTCTATGTCGACCCCAAGGCGCAGGACCTGCATGAAGGCCTGGAGACGGTGGAGACCCCGCTGAATCAGCTCACCGACGCCGAACTGATCCCGGGGTCGAAGGTGCTGGAACGGCTGAACGCCTCACTGCGGTAAGACCCTAGGCGTCGCCTCCGGCGCCGCCCCCTCACCCTACCCTCTCCCCATGAATGGGGAGAGGAGATCTAGCTCGGCATCGCAGCATCACCTCCTCTCCCCCTCTGCGGGGG